>JAQUPL010000001.1:312818-625636 GCA_028716565.1 Candidatus Omnitrophota bacterium
ATCGCCGCGCAGGTCGAGCTTCACGAGCGCGTATTTGGTCATATAGGATGCTATCCGCCGCCTTGCCGCCTGCGAACGCGTCTTTGCCATGAGCGCGACCATAGCCTCATGCGAAAACCCGTCGAGATGCGCGCAGACCACGCTAGGCCTCAATTTTTCCTTTTTGGATAAAGCGGCCAAGATTTTTTCGGAGTTCTTTTTGTAGGAGATAAGTTTTGCCGCGTCGGCCTTCCTGAAGACGAAATCACCGCAGATCTTTTTTGTCCGGGCCGGGTCAAGTTCATCAAGGAGGACAGCCAGATATACAAGCCAGCGCTCGAGCGCGTGCTTCTTACCCGTATGCATATTATCGTACCATGCCAGCGCCTCGTCGGCGGCACTAAAAAGCTCTATATTTTTGCTTTTTAGTGTCAGGCCGGGGTCGATGAACCGCAATTCATTCAATTCCGAAAGCCGTTTGACCGCCTTAAGCGGTTTCTCCTCCGAGAGGATAGCTATAAGCTCCTCCCTTATCCTCTGTTTCTGAGTCCTGTCTACCATCTTCAGGCCGACTGCTTTTTTTATCAGGCTCTCCGTATGCGGCTCGATCCTGAAATCGAAGCGCTGCTCAAACCTGACGCCCCGGAAGATCCTTGTCGGGTCATCGACGAAACTCAGGTCGTGCAGGGCCCTTATAACGCCTTCCTTGAGGTCGATCCTGCCGTGGAACGGGTCGAGCAATTCCCCGAAATGCTGCCTGCCCAGCCTGAACGCCATCGCGTTTATCGTGAAATCCCGCCTGAAAAGGTCGTTCTCTATCGGTCCGAACTTTACCGTCGGGAGAGCGGCGGGCCTTTCGTATATCTCGGTCCTGGTCATGGCTATGTCTATCCTGAACTTCCCGCCGGAGGATTTTGAAGGCGCTATGCCGGCCGGGCACGGAAAGAATACTGTCGCGGTCCCGAACCTCTTGTGGTATACGTATACGCCGCAAAGCTCCTTCGAGAGCTTCTTTGCGTATTCTATCGCGTTGCCTTCTATGACTATATCGACATCAAAATTCGTTACCCCCAGCAGGAGGTCCCTTACAAACCCGCCGACCGCGAAAGCGGTAAATTCCATCTCTTCGGCAAGCCTGCCCGCCAGCCTCAACAACTCGGCCATCTTGCCCGGGAACGCCTTTTTTATCCTCGGTGTGAGGTTCACCGTGACGCGGGGTTCCTCTTTCAGGTCCCCGCCCGACGCTGCGGCAAAAAGCCTTCCGTGGAAAGCGCGCAGGATATCGGACCTCGTGACAAGGCCCAGAAGGTTGACACCGTCGAATACAGGCACGCAGCCCACTTCCTTCTGCTGGATCATGTCCTGTATCGCGTAAACCGAGGTATCCGGTTTCACGGGAAAGATCTTTCGCGACATATAGCCCTTGACGCGCGCGTGGCCGAAACCGAGAGATACCGCCCTGTCGAGGTCCTTAAGAGCGGCTATCCCTTCCAGCCGCCCGTTAACTTTAACGACCGCATATTCGGAGAGGGCCTTGGCCAGTTTTTCCCTAGCCGCGCTCACAGGCTCGTCTATATCCATCTCGACAGGTTTCCCGGTTACCAGTTCTCTTGCTTTTATATCGGAATGTATATGGGAGCGCAGGTATTCTATAAGTTTCGATTTTACCTCTGCCAGGCTCATATCCCTGATCACGGCGCCTGCGGCCGAAGGGTGCCCCCCTCCCCCGAACAGGGCCGCAATCTTCGCGACATTCACGAAAGGCAGGCCGCTGCGCGCGATGAACTGCACTTTATCCCTCGTCTGGACCATCACGAAGATGAGGTTGAAATTCTCGGCCTCTTCGAGCTTATGCGCCAGGAGGCTCAGGTCGTCGACGTACTGTTCGCTCGTTATCGCCGCGATCGCGACATGGACGCTGTTTATTACATGCACCTCTGTTGACTGGATAAGGAGGGCCAGCAGGCTAAGTTCCTTGTCGGTCAGCTCCCTCCTCAGGTACGACGATACGAGGTGCAGGTCCGCGCCCATAGAGACGAGGAAACTCACCATATCAATATCTTCCCTTGTGGTAGTAGGGAATGAGAGCGAACCGGTATCCTCGTATATGCCGAGCGCCATGATAGTGGCCTCAAGCGGCGAGATCTTTATCTCCCTGTCTTTTATCAGGTCTACAAGGATAGTAGTGGACGCTCCGGTCTTTCCGTAAATATCCTTGTCAGCTTTAATATCTTCGCCGGTCCTCGGGTGGTGGTCATAAATATGCACATCCACCCCTTTTTTCCCGGCGAGCTGCGCCATTTTTCCTATGCGGCTCTTGAGCCTCGTCTCCACGATTATAAGCCGCGTCACGTTCTCGAGCGAAGCGTCTTTTTCATACTCGATCTTGACGAGGTCGGAGCACAGGGACATAAACTCCCGCACGGCCCTCTCCTGCGAACCGGGGAGGACAAGCCGCGCGCCCGGGTAGAGCTTGCGCGCCGCGACCATCGACGCGAGCGCGTCGAAGTCGGCGTTGGCGTGCGTCGTTATAAGGTCCGTCAATAGAAGAGCGAGACTCCCGCCGTAACTGAATTAGTGTCGATGCCGCTGTTAGGCTTAGCTATGCCTAAGTTAGATATATGCCTGTAACGGTATCCGACGTTAAGGGCGATGTTATCTTTGACGAAGTAATAAAGACCTGCGCCCGCATGATCTACGAAATTTGCGTGGGAGCCCTGGTCCCTCGTCCTCTCGGATATATATATGCCGCCGGTGCCGCCCTCGATGTAGGGATAGAATTTAGAGGTAAGCGGGTAGGCGTATTTAAGGCCGAAGCTGCAACCGGCCTCATAATTGGATGAGGGCTTTATGACCGGGTTGGCAAAAGGCTCGACCATGAACAGGAACATGCCCGGTATCTTCCAGTTCAGGCATTTCTTGAGGTTGAAACCGAAACGCCCCGAGAGATATACATTATCGTATTTCCTGATCGTTTCGGTATCGGAGCCGCGCCCGACGTCAGCCGTGCCCCATCCTGAGAAGAAACCTATCTCTTTAAGGCAGGTATCGCTCTTTACCGCCTCATTGTCTTCGGCCCCGCAAGCGGGAGCGCACACCAACACCAACGCCGCAACGCTAATGACCAAATACTTCACCATCACTTTTCCCCCTTTCTATTATTTTCCGAAGATCATTTTCAATGATACTAGGAACATCACCGCGCCGAACAATTTCTGTAAAAACATATTTGAAAGCCCTACGGCCGCTTTCGCACCAAAAAATCCCCCGATGAAAAAACCGAGGCAGATGAAGAGCGCCGCTTTCATGTCCACATAACCATTTTTATAATACACCATGGCGGCGAGAAGGCCTATAGGAGGAAGCAATAAAGCCATCGTTGTGCCTTGCGCCTGTAACTGAGAGAACTTGAAGAGATATATAAGCGCCGGGATCAATAAAAGGCCGCCGCCTATGCCCATAAGGCCGCTCAGCGCGCCCGCTGCCAGGCCTAAGACCAGGTAAACCGCTATAGTTGCCATTTTACGCTCCTTGTTCTCATTTATAATTTCACTCTTTCCTTTTGATTACTGGTGCGCCTGGTGCGAATTGAACGCACAACCTTCAGCTCCGGAGGCTGACGCTCTATCCAATTGAGCTACAGGCGCGTAATATTTCAAAGTGAAAAATTTGGTCTTTTACCTTTACTTTGCGTCTCGGCGATTGGTTCACTCGGGCTTTTTTATTACTCGCCGCATATCGATAGCCGGCTCCGTCATAAACCGCCTCTTCGTTCACCGAATCGCCTCGCGCATAGCAGACCTACGCTTGACCCAAATTTTTCACAACCAAAAAATCCCTGCTCCTTCCGCACCTTACGGACGGGGGTGGAACTTCTGGTGGATCTGTTTCAACCGTTCCTTATTTATATGCGTATATATCTGCGTCGTCGAGATGTTCACGTGGCCGAGCAGTTCCTGGACTATCCTCAGGTCCGCGCCGTTCTGCAAAAGGTGCGTGGCGAACGAGTGCCTCAACGTATGGGGAGTCACCCTCTTTTTTATCCTGGCGTCCTTGACATAATGCTTTATGACCATCCAAAATGTCTGGCGCGACATCGGCTTGCCAAGGCGGGTCAAGAAGATCGCCCCTGAGTCGGCTTTCTTTAAAAATTTCGGCCTCGCCTTCTCCAGATATTTCTGGATAGCATCCCTGGCTTTGCTGCCCACCGGTATTATGCGCTCCTTCTGGCCTTTCCCGAGGCATTTTACGAATCCCATATCAATATGGATATCCGTCAGTTTCAGGTTAACGAGTTCGGAGACGCGCATCCCGGTCGCATACATCAGTTCGAGGGCGGCCTTATCGCGGAGCCCCTGCTTAAGGCGCGTGTTCGGGCTATCGAGTATCGCCTCGACCTCTTTCTCGTCCAGGACATCCGGCAGTGTCTTCCAGAGTTTCGGCGTCTCGATGACCGAGGTGACGTCCTCTTTAAGGAGGCGCTGGCTCGTCAGGTAACGGTGGAATACTTTTATCGCGACTAGGTTGCGCGCGATCGAGCTCGCGTTCAACTTGTCACTCTTCAGCCCCATCATGAAATCCTGGATATCCGGGCGTTTTACTTTATCCAGGCTATTTATGCCCTTCTTCTTCAGGTATCCGGCGTATTTATTCAGGTCGCGGCTGTACGACTCGAGCGTATTCTTGCTCAGGCCGCGCTCGACCGAAAGGTAATCCATGAATTCCTTGATAAAATCTTCCATCACTCAACCCGAGAAAAAAGGGTTATGTCCTTTCTCGTAGCCTATGGTAGTCGCGGGACCGTGGCCCGGGTAGACCTTCGTGGCGTCCGGCAAAGTGAAGAGTTTTTCTTTTATCGATCTCATAAGCACCGCTTCCGACCCGCCCGGAAGATCGGTCCTGCCGACGCCTTCGGCGAAGAGTGTGTCGCCTGTAAAGACCGCGTCTTCGCACCAGAGGCAGATCGAGCCCTGCGTATGGCCGGGCGTATGCAAGACTTCCAGGACCAGGTTGCCTACCTCTATAGTATCGCCATCCTCGAGCAGCCTGCTCGCCGGTGGGGAACAGACCGGGATACCGATCATCCCTGAGACATTCTTCATCGGGTTCGTCAGGCACTGCGCGTCGGAGGCATGTATGAATACCGGCAGCCCCATCTTGGAGTTAGCGCCGATATGGTCAGCGTGGCCGTGCGTGTTTATGACGCATTTCGGCGACAGGCCCAATTCGGCCACCTGCTGTTTTATATCCTTATCGTCCGCGCCCGGGTCTATTATCACGGCCTCCTTCGTCTCGGCGCAGCCGAATATATAACAATTTGCGGCGATAGGCCCCACCGGTAAAACCTTTAATATGTATTTCATTTTTTAGGCAGCGTCTGCTCCGTGATCTGGATCGGTTTGATGGGCTCCTCTTCCTTCAGGATGAACGCCTTGACCTCTGAAGGCTCGAATTTTCTCATTATCACTCTCCTACGGCTCTCGAGGTCGCTCCTTATGCTTGAGGCCTCCACCTTTCCGGGTTGGCCGAAGTCCACCTTCTTCTGCACGCCCTGATAGAACTTTATATACTTCGCAAGTTCTTCCTTCTTCGCGCCGGTAAGGAGGTCCTGCATCCTCTGCAGGTCTTCCACTGCCCTCGCCGCGGCAAGCCTCTCGCGCTTGTTGCTGCCCTGGTTATCAAGGCAATCCATAAGGTCCTCGGTCCACGTGCGCCAGTAATTATAATGGTTGCTGTATAAAACGGCGTTGGGATATATACCCTTGTAGTTCTGCGGCTGCAGGACCGGCGTGACCTTCTTGGGGCTCTGCTTTCTCGTGAACTTCTTCTTCAACGTCTCACAACCCGACATATTTATAACTGCCACCGCCACCGCTAAGATCAGGACGGCTTTTTTATAAGCGACTCTCATCTCTTCTCCTTTACCCTCTTCTTCTGAATAGATTAGGGTTTTACCCTCTTCATCCGGATAAATTAGGGTTTTATTATTTTCTCGAACTCCTTTTCATCGATTATCTTAACTCCGAGTTTCTTCGCCTTTTCATATTTTGAGCCCGGGCTCTCCCCGGCCACGACGAAATCCGTCTTCTTGCCGACGCTCGATGAAGCGGTACCGCCCAGGTCCCGGACAATCTGCTCTGCGCCGGTCCTTGAATAATCCTTAAGTTCTCCGGTAAATACGAACGACCTCCCTGCGAGCCTTGAAGATGAACCCGAAGGCGCCTCTTCTTCCATCTTTACTCCTGCCTTCGCCAGCTTCTCTATAACTTTTTTGGAGGCAGGGTTCCCGAAGAAGTCGCGGATAGACTCAGCGACCACCGGACCTATCTCCTGTACCACTGTCAACTCCTCGAGGGCCTGCTCCGACAATTTATATATCGAATGGAACCTCTTCGCGAGGACATCGGCTATATGTTCGCCCACGTGCCTTATCCCCAGCGCGAAGATCAGCCGGTTGAGACGGTTGTTCTTGCTCTTCTCTATGGCGTCCACAAGGTTCCGCGCCGACTTATCGCCCATCCTTTCAAGCGTGCGCAGTTTCTCAAATTTTAGGCAATAAATGTCCCCGTAATCCTTCACCAGTTTCTTGTCGACCAGTTGGTCGACCATCGCCTCGCCGAGCCCTTCTATGTCCATCGCGCCCCGCGAAGAGAAATGGATAAGGCTCTCTTTTAGCTGCGCAGGACAGAAGACGTTCTCGCACCGAAAAGCCACTTCCTCTTCCTCGCGCTTCGTCGGCGCTCCGCATGCCGGGCATCTCTTCGGGATCACGAATTTCTTCTCTTTTCCTGTCCGTCTTGATTTCACCACCTCGACGACCTGCGGTATTATCTCTCCCGCCTTCTCTATTATAACCGTATCGCCTATCCTCACGTCTTTCCGTTCTATTTCGTCCTGGTTATGGAGTGAGGCGTGCGTAACGGTAGTGCCGGCGACAAAGACCGGTTTCAGCACCGCCACCGGGGTCAGCGCGCCGGTCCGGCCGACCTGGACTTTTATATCCAGCAACTTTGTCTCAACGCGTTCCGCGGGATACTTATAGGCGATCATCCATCTCGGCGACTTGGATGTCTCGCCTAACTTCTTCTGCTGGGCGAAAGAATCGACCTTGACGACCATCCCGTCGATATCATATTCCAGTTCCCCGCGTTTCTCCTGCCAGATATCGCAGAATTTAAGCGCCTCGCCGATATCGCCGCATTTTTTATAATCAGGATTGACCCTGAAACCGAGCGTCTTTAGCTTATCCAAAAGCTGGTGCTGCGAATTGAAATGCGCGCCTTCCGCGTATCCGAAGCTGTGAATGAATATATCGAGCCCTCGTTTCGCGACTATCCTGGGGTCGAGGAGCTTGAGCGACCCTGCCGCCGCGTTTCGGGGATTCGCGAAAAGTTCTTCTCCTGTTTTTTCCTTTTCTTTGTTTATCTTCTCGAAGCTCTTATGCTTCATATATACTTCCCCGCGGACTTCCATGAATTCCGGGATCTCCGTACCCTTCTGCGGCGCCAATACAAGCGGGATGGACCTGATCGTCTTCAGGTTCACTGTGATATCATCGCCTTTGAAACCGTCGCCGCGCGTCGCTCCGCGGATAAATTTGCCTTTTTTATAGGTCAGGGCCACGGAAACCCCGTCTATCTTCAACTCTACAACGTATTCATGATCTTCCCCGCCCAGGTTCTTCTTGACCCGCTCATCGAACTCGCGCAACTCTCCATGGTTATAGGTGTTATCCATGCTGAGAATCCTGGCCTTGTGCTCGACGACCGCGAAACCGCCTACCGGCTCGCCGGCGACGCGCTGTGTCGGGGAATCCGGGGTGATCGATCCGGGGTCCTCTTTCTCGAGTTTCTCCAGTTTCTTGAGGAGGGTGTCATATTCCTGGTCGGAGATCTTGGGATTGTTCTCGACGTAATAGAGGTGGTCGTGGTGGCGGATCTCTTCTCGAAGTCTTTCTATCTGTTCTCTGACTTCGCTCATATTCACCTTATTCCGAAAATTTGATGCCGAAATCTTTAAACTCCCCGGACGGATGCTCCCACGATACATCCGCGTCGACGATAAAATGCGCCATCTCTCCGGCAATGCCGGTGAGCAGATCCTTCAAGGCCGGCTCTTCCCCCTCTGCGATGACTTCGACCCTGCCATCCCTGAGGTTACTGACCCAGCCGTTTACCTTAAGTCTCCGAGCAAGCACTTCGGCGGTGAACCTGAAACCTACCCCCTGGACCCTGCCGGAGTAAAATACATGGATTCTTTTGGATGCCATAGGGATGCACCGGGATAAGTATGGTCGGGGCGGACAGACTTGAACTGTCGACCTCTTCGTCCCGAACGAAGCGCTCTACCAAACTGAGCCACGCCCCGACTTGATACCCCAAAGCCCGCGCTTCTCTTTTCTTGCCTCTTCCTGAAGCGCCTTAAACTTATCGACGTATTTCACGTTAGGGGGATAAGTGGCTATTACCGCATAACCCCCCTTAACCAATTCAGCGTTGACAAATATATCGCCGGCGTAGACGTAAGCGAGGATCCTCCCGTACTTGTCGGTCCTTCCTACGTCGTACTCCAGCTTGACGGTCTTTCCCCTGACAAGCCTTTCATTCTCCCTTTTGGCCTCGGTATAATACGGCATGCGCCTCTCGGGAGTATCCATGCCTATGTATCTTACGTGCCTGCCGTCCTCCAATACTACGGTATCGCCGTCAATTACTCTGGCGACGCGCAGCTCTTCCGCCTGTACGGATTTTACCGCTTCGGCCTTTGCGGAACCGCAGGTAGATATTAATGATGCGGAAACAGCAAGGGCAAAAAATATGGCCGCAACGGGCCTTACCCTACTTAACATAATGATAGATTTTATCACGACTGGAGGAGATAGTCAATAAATTGGTGGGTCTAAATAAAGCCTTTATCCTTGAGGAATTCCTCGGTGATATTTGAAGGTTTTTCCCGGCCGGGATATTTCGCAGCGTATTTCCCGAGCATATCGGTCTCGAGGTTGACCTTATCTCCGGCCTTTCTCGAGCCCAGCGTTGTAGCCCGGGCCGTATGCGGGATTACATAAACGGAAAACGAACCGTCGTTTAATTCCGCCACAGTCAGGCTTACGCCGTCTACGGCTACCGAACCTTTAAGGACGATCCCATCGAGGATATCTCCGGCGGCTTTTATCTCAAGTAATATCTCGCCCTTGCCTTCTTTCTTTGACTTTATTATGCCGGTGCCGTCTACATGGCCGGTCACGAAGTGGCCGCTTACCTTACCGCCGCTCACGAGCGCCCCTTCGAGATTTACTTTCTCGCCTTTTTTCAGGTCACCGAGGCAGGTATTCTTCAGGGTCTCTCGTATCGCCTCTACGGAAAAATTGCCTTTCCCGGTCGCGACGACGGTCAGGCAGGCGCCGTTCACTGAGACGGAATCTCCCTTCTTCAGGCCTTCGAGCACCTTACCCGCCTTGACCGTAAATACCGAGGGCTCACTTGACCTGTCTATCTTCTCAACGACCCCTAATTCTTCTATTATCCCGGTAAACATTTTAGTTTATCACGTACCCTTCTGCCAGAAAATCATCACCGATCTTACGGAAAGAAATTTTTTTAAGCCTTATGGCCTTGCCGGCTTTACCGACACCTTTCCCCTCGACCGACGTCGTCGACTTGCGCCCGCCGATTATTTTAGGCGCTATAAAGAAATATACTTTATCCACCACCCCTGCATCCAGCGCCGAGGCAACCGTCTCGCCGCCTCCCTCAATCAATACGCTGGTTATCTGCCTTTTTGCCAATTCGACGAGCAGTGACTTTATGTCCACGCGTCCGTCTCTTTTTTTAGTCGCCGCTATTACCACGTCCCCGCCTTTACTGTTAAATATTCGCGCCTTATCCGGGATCCTTGTCCTGCCTGCCAGGATGACGCGCAAGGGCTGTTTAGCCCTCTTACCTTTCACCCTAGCCGTCAATAAAGGGTCATCTTTTAAGACCGTCCCCGCCCCCACCATCACCGCGTCATGCTCGCTTCTCAGCTTATGGACGAATTCCCGCGCCTTATCGCCGGTTATCCATTTTGAATCGCCGGCCCGCGTCGCTATCTTCCCGTCAAGGCTTTGGGCGATTTTGACCGCGACAAAAGGCATCTTCTTGGTTATATATTTAATGAAATCCTCGTTCAGTTCGCGGGCCTCGGCATCCAGAAATCCCACGGAGGTCTTTATGCCGCGGATCCTTAATATTCTCAACCCCCTGCCGTTATTTACGGGGTTAGGGTCTTTGATCGCCGCCACGACCCGCTTTATCCCGGACCGGATTATCGCGTCTGTGCACGGCGGCGTCCTGCCGAAGCGGCTGCATGGCTCAAGCGAGATATACATCGTCGCGCCTTCCGCCTCTTTGCCTGCCTGGCGCAGGGCGTATATCTCGGCGTGCGGCCCGCCGGCGAATTTATGGTAACCGGAGCCGACTATCCTGCCGCGTTTTACTATTACCGCGCCGACGCACGGATTCGGGCTGGTCATCCCTTTGGCCTTTTTAGCGAGTTCCAGGGCTATCTTTATATATTTTTCGTCTTCGCTGCGCATCTTTTAAGTTCCTCGACGATCGTATACGGTACTTTGACCGTGCCCATAAGCATATGGCCTTTGTTAACTCCGTGGCAATCCGAGCCGCCGCTGACCAGGAGCCCGTATTCCTTCGCGAGTTCAAGATACTTTTTCGTGACCTGTTTCGAATGCTCGGAATGATAGGCCTCGATCCCGTCCAGCCCGTATTTTACGAATTTCGGGATGAGCGCATCGCCGCCCATCAAATTAGGGTGAGCGTAGACCGCGACGGCTCCGACCCTCTTCAGTTCGGCAATGGCGTCCTTCGCCGTTATATCATAATGCGCCACATAACAGGGCCCCTTGTCCCCTATGAACCGCTTGAACGCCTCCTGGATCGAGGAGACGTAACCCCCTTCCTCAAGCACAGCTGCCACATGCAGCCTGCCGACCGAGCCCGGGCCGCTCAATTCAAATACGCGGGTGGGATCCAGGTTTACATTATATTTTTTAAGTTTTTCTACCATCCGGTATACCCTGTCTACCCTGTTCTTCCGGATGGACTCCAGCCTCCCGAGAAACTTCTTGTCTTTTATGTCCGGATAAAACCCCAGAAGATGGACCTCATGGCCTTTCTCCTGGGCGGACATCTCGACCCCGGGGATTATTTCCAGCCCGGTTTTTTTAGCGGCCTTCATCGCGGACCCGATGCCGTCGACGCAGTCATGGTCGGTTATCGCTATGCACGAGAGCCCTACCTTGACGGCATTCTCGACGACCTCCTGGGGCGTAAAAGTCCCGTCGGAGAGATGCGTATGGACGTGGAGGTCAGCCGTTCTTTCCACCGGGTGCCTCTTCCTTGTTGATCTTGTCAAGGATGCCGTTCACAAATTTCCCGGATTCGGTATCCCCGAATTTCTTGGCGAGGTCGACGGCCTCGTTTATGGACACCTTCGGGGGTATGTCTTCGCAAAAGAGCAGCTCATAAGCAGCCATCCTGAGGACGTTGCGGTCGATGACAGCCATCCTGCTGAGTTTCCAATTGCTGGCATATTTCGAGATCATTTCGTCGATCTTCTTTTTGTTCCTGATCGCACCGATGACGATCTTAGCGGCGAAATCCGATACCTCAGGCTCCGTCTCTATGTTCTTCCAGAAATCCACCAGGATCTTGTCCTCGGGGTCGTTCCTGACGTCGATCTGGTATAATATCTGGAGCGCGTATTCGCGCGCCTGCGTGCGTTTTCTCATCTTAGATGTTTTCTAAGAGGTTAGCCATCTCTATAGCGGATATCGCAGCGTCGCGGCCCTTGTTCCCGTCCTTGGTCCCGGCCCGCTCGATAGCCTGCTCGAGGTTTTCGGCGGTTATGACGCCGAATATCACCGGTATGCCCGTATCAAGCGATACCTTCGCGACGCCCTTCGCCGCTTCACCGGCCACATACTCGAAATGCGGGGTCGAGCCCTTTATGACAGCACCGATGCATATCACAGCATCGAATTTCTTCGACTTCGCGATCTTATTCGCCACGACCGGTATCTCGAATGCGCCCGGCACCCATATGGCTTCGATCTCGCTGTCCTTCGCGCCGTGCCGCATCAAGGTATCGATAGCCCCCTCCAGAAGGCGTTTCGAGATGAAATCGTTGAACCTTGAGACGACTATCGCGAATTTCTTTCCTTTCGCGATCAACTGCCCTTCGACTGTCTTTACCATCTTCATCCTCCTTCTCTTTTAACGGATCCCTTTTAACACGTGTCCCATTTTCTCTTTCTTTACCCTTAAATACCGCAGGTTCCTCGGGTTCGAGGGCATCTCGATAGGGACGCGCTCGACAACTTTTAACCCGTATCCCTCGAGGCCGACTATCTTCTGCGGGTTATTGGTGATGAGGCGTATCTTTTTTATGCCGAGGTCTGCCAGTATCTGGGCGCCGGTGCCGTAATCACGCAGGTCGGCTTCGAAACCGAGCGCCTTATTCGCCTCGACAGTGTCCATCCCTTTATCCTGCAGCGCGTACGCTTTTATCTTGTTCTCAAGCCCTATCCCCCGGCCTTCCTGCCTCATATACAGGAGAACGCCGCGGCCTTCCCTCTTTATCATGGACAAAGCCTGCCTGAGCTGCCCTCCGCAATCGCAGCGCAGGGAACCAAATACGTCGCCTGTCAGGCACTCCGAATGGACCCTGACCAAAACCGGCCTCTCCGATATTTTTCCCAACACAAGCGCGACATGCACTTTCTTATCGATAATTGATTCGTAAAGCCGGAGCCTGAACTCGCCGTATCCGGTCGGCAGGGTGGTCTCTTCTATCTCTTGGACAAGCTTTTCGGCGGCCATGCGGTATTTAATAAGGGCCGCTATGGAACAGATCCTGAGTTTATGCTTCCGGGCGAATTTTATAAGCTGGGATGTCCTGGCCATCGTCCCGTCGTCATTCATTATCTCGCAGATGACGCCGGCCGCCTTCAGCCTCGCCAATTTAGCAAGGTCTACCGCAGCTTCAGTATGGCCGGTCCTGACGAGCACCCCGCCCTCTTTCGCCCTCAACGGGAAGATATGGCCGGGCCGGCTGAAATCCACTGGCTTCGACCTGGGATTTACGAGCGCCTTTATCGTCTTTGACCTGTCTTGGGCGGATATGCCGGTAGTGACGCCTTCCTTCGCGTCGATCGACATCGTCCACGCGGTGTTAAAATTACCGCCGCCGGTCTCGGATAGCACCTCTATCCCCAGCTCGCGAAGGCGTTTCTCTTCCATGGGGACGCATATTAGGCCGCGGCCGTATTTCGCCATGAAATTTATCGCCTCGGGCGTGACGAATTCCGCGGCCATAAGCAGGTCCCCCTCGTTCTCGCGGTCCTCGTCGTCGATGACGATGATCATCCTGCCCTTTTTGATATCCTCTATTGCTTCTTTGATCGTGTTGAACATTATATTCTTTCCATCCTGTAGCCTGAACGGCTACGGGATATTTTCCTTCGGAAAATAAAAAACCCGAAGATCTCTCTTCGGGTCAAAATACGCGATATGGCGGCATAAAAACCGCTTATCTTCTCCCATCTAGACTTTGACTATTGGCTCCGTGGTTACAACGGATCTGTCCCATCCTTAAAACATATGGATTTGGGACTCGCAGGCTTTAACTGCCAGTGGGGAATTTCACCCCTCCCGAAGATGTAATAATTTTATACTATATACCGCTTATTGTCAAGCGGTATGGTTCATGCGGGTGACTGCCGACGGAGCCCTTGCCCGCGAACCATAGTGAGCGGGCGAGGTGCTCGGCAGGCAGGACCCGTTCACATGGGTCTTATTGACAAGCCGGGGGTTATAGGGTATCATTAATCCCGTTATGGAAAAAAAGAACGTACAGGAAAGGCTTGACAGGATACGCGCTGAATTGGCGATCTTCTATGAGATCGGCAACGCGATGCGCTCTACCCTCAATCTTGAGGAGATCCTCTTTATCATATTGACCGGAGTGACCTCCCACGCGGGCCTCGGCTTCAACAGGGCCATGCTCTTCCTTGTGAACGAGCAGGAGAACACTCTCGAGGGAAAGATGGGTTTAGGCCCCCATTCCGGCGAAGAGGCCGGCCTCATCTGGAGCAGGATATCTTCCCAGCAGATGTCGCTCGAAGACCTCATATCGGCCTATACCTTCTATAAAAAGGGCGGGTCAGACCTCGACAAGGCAGTAAGGGGCATAAAGATCCCCTTACGCGAGGATGCCGGAGTTCTTGCCGTGACCGTTCTTGAAGGTATGAGCATGGAGGTAACCACGGACGAGGCTCGTCATAAGACAGCCAACGACCCTGTCCTGCAATTCTTAAGGACCGAGTATTTCGTGACCGTCCCGCTCAAGGCAAAGGATAAAGTTGTAGGAGTGATACTGGCGGACAACCTATTCACGAAGAAACCCATACTCAAGGACGACATAAGGACTTTGACGATGTTCGCGAACCATGCCGGCCTCGCGATCGAAAATTCACGGCTTTATGAGCAAACGGTTTACGAATCCAATACCGATACTCTCACGCGGCTCTGGAACCACGGATATTTCCAATTCCTCCTGACCGAGGAACTGAAGAAGGCTTACGAGAGCAAGTCCCCCCTCTCCATGGTCATGTTCGACATAGATAATTTCAAGAACTATAACGACACGATGGGGCACCAGATGGGAGACCAGATCCTCCGTGAGGTAGCGAGGATATTAAAGACCGTCTGCGACGGGAAGGGTTTTGTGGCACGCTACGGCGGCGAGGAGTTCGCCGTGATACTTCCCAACCAGGGTAAAAACCCCGCTTATACTATCGCGGAAAACCTCAGGATGGCGATAGAAAACTTCGAGTTTAAAGGACAGCAAGTCCAACCTACCAAGAACCTTACCATAAGCGCGGGCCTCTCTACCTACCCAGAAGACGCGCCCGATAAAGAAAAGCTGATCTACTTAGCTGATATGGCGCTGTATGAAGCGAAGAGGACCGGCAAAAACAAAGTCTGCGCCTATAGGTCCAGATGACCTTAAGCTGTCTTCGCCTCCAGCTCTTGTGAAAACTTAACCGAAACGATCTTCGATACACCCGACTCCTCCATAGTGATGCCATACATTACGTCGGCCACCGAAATCGTCTTCTTGTTATGTGTTATTATTATGAACTGCGAAGTCTTCACGAAATCCTTCAGCACTCTGCAGAACCTGTCTATATTAGCCTCGTCGAGCGCCGCGTCCATCTCGTCCATCACGCAGAACGGGCTGGGTTTCACCTTAAATATGGAGAAGAGGAGCGCTATCGCGGTCATTGAACGCTCGCCTCCGGATAGCAGCGATATGGATTGAGGCTTCTTACCCGGGGGCCGCGCGATTATCTCGATGCCGCTCTCGAGGATATCCTCCTGGTCGATGAGCAGAAGTTCAGCGTCGCCTCCGCCGAAGAGCAGCCTGAACATATCCCTGAATTCGGCCTGTATCTTTTGGAATGTCTCGAGGAACATCTCTCGGGTCGTCCTGTTGAGCTTGTTTATCGCCTTATGCAGGTCATCTTTAGCCAGGACGAGGTCCTGCTGCTGGGTTGTCAGGAAGTTATACCTCTCCTGCAGTTCCTGGTGCTCTTCTATCGCGACAAGATTTACCGGTCCCATGCCTTCTAGCTTGGAGCGCAGGGCCTCCATCTTGTCGTTCATCTCGTCCCAATTTATGTCTTCGGGTATGGCCGCTTGCTCAAGGTCGGTCTCGACTTTATAGACCTGGATCAGCCTGTCGCGCAGGCTGTTCTTCCTGTAATTGAACTCGGTGGTCTTGACCTCAAGGGTGTGCAGGCGACCGCTCAATTCATTAAAGGACTTCTGGGCCTCCTTTGACTCGTTCTCTACGCGGGATATGGAATCGCCTGCAGTTTTCCTTTCATCCAATATCTGGCGCGAATCGGATTCCGCCGCTATCCTGGCGCTGACGAGCTCCTCATTCCTCTTGGCAAGCTGTTCCGATTCGACCATCAATTCCGAGATCCTCATCTTGGAATCCCTGATCTCTTTCTCTTTCGAGGCCAGACCGGTTTTTTCGTCTTCGAAAGACCTCGCCATCATGGAGAGGGCGTTGGTTACCGAGACCTCCTTGTCCTTAAGCATGTCCAACTCAGTCTTGCTCTGGGTTATAAGGACAAGCGTATCCTCCCTCTCTTTCAGCTTGAGGGTTATCGTATCCTGGTTCGACTTGATCGTATCCTGGACTTTCGCGTCTTCGTCGTCGAGCAAGGCGAGCTCTTTCTTAAGCTCCTCCTCCTTGGTCACGTAGGTGTCTATCTCGGAGTTCACCTCCCCGAGTTCAAGGTTCAACAGCGACTCCTCCTCGTTAAGCTTGTTCATGGCTTCTTCAAGGCCGGCTTTTTCGCTGATCTTGTTGGCGTTATCTATCTGAATCTTATGTATATCTTCGGCGACAGCCTTCGTCTCTGCCTGGAGCGAGTCCCTGAGTTGCTTCTTCTCCTGGAGGCCGCGTTCGAGGGCCGCGGACTTCGCCTTCAGGTTTTCTATTGTTATCCTCAATTCCTTTATCTTGGCGTCCCTTCCTATCAGGCCGAAACCTTCCGCCTTCTGGACCTTGCCTCCGGCCGAAAGCCCTTTCTCCACGACTTCGCCGTTCTTGGTTATGAGCCTGACATGGTCCTGCCGCCCGGCTATCGAGCCGAACGCGGACTCCAGGTCATCCGCAAGGTAAGTATCGCGCAACATGAATTCGATGACGCACTTTACGCTTCCTTCCGCCTTTATGTAATTTATGAGGTCTGTCCTTGATCCTGAACGGGAGACGCCTTCCAGCGGTATGAATGTGGCGCGGCCGAGCGAACCTTCGTCCAGGAATTTGATGAGCCTTTTCGCGGTCTCATTATCTTTGACGATAACGGCCTGTACCAGGTCCCCTAAAGCCGCCTCTATAGCATTATCGTAACCCTGGAAAGGTTCGATCAGGTCGGCAACTATGCCCACTACCCCCTGAGATATGGGCGAACCCTTCTCCACTTCTTTCAGGACACTCTTTACTCCGAGCGAGAAACCCTCATATTTGGCCTTGAGGTCTTCAAGGAAAGTGAGCCGCGATTGCGCCGCGGTCAATTCCGAACTGAGGCCCTGGAATTCGACCTCGAGGTTAGTTATCTCTTCACTTAGCGAGCTTAAGTCCCCCTCGGCCTGGGCTTTTTTCCAGTTAAGGTTCTCTATATCCTTGGATATCCTTTCCACGAAGGCCACCAGCTCACCGAGTTTCTGGCCGGAGGCGGCCCTTTCCTCATCGACCTTCCTCTTCTCTACTTCTATCCTTCTCTGGCGCGCGCCCAGGTGCTGGGTGTGCGCGACTAATTTCGTCAATTCGTTGCGGGCCTTCGTCTGACCCGCCGCAATATCCACGACGTAGAGTTTCGCCTTTTCTATGTTCTGCTGGCAGGTCTTTATAGTTTCGGCGATGGCCTCAAGATATTTGGTCTTTTCTTCTATCTCAGACTTCTTATTTTCCTCGTTGCTCCTGAAAAGGCCGGCCTCGGAATTCAGGCGGCCTACTTCGTTCTCCAGGCTGGAAAGCCTTTCGCGGTTACCGGCGATATCTTTTTCCAGCCCCGCGATCCTGGAATTGATCTCGTTAGACCTTTCGGAATTATAGGATATTTTGTCCTTATTCCTTTCGACCTGGCCTTCTATATTGACCGCATTGGCCTTCGCGTCCGACAACCGCTGGTCGACCTTCGCCAGGTCGTCGCGCAGCGAAGCCAGTTTCGTATCCAGCCCCGAGATGACGGAATTAAGTTCAGACTCCTTCGCCGCCAGGGAATCCCTGTCGGACGATATACTGCCTTCTTCCTGCCTTATCTTCTTGAATTCCGCCGCAGCGGTCCATACCTCCATCTCCTTCAGCTTCTCGAAATCTTCCTTATATTTCCTGGCTTTATTGGCCTGGCGCTCGATGGAATTTATCTGGCGCTTTACTTCGGTTATCACGTCGCTTACCCTGAGGAGGTTCGCCTCTGTCTGCTCAAGTTTTCTCAAGGCTTCTTTCTTCTTGGCCTTGTACCTGGTAATGCCGGCGGCCTCCTCGAATACATAGCGCCTCTCTTCCGGGCGCGAGTCTAATAATTCGGCTATCCTGTTCTGTTCCATGAGGGAATAGGTGGACGTGCCGATGCCGGTCCCCATTAAAAGCTCGTTGATATCTTTTAGCCTTACGGGAGTCTTGTTTATGAAATATTCGCTCTCTCCTGAACGGAATACTCTCCTTGTTATTGTGACTTCGTCATATTCCGTAGGGAGGATCTTGGGCTGGTTTACTATCGTGAGGGATACTTCCGCGAATCCAAGGGCTTCTTTTCCGTCGGTGCCGCTGAAGATGACGTCTTCCATCTTTGTACCGCGGATCTCCCTGGCCGAGGTCTCTCCGAGGACCCACTTGATCGAGTCAGAGATGTTCGATTTACCGCAGCCGTTAGGGCCGACTATCGCCGTTACTCCCGGCTCAAAATTCAGCTCGGTCTTGTTAGCGAACGACTTGAAGCCAAAAAGTTCCAGGTTCTTAAAATGCAAATTGGCACCCTCCCTTCCGACAGTTGAACACCCAAAATTGTTCTCGGTCGGGGAGTGCCAAGATTATTTTGTTATCTTTGTTCCGAATTGTTAGTTAAAAAATAACATATATCGCGTATTTTGTCAATAGATTTATTCGAACGATAGCGTTATTTTGAAGGCCTTCGTCCCTTTCCCCAAGTCTTTCGGAAAAGGCGGAAAAGGAGTCGAATCTTTGACGCTTTTTATGGCCAAGTCGGCCAACGCCGGCTCTGCTTTATTTATTATTACCGGCTCGCCGAAAAGCGAACCGTCATCGAAAAGGGAAAAAGCCACTACGGCGTTTCCGGTAAGCTTCTCCTGCGGCATCGACCGCAGCGCGGTATTAAGGATCTTCGTCCTCACCATCTGGTTATACAGGTCGAGGTTGACTATCCTGTCCCGGACACTTCCATAGTAGTCGGAATAGGATGAATCTTTCATATTCGGGATCGGCTGCGACGTATCTCCCGATATAATCGTGGGCGTAAGGAAAATGACCAACTCGGTCTTTTTTGTCTCGTCTACGACATTCCTGAAAGCCGCGCCGAAAAAGGGAATATCGCCGAGGATCGGAAGCTTGTTGACTGTCCTTATTTTGGTATCTTCTATGAGCCCTCCCATCACGATAGTCACACCGTCCTTTACCACTACGCTCGTCTCGGCCTCGGAGGTCTTTACTATAGGCACGCCGTCCGGGGACGCCGTGGTCTTGATCCTGCTGCCGACCGAACTGACCACAGGCCTTATCTTCATCGATACATAGCCGTCTTTGTTCACGGACGGGGTCACGTAAAGCTGTATACCGACATCTACGAAATTTACCGACTCCGCGGTGGTTACCGCTCCGGCAGCCGGCGTCGTGGTAGTACCGGTAATATAGGCCTCTTTCGTGCCCACCATTATCTTTGCCTCCTGGCCGTCGAGCGCGGTAATGCGCGGGCTGGAGATGATCTTGGTATTCCCTACCAACTTAAGGGCCTGGATGACTGAATTGAAGGTATTGCCGTCCCCGAAGCCCGTGCTTATCGTCAAGGTGCCGCCTGAGGTCAGGTTGGCGGTAAGCTTCTGGTCGACAGTGACTTTCTTTAAGATCGTCTGCCAATCTATCCCGGTGGTCAACTTGTCATCTAACTCCACCTGGACTATCTTGGCATCGATGAGGACTTGCCGGGTCTTTTCATCAAAAGCATTTATTATCCTCTCGATGTCCGCCACCTTCCCGGGCAGGTCGGTCACAACCACGGTATTCGTGCGTTCGTCAAACCGGACCGAACCCAGTCCTTTCGTGATCATATCCTGTATCTTGGGGTTCAATTTATCGCTCTTAGCGTAATCCAGCGTGAAGACCTTCGTGACCGTAGGGGAATCGAGCGAGGCGACCATCTCCTTCATCTGCTCGAGCCTTCCGGCGCTATCCATCAATATAAGGGAGTTCGAACCTTCATCCACTATGACCCTCCCTATGGTCGTCTTGACCTGCGTGACGGCTTTAGCCACTTCTACCGCCTTCGCGTAATTAAGCTTGATAGTGACCAATTCTTTCTTATCCTTGAAATGCTCTCCGTACATCGCCTCGTATTCCCGGCCGGTCATGACGTTCACGATATCATTGCGCACGTCGTAGGCCAGGTCGTTCGAGAGGAGTATTATCTCGAAGGCGTCCCAGACATCGACATCTTTCAGGAAGATAGTGACCTTGCCGGTCACGCTCTTCGACGCGATGATGTTCATGCCGGTCCTCTGCGATATTATCTTAAGGGTGTCGATTATGTCTATCCCCTTCAGGTCGAGCGTGATCTTCTGCGCGGAGATAGGGGACTGGGCGAAGGAACCGGCCGCGAAGGAGATGAAAATAAAGCATGCCAGAAACCCCGTGAGATACCTTGAAAACTTCATATTGACCCTGTCCATGGCATTCTCCTCTTATAAGGTAAGTTCGAGCACTTCACCGTTTATCGACAAAATTACCTTGTCCGACTGTATATCCTCAACCCTTATATTGTCCAACGAATCGCCCTTGTAAAGGAAATATGATTTCTTGTTCTTCCCGTCCTCCAGGATCACCTGGGGTTTATCACCGGCTATTATCCCCTTCAGCGTAAAATCCTTTAACTTGTCGAAGGAGGCCTGGGCAGGCCTTGCCGCGGGAGCGGCCTGGACCGGGGAGGCCTTAAAAAGATCTTTCGACGCCAGCAGCGCCGGATTATCCTGGATCTCAACGGATACGGAAGATGGATCTGCCTGGACCGGGGAGGCAGATCCTATTTGCGGTTCCTGGCGCACGGCTGCCCCCTTGGCGGGCTCGGGTATATAGGCCGGACGTTTCAGGTTGAAACTTATGACGTCGATCAAAAGGACGGCGGCGATGACAATAAGGACGGTTATCAGGGTTATGTTTATAAATTTGACGTGATCTCCGCTTTTAAGCTGCGGTGGCGCAGTCCTGCGGTCCTGACCGGCAGGAGCCGGACCGGCCTCACGCTCGCCCGGGACGGAACTCTCCCTCTCCTGGAGCGGAGCGGACCTATTCTTAGGTTTCTTTTCGCCGCGGATGAGCCTCAAAAGTTTTTCTTCCGGGCTTGTGAATTCCTCGGGCATTAACTTACCTCCCTGCCTATCACAGCCTGGACGATTTCGCGGTCTATGGCGGTCCTCTCGTCCATTATGACGGTCTCCACGCAATCGTGGCAGAGCAAGGCTATCTTCCTCGGATATCCCTGCGTATGTTCATATATATATTTTATCGCGTCGTCCGTAAAGAGCGGGGCCTGGGCCGAATAACCCGCCTGTTTCAGCCTGAACTCTATCATCTGTTTTGTCTCAGCCTCGTCCAGGGGATTTATCAGGTATTTAAGGGCGATCCTGTCCATGAAATTCTTTATCTTCCTTATCCTGGGCAGCAGCTCGACCTGGCCCAGTATGACAAGCTGCAGGAGCTTGTATTCATTGGTCTCGTAGTTCAATAATATCCTAAGGAGTTCGAGTTGGTTGGCGTCAAGCTTTTGGCCTTCGTCTATGAGGAGGATTATCGTCTTGTTCTCGTCGACGCCTTTTTGGAAGAGGTATTTTTCTATGGCATCCTTGAATTCAAGAGTCGACCTGAATGCCGGTTTGATCCCGAACATCTTCGCGAGGTTTGCGAGGAATTGGAATTCCGTCTTATAACTGGGGTCGAGGATCATGTGGAATATGAAATTATCGTCCCCGTGGAATGATTGCAACAATGTCCGCGAGAGCGTCGTCTTTCCCGTCCCTACGTCGCCCAGGACCACGCTCAGGCCGCGCCTCAACCTTATCGTGATCTCCAGCCTGTTGAGGGCCGATTCATGCGATTGGGAACGGAAGAAAAAGGCGGGGTCCGGACTTGTCGAAAACGGTTCTTTCTCAAGGGCAAGCGCTTTATAATAGCTCAACTTGAGGCCCTTCCGGGTTCCAGTAGTTCGAGGATCTTCTTTATCGGGTATTTATCCCGTCTTAAACTTATTATCCTGTTCAGCCTGTTTATAGTAGATTCATCAAAATATCTGAAATTCGTCTCAGGGCTCCTGCCTACCTCAGAGATAAGCCTTATTTTGAGATAATATTTCACCGTTTCTATGGAAAGTCCGGTCAATCTTGCTAAATCTTTAACTAAATATAGGTTATGAGCGCTCATCTTCTACTCCCTACTCAGGGAGCAGTATATAAAATCATACTTATCTTGTCAAGTATTTTTTGAAGAAAGGGTTAATGGATAGCTATTTTGGAAATTACGATACCGCACCTGAGGATGTTAGAGCGGGCCTGTTTCGGATTCAGCGATAATCTATCGATAGCCAGCAGATGAGCGGAATTCTGCACTTTTCGCATAAAATCTGATATCTGTATCATGTCCCCTTCCAGCTCGAGGCCGGCGTAAAACTTCCTGTAAAGGCTGAATTTTTTCGTGGGCAGGGGTTTTATCTCGTTTATGTGGACTCCGGTCGTATTCGCGAGGGATTCGATCTCGGTGAGGAATTTAGCCATCTCCTCTTCCGCCGAACCGGCCATCCTGAGGGCCGACGCGGCTTTTTCATAATCGCCGGTTATCGGCCCTGTCCTGCCGATGAGGCGCTCGCTCTTTTCCAGTTTGAGGGTGTCCGCGGCTATCTCATCGTTAAGCCGCTTCCATTTTGTCGAGACCGGTTTTAAGATGAACGCCTGGGCGGCCCATGCGACTATCACCGCCAACGTAAGATAAAAAAGCTTGCTCTCCCGGCCGCTGAGGTTTAATAATGTCATTTGGCCGCCTTTCCGGATAACGGGCAGGATATCTCGAAATCCACGAATTCGGCTTGCGGGGTCTTTCTCTTTGCGGCGTATTTCACTTCGACGTTCTCAAAATACGGCGAGTCGTCGAGCAGCTTGACGAACCTGAACACCTCGGACAAAGCTGATGACGTCCCCTTTATGTCCACCCTCCCCTCATCGTATTTATACAGCGCGAGGTTTATCGAAGGGGGCGCGATCCTGTAGAATTCGTTCAATATCAAAAGCGGCCGCGCCCTTTGTGATGATTCGGACCTGACGATATCGGCTAACTCCTTCTTCCTGCCTATCTCCTGCGCCGACGGGGCCGTCTTCTTCAGCCTCAGTTCGAGCACTCTCAATAATTCTTCCTTTTGGTGCAGTTTGTTCACGACCACGAGAGATAGAAGTATAAGGACAGCCGCGGCCAGCGAAAGGGAGACCATAGCCTCGTTCCTCCTTATCTTCACCGACCTGGCAACCTTAAATCTCCCGGGCAACAGGTCTACCCTGTCCGGTCCGGCCGCATTGCCTATAAGGGAGGCGAACGAACCTGTTGAGGTGAAAGGCCTGGATCTTTCAGGTACCCCGGAAGGGAACACCTTGAACGCGTCCCTGAATTCAACCTTTATCCCCATCGCGTTTTCAAGCGATTCCTTGTGCGCTTCCATCCCGGGCAAATAACCGGTAAAGACAGCCTTTACGGGTTTCAAGGTCAAGGATTCCTTTTCGAATGTCACCAGGGTCCTTGTTATTTCTTCCTTAAGCCTTTCGATGTAATCCGCGCCCCCGCCGGAGCCGAAAGTGAGTCCGCGTGTATATATTACCTTCTCTTTATCGGCGATCACGATGTCCGTGGCCGACTTATCGCATTCCACGACGATAACAGGCGCCGCGCCCGCCCCGGCCATGAAATCCGGGTCCATCCTTAGCCAGTTGAGGATACCGATAGAGCTCAGCGTCACCTTCGAAGGGGAGAATCCGCAGGACCTCATCACCTCAAGCGGCCTCTCGACCATATCTTTGTGGCAGATGACAAGCATCACCTTCGAATAGCCCTCGGCCGTCGTCTCTATCGGGCTGACGCCGTATGTTATCTCCTCTTTTGGATAGGGTATCTGTTTTATCGCCTGGAACCCGGCCATCTCTTCTATCTCCGCCGGGTCATGGGACGGAAGGCTCAGCGTTTTGGTCGTCACGGATTGCCTGGGTATTACGAGGACTGTCTCTTTGGGTTTTATGTTAAAGTTTTTGAGGATCTTGCTTAACGCCTCTGAAGCCGCTTTGACGTCATTCGACGGCACCGCTTCGCTGACGCAGGCCTCTATCGCCGCGGCCGGGCCGCTCACCGATATCTGGATGACTTTTATCTCAGATTCGCGTATCTCGATCGCCGTCTTAGTCTTGTCGGTAAATAATCCCATCTCCTATTCCTCGTTCCAGTAGAGAACGCTTCCGCCCGTTACCGAGATGACACAGGTAACGGTTTTTACCGCCCTGCCGCCCGAAGCGTAACCTTTCGATATCACCCTGTAATAATTGGAACCGCAAGATACGAGCGCCTTGTTCGCTTCCGTCAGCGACGTAATATTCGCGCCTGACAGGAAATCGATGAAGTCATTCTTGTCGACGAAATGCGTATTATCCGGCGTATCCGGGCCGATCCTGGCGGCAATTATAGTCTCGGCCTCGGGTTGCGAAAAACCCAGCGCCATAAGTACAGGCAACGGGGCTGTATTCACATTTATCTGGCAGCCCGTGCCGGTTATCGGGTATACAGTGATATATCCCTTTATCTTATCGAAGAGCTCGCGGTTTACGCCCTTGACCAACAAGACCTCATCTATCGAGTCAAAAGGGAGATCCTTTTTCTTGTATCCCTCTCCAGTGTAATCATATTCATTATATTCCTGGGAACCGTCCTTGCGGATATCGTCTTCGTCGCGCCAATCTTCTATACTAGCCGCGATCTCGCCGGCGTCTCCTGTAAGGTCAAAATACTCGATAAGCCGCTTGATGACATCCCCGGGCGCGTTATTGATATTTATACGCGCTTCCTCGTCCTGGACGCCGTAAAAGACCCGTTTATCGGAAGAGGGATAACTTACGGTAAAGGTACCGGCCTCCCCTATCTTGATATCCTTAAAAAGCGGGTTGGCTTCCTCATCATTGCATGACCATTGCTCGTTCAAGGTATCCATAGTGTGGTTCTTCTTGCTGAGGATGACGGCCGCCGCGCGTTCTACACCGGCCTCGGAAAGGTACAGGGCAGCCGCGCTGTCCCTGTTAAAACCGGTAAGTTTCAGTTCAAGCCCCATCCTGCCGCCTATCCCAATTGAGAGTATAGCCAAAATCGCCAAAATCCACAAGGTTATAATAAGGATGGCGCCCTTCTTCAAGGAATAATCACCTCTTCGTCTTTCAGTATTCCTGTAGGTATCAATACCGTCCGGGTGACCGTAAGCGGTTCCGCCGAACCATCGGGGGTATACGTCAATAACACCTTGACGCCGAACGGAACTTCTTTATAATCTTCCTGCCAGGAATCACCCCATACAGGTCTTCCGTCTTTTTTGTATAAATACTGGAATTTAATGACTGACATCCCGGACGCCAACCGGGACCTCACCCCGGGGCCGCCCGAGGCGTTATCCTTATAGGTCTGCAATACCCTGTATACCGCTTTCTCCCCTTCGTCAAACTCGTATGTCACCCTGAATAGGCCGTTAACCGCCCTGCAGAAAGAGAGGGAATCCGCGCTCCCGGAAAATACTATCACCTGAGAATTGACGGCGTTCTTTAATTCGCGCGAGAGCATGCCCAAAAGATACCGGGCCTCCTGCCTGCTGCGGTAACTCCCCTCACCCTTCTGCCAGGCGCAGATGCCCACATTAAAGGAAAGATATATCGAGATAGAGACGATGGAGAATATCAGCATCGCTATCAATAATTCGATAAATGTGAACCCTGCGCGGCACTTTCTCATTCTACGCCTGCCTGGCCCTTAAGGTAAGTGCCTATTTCGATCTTCTCGTTGCGTTCCTTATTCGTCCAGGATATTATGGTAATGACCTGGTTAAGAGTATCCCCGTCACTTATCTTCGTTATCTTTGTTTCCAGGCTGTACGGCGTCCCGGATATCTGGGTGGATGACTCGGACGCGGCGACACCCCCGGCCAATTCCTCCTCTATCTCGAGGCCGGCAATCTTGTCCTGCACCAAGAGCGACGCCTTAAAATACTCCTGCGCTATCTTCGAGGCGCGCAGGGATGATGTGAAAGAGCGCAATATGACCGCCAGGCCTATCGCGATGACGGCGATGCTCGCCACCACCTCGAGGAGGAGGTATCCCTTCCTATTCCGTCTGCTTGACATTGACATAGCCTGTCCCCGGGTCTACCGATACCGAATATTTCCCGCCGTATTTCCCCTTGATCTCGAAATCAGCCCTGTCCGACGTCCCGTCCGGATAGAAGACTATCTTGGCCTTGCCCTCCTTCAGGTCAATCAGGACGGAATCGGGTATCGACTTCACCTTCCCGGTCACCCACTGGTCGACGTCAACCCCGTAAGGGTCTCGGAATACGAGGTGGTCTTCTGTCAGGACGCGTTTCTGCGGCAGGTCGAAATCCACGCTCGCCTCGGCGCTACCGCTTATCGCCTTCGCCTGGGCATACATCGCCAGGGAAGTAAGATCAGAGACGAAATTCTGAAGGACCAGGGAATCGAACGATCTCCTGAACTGCGGGACCGCGACTGCCGCCAGAATAGCCAGGAGCGTTATAATGAATATCAATTCTATGAACGTAAACCCTCGGTGGCAGCGGCGTTGAAACGCCATGGATAATTGCCTACTGCTGCCCGGAGACGGGTTGTTTATTGGAGATGGTGTCGCTGCCCGCGACGCCGCTCCTGCCGTAACTCATCAAGTCGTAATCTTTCTTGTCGGTGCTAGGCTTATAGACGTAGTCGCGGCCCCACGGGTCAACCGGCCTCTTCTTAAGATATGGGCCGTTCCACGATTTCAGGTCTCCCGGTTTGACGAGCAGGTCGTCTAATTTATCGGGATATTGCCCGTTATCAAGTTCATACATGTCCAGGGCCGTGGCTATACTAGTATTTATATCCGACATGGCGACCTGCCTCCTGGCGTCCTCCGACCTCCCGACGAACCTCGGCAATACCATCGACGCCAAGATCCCGATTATCACCACTACAAGCAATATCTCTACGAAAGTGAACCCGCTCCTCGCGCGCATGATCCCTCCTTTATTTTACCATAAGGTTCAATTGGAATATCGGCAGGAGCATCGCGACCACTATAAAAGCCACGACCGCTCCCATGCCCAGTATCATAAGAGGCTCTATAAGCGACGTCATTATCTTAATAAGCCTGTCGGCGTAATGTTCATACGAATCCCCGATGCGGTAAAGCGAAACCTCGAGCGAGCCGCCCTCCTCCCCGACGGATATCATGTTCTTCACGAAGGCCGGGAAGTGCGGGCTGTTCTTTATCGCCCCGGAGAATGAGAGGCCATCTTTTATCGACTTCCCTATCCTCTCGAACTCTTGCCTCAGCACCTCGTTGGTCGCTGTCGCGGATATTACCTCGATAGAATGGAGTATGGGGACACCGTTATCGAGAAGAGTGGCGAGCGATTTGCAGAGCCTTCCCACCTCGACCTTTTTGAGGAAATCCCCGAGAAGCGGCAGGCCCAGTAAAAACCTGTCGACCTGTGTCTTTCCCTGCTTTGTGGAGTTTACCCTTACGACCAGGAAAAATATGATAGCGGCAGCCAGGACCATCAGCCACCAGAATTGAGCGAAGAAATCGCTTATCCCTACGAGTATCCTTGTGGGGAGCGGAAGGGACTGCCCGAATTCGGAAAATATCACCGTCAACCGCGGGATGACGAACGACAGGAGGACAAAGACCGTCAAGACACCGACCGAGAGGACGAGCGCCGGATAGGCCATGGCAGCCTGGATCTTGCTCTTTACGTCCTCCTCTTTCTCGTAATGGTCGGAGAGCCTCTTGAGGATCTTCTCCAACACGCCTCCCACCTCGCCCGCGCTTATCATGCTCACGAAAAAATCGGAGAATATCCTGGGATGCTTGGCGAACGCGCCTGAGAGAGAGGCGCCGGCCTTCACTTGGACTATCACATCCTGCAGAGCGGACTTTAACGCCTTGTTCTCTATCTGGTCGGATAGGACGCCGAGGGCGTTTATCAGGGTAAGGCCGGAACCCAAAAGGTCGGAGAACTGCTGCGTGAAAACAGCCATATCCCTGGTGCCGACGCGGTTCATGAACGCAAACCCTGCCTCTCCGCCGCGCGCCTCCTGCCTATCCACCCTGAGGGGATACAATCCCATCTGCGATAATTTGGAGACGGCTATATATTCGGTGTCGGCCTCTATATAGCCTTCCGCGACGTCGCCGATCCCCTTCTTAGCCCTGTAAAAAAATCTCGCCAATCGAAACTCCGTCCCCGTGTTACATATTCGGGATATCTTCCTTCGGCGTTACCCTCATTACTTCGCCGGCCGTCGTCAAACCCTTTAAGATCTTCTCGATGCCCGCGTTGCGCAGCGTCCTCATCCCGAGGGCTACGGCCTTTCTTCCTATCTGGTCGGCCGATTTGTGGTTGAGCACCATCTCGCGTATCTCCTCGTTCAATACGAGGAACTCATGTATGGCGGTCCTTCCGCGGTAGCCGGTAAATTTGCACGCCTCGCATCCTTTCCCCTCGTATATCTCGGCGCCCTTCGGCGCGTCCTTCATGCCGAGCTCCTGCAGGACCACTTTCGCGTCTTTCGCCGGCCGTTTGCATTTCGGGCAGATAAGGCGGACTAGCCTCTGGGCGATGACGCACTCGACCGACGAAGCCACGAGATACGGCTCGATGCCCATATCAAGGAGTCGCGTCGTCGCGCCGGCCGCGTCGTTGGTGTGCAAGGTCGAAAAGACGAGATGTCCGGTGAGGGCTACCCTTATCGCTATCTCCGCGGTCTCGACGTCCCTTATCTCTCCCACCATCATCACGTCCGGGTCGTGCCTGAGCATCGACCTCAGCCCCTTGGCGAAAGTCAGTTCGACCTTATTATGGACCTGGATCTGCGTGATCCCCTTAAGGTGGTATTCTATAGGGTCTTCGATAGTAAGTATCTTAAGTTCCCTGTTATTGATCTTCGATAGGCAGGCGTAAAGCGTCGTCGTCTTCCCTGAACCGGTCGGGCCGGTCAAAAGTATTATGCCGTGCGGCTTTTTTATCATCTCGTTCAGTATCTTGAGGTCGAAATCGGCCAAGCCAAGGTCCTCAAGGCTGTAAAGCATCTTCGCGAAGAGAAGCCTTATGCCTACGCTTTCGCCGTAAGGCGTCGGCAATATCGAAACCCTCAGATCGAGGTCCTCCTGGCCTACTTTCACCTTCATCCTGCCGTCCTGGGGCAGGCGGTGTTCGGCGATATTGAGGTTCGACATTATCTTGATCCTGGAGATTATCGCGGACTGGAAATACTTGATATTCGGGGGGATCGCGGCGTCGTATAAAACGCCGTCTATCCTGTAGCGGACCTTCAGTTCGTCCTCGTAAGGCTCTATATGGATGTCGGTCGCCCGGTCGTGGTAGGCCTGCTGGATTATCTGGTTCACGAATTTTATTATAGAGGCGTCCTCGACAAGCTCCTCGGCCTCCTCGACGGCAAGGGACGGCCCGCCTGAGGCGGCGGTCTCTGCCATGATGCTTTCGATCGTGTCGGCGCCGATGCCGTAATACTTCTTGACAGCTTCTATGATATCCTTCTCACCGCCGAGAAGCGGCCTGACTTCGCAGCCTAAAATGAGTTTTATGTCGTCGAGGGTGTGCAGGTCGAGCGGGTCGGTCACGACTATGGAGAGGATGCCGTCCTTCTCTTCCAGGGGCATCAACTTATAATGGACCGCGAACCTCGCCGGGACTTTCTCCGCTACCGGTTTGGGTATATTCCTTTCCTTGAGCTTTACGTAGGGTATGCCGAGCTGCCTGGAGAGGACGGTCAGGACCTTCTCCTCGGCGGCGAAACCGAGGTCGGCGATTATCTGGCAAATAAATTTCCCGGACTTCTTCTGTTCATTAAGGCACATCTCCAGCTGTTCCGGAGTGATCACCTTATCGATTATCAGCATCTCGCCTATGAGAATGCCGTCCTTAATAGCCATCTACCACCTCAATTCATAATTTAAGACCGAAAGCGCGCAGATAGCCGCGGTCTCTGACCTGAGGACCTCCGGGCCGAGCGAGACCGGCACGGCGCCCGCGGTTTTCGCGTCATTTATTTCCTTATCCGTAAAATCCCCTTCCGGGCCGATCAAGACAGCGGCCGATCTTACCTTCCTGCCTCCCAAAACTTCTTTTAGGGCCTTCGTATTCCCGGAAAGGCAGGGTATTATCTTGATCTCCGCGTCGTTTAAAATTTTCAAGGCATCCCCGAACCCTGTTACCGGCATTACCTCCGGTATCGTGGTCCTGCCGCATTGTTTGGCGGCAACGAGGGCTATCTTCCTCCAACGTTCCGTCTTAGAATTTTCCTTTTTCGCGTCCGACCGGACAACGGTCCGTCCTGTCGTGACCGGAATTATCTTCGCGGCCCCCAGCTCCGTCGCTTTTTCGATGATCAGGTCCATCTTGTCCGATTTCGGGAGCGCCTGGACCAGTATCAGCCTGCAGCCTTCGTCCTTCCTTTCGACCGTCTTTTCTACCGCGACGGTCATCTGCTCCTTATCGACGTCCAATATGACGCCGTGGTATTCCTTGCCTGTCCCGTCAAAGACCGCTATCCCGTCTCCGGCAGCGAGGCGCATGACATCCCTGGCGTGATGGAGCTCGTCGCCGCGGATAATGATCTTTCCTCCTGCCACGCATTCCGGCGGCACATAAAATCTGCTCAAGGTTATTCCTCTCCGAAGACCTGCGCGGTGAAGCTATACAATTCCGTCTTCTTGTCTTTCCAGGCATCTGCCGGAAGTCCGGCCTTATGCGCGCAGAGGTTGGAAAGGAACTCGTCCCTGGACCAGCCTGTCTCCGTCGCCACCTGCGGCAGGAAGACGCCGCTATTAAAACCGCGCTTTACTATCACACCGTGTGTGCCCATCTTTATCTCGGTTATCTCCTGGACGCGTTTCGGCTGGGAAAGGACCGATATCTCTATCTTTATATCCTTGAGCTCACCGGGGGAGACCGGTTCGAATCTCGGGTCGTGCGAAGAGGATTGCACCGCCATATCGCGGACCGTCATCCAAAGGGGCTGGGTCCCGATTATGTTGCCGATGCACCCCCTGAGCTCACCCTTCTTGTGTAAAGTCACGAACGCCCCTTCCTGGGCGAGCAGGCCGGGATCGGTCTCTTTGAATTCCGGTATCTTGCCGTTCCTGACGGATGACTCGACGGTCTTCCGCGCTATATCCAGTAGTTCTTTCTTTTGCCCGGAGTTCAACATGCCTCCCTCCTCTTTATATTTATAAATGACCGCGCTGGCGTAACCGACTACCCGGCTTTTGTCCCCGGCCGTATCGCCGGAATTGGCGTATTTAAGGATCTGGACCTTATCTGCGCCGAGGGCCTTGCCCGCGATCATAGCGGTTACTACCGGACCTGAGCCGCAAAGTTCGCACTCGCGGGCCGATGCCGATTCGGCGAAACGGGCCGCGTCAAAATTGAGCAGTTCGGATAATGTGACCCGGTCCTTAGCTATAGCGTCGTCATATTTGAGGTAATGCGAAAGGTCTGTGCTCGCCACTATAAGGACCTTCCTGCCTCTCTCCTTTATCACCTTAACAAGGCCTCTTGCGAGCTTGTTGCACGTGGCATAATCGGGCCGCCCCATCAACAGGACAACTATCTTGAAATCTTTCAACGACATCTGGAGGAACGGGATCTCAACCTCGGCCGAATGTTCTTCCTCGAATGCCCGGGGATTTTTGCGCAATGTATCTTTTTCAACCCTGGCCAATCTCCCGGTAAATTCAAGGTCTATAGGGAGATCGCCAAGCGGCGTACGGTAAAGGTCCTTCTCGAGATAGGCTACGCCGTCGAAGAGGGTAAAGTGGCTTATCCCTATTATCACGACGGTGTCATATTTTCTTCCGGATATGGCCTTATAGCCGTAAGCGGCGACCGGGCCGGAATATATATAACCGGCGTGGGGCGAAATGAGGGCTATTATATCGCCGTTGACGGCCTCGGGTTTTGCATCATTAAGATATTTATTGATCTGGCCTGCGAGCAATACCGATTCGGCGGGATAGAACGAGCCGGCGACCACCGGCTTCTGGATGTCCGCATCCTTAGAGAAGACCGGCGAGGAGAGTGACAATAAGGCCACTAAGAAAAAGAGTTTTTTTCGCATAGCCTTTCAAATGGTGGAGCTGGGGGGGATCGAACCCCCGACCTCTTGAGTGCGATTCAAGCGCTCTCCCAGCTGAGCTACAGCCCCGATGCCGACAAAAAATGACCCGGCCAGAATGGATATTATAACAAATTAAGGGGAATTAGTATAGGCAATCTATAATTTTTCCCTTTTCAGTTCTCCGCTTGACCTGATCTCGACCACTTCGCTTATTTTTACCTTGAAAACGACCACCTTGTTCGGGAAAGCCGCTTCGAAATTCGTATGGCCCTCCCCCCGCAGGACGCCCTCGACTATACGCCTGGATGAAAGGCTTAGCCCTTTTTTCTGGAATTCGTCCACGAACTTATCGTATGATGCGCCGGTCGAGAGTATTTCCACCGGCCCGTTTATCTGGTAACCTGTCAGGCTGTCCCTGTCGGTAACGGCAAGCGATACCTTCGGGTTCACCACGAGATTCTGGAATGTCCTTCCGATGACATAATCTATCATGTATATATGGTCATTCTCGACCTTCAGGAAAAGTTTCGGGGCGACGTTCGGGTTCCCCTCCAGGTCGCAGGTGGCAACGGCGATGAAGTCGTCGTCCTTTAATATCTCATTTATTTTCTTTGCTATCATCGGCTTTCTTCTTTTCGGCCTCGAGCGTTCGTATGGTCACCTCGGCGTCTTTGGCTATCTCTTTGTCCTGTGAAATATCCAGCTCGATGGCTTTTTTATAAGCCGTGATGGCCTCGTCGATGCGCTTGAGGTCCTCGAGCGCGACCCCTTTATTTATATACGCCTTGGCGTAATCCGGCTTCAGCTCGATGGCCTTATTCAGGTCCGGGAGTGCAAGGTCGCACTGGTTCTTGTAGACACGTGCCATTCCCCTGTTGAAATACAGGACGTACGAAGTGGGATCGGCCGCAATAGCCTTATCGAAATCCGCTATGGCCTTGTTGAACTGCCCCTTATATTCGAGAAGGACCCCGCGGTTCTGGTACGCCTCGGTGTATTCGGGGCTGACGTCTATCGACTCGGAGAAATTGGATATCGCCTTGTCGAGGTTGCCCTGCGACATATAAGCGATCCCCTTGCTTATGAAAGCATACCCGTAATTAGGGTTCTCTTTTATGGCCTTGTTATACATCGCAATGGCTTCGTCCCATTTTTTCTGCGTAGCCAATTTTTTGCCCTGGAAGACGAGTATGGCCGTCTCCCTCTTCGCTTTTTGTTTCAAAACGTCATCGATGGCGTGCATCTCCAGCCTGGCATAGGGATATACCGAATCGTCGCCCAGTGATTTTTGGAATTCCGCCCTGGCTTCTTCAAGATTTCCCTGAGACGCCAGCTCAATTCCCTTGAAATAAGCGTCGCCGGCGGCCGAACCGGCGCGGCAAAGAGAAGGAAAAACCGCAAATACGGCGATCAACATTGCCAAAAAGGTCTTTTTTGTCATGTATTTATCTCCTGGTCGATTCTTCTATCCAGCGCATATAACCCGTGCTTCCTTTTGTAAGAGGCAGGGCCGTTATCTCCGGGCATTCGTATGAATGCAAACTCTTCACGGCCTTCTCGACCCGGGAAAAGAGGTTCTCCCTGGTCTTCGCTATTAAAAGGTATTCCTCAGACGCCTCTATCCTGCCCTTCCATGCATATATCGACCTGATAGAGGGTACAATATTGACGCACGCGGCCAATTTTTTCTCCACAAGGGCACGCGCGATCAGCCCGGCTTCTTTTTTTGAGCCGGCAGTGACCAGGATAGCTATCTTCTTCAACCCGCTTACCTGCGAAGAAAGATCTTGTAGTCCTTCTCGCCCTCAAGGACCACGTGCCCTTCCCTGGCGAGCCAACCCAGGCTCATAAGAATGACATCGCGCGGTTTATCTATCCCCGCGCATAACTGGGAGAGGCTCACCTCGCCGTGCTCGTCAAGGTAATGCCATATCTCACCGGCCGTGATTCCAATTTCGGTTATCATCCCTTTACCTCCTTTTCTTGATTCGCAATCTGTTTCTTGTTATAACTTCCGCATCTCGGGCATACCGATATATCCGAATGCCTGCTGTCTATATAAAAAAATGTGCAAACTGAGCAGTGCCACACGTTCCTGTCCGAGGCTGAACGGTTAGGCAGGGTTTTCACCCTTTCGAAAAAAGCCCAATAAATGATAAGGACCCCTACGCAGACGGTTAAATACAATGCCGCCGCCCACGACAACTCGATAGTTATCATCTCGTCTCAGCTTTATTGAGCGAAAAATTCAATCTTACGGTCCCCCATTGCTCTTCCTTGGGGCCCGCGGCCTTAAGCGGCGCGAACTGCCATTCCTTTAGATATCGCATGGCGATTATATCCACCGTCGGATGGCCGGACGAAGACAACCTCTCTACCGCCCCGACCCTGCCTTCCGGAGATACCAGGAATTTCAATTTTACAGAAAATTTGTTCCCAAGCCTGTCGAGATCAACACCCAAGCTCTCGTCCCACCGGAGGTTGGTTGGAAGCTCCGGTTTGTAAATGACCTCCCTGAACCTCGCCGGCCCCTCTATCTCCGACGGGTAGGTCTTGTACGCGACCTTTATCTCGTCAAAGGGTTTTTCAGGGACCTGTTTCGCGTATAACGCCGCGCCGGCCGGAGACTTTTCTTCCATCTCCTTGAGCACATCGAGATCGGAGACGCTCTCCAGTCTCCCGCTCCCGCCCGGAATCGCACTATCCCCGGCCATCAACGGGCTGACCGCGAGGTCCCGCAACCGCACGATGCCTGTGTCAGCGGCGTCCCGGGCCTGGCCCGGCGCCGGAAAGACCGGCCCCTCTTCCAGGATAGAACCTATAAAAGAAACGGCCGATCCCGGCCTGTTCATCGGGGCAGGCGCCGAAACGGATATCCTTACCGAAGAAAGCCAAAATAAATGCAAAGCCAGCGAGGCGGCAAGCGCCAGCGCGAAGATATGCCTGCCTGTTATCTCACCTGTGTCGTAGCTATGTTGACCTGCCGTATTCCCGCTTTCCTGCATATATCCCAGACCTCCACTACGCGATCCAGCGAAGTGCCCTTATCGGCCTTTATCAGGATCGAATCTTTTTTGGGCAGCGCCTCTATCCTTGAGGCGAGTTCCTGGGGCGAGACCGCGTCGCTCCCCAGGTATAATACCTTTTCCCTGGTAATAGTTATGACCTCGGCCCTCGGCCCGGCCGTCTCGGAGGTAACCGCATTCGGCAGGCTTACCTTGATACCCGCCTGGGTCTGCGCCGAATAGCTCCATGTCAGGAGGAAAAACACAAGAAGAAGCAATACGCAATTGGCGAGCGGCACCGCCTCGATGAACCGGCTGTCTATGGCTTTCAACCGCGAGAAATTGAACCTCATCTATTCCGCCTTCTTTTCGGAGAGTATGTTAACGAGGTCAGTCGCGCCTATCTCCATCTCGCGTATTATATAATTTATCCTGTTTACAAAATAATTATACGCCGTGACCGCCGGAATAGCAATAAGTAAACCCGCGACCATGGCTATGAGCGCCTGCCATATTCCCCCGGATATGTCCGCCGGCGTAACAGGGCTTAAAGCCGCGGCCTTGACCTGTATCTTCTGGAATATCTCCGCCAGCCCTATGGCGGTCCCCAGAAAACCCAGCAACGGGCTTATCTGCGCGATGGTGCCGAGCACGCCGATATTCTTCTCAAGCTTAGGTATCTCGTGGAGTGCTGCGTCTTCTATCGCCTCCTTGACCTCCTGCCTCGTCCTGTCGTATTTCAGTATGCCGGCCTTAAGGACCCTGGGGAGAGGGCCCGGGGACTTGTCGCACATCTCGATCGCCTCATCGGCGCGGTTCCTCTTGAGAGAATAGGAGATCTCTCCCATGAATTTTCTCGTATTTATCTTTATCCTCTGCACATAGATGAACCTCTCGATGAAAACGGCGAAAGCGATGACCGAACACAGGAGGATCGGCACCATCATCGGGCCGCCCCTTATTATCCATTCCATCATATTATTTTACCTCCCCGGTTTTTTCTGGGACGTTATTTTCCATCCAGTCAAGCCTTTCCCTTGCGTATTTCGCCTCTTGCAGCTTAGTGCCGGAAAGCTCCTCATAGATCTTCCTCGCGTCTTTCCACCTGCCCTTGTTCTCGAAGAGCGTGGCGGCCCGCAGCCCGGCCCTGCCGGACCATTTCGTCAACTCAGGATAAAGATATTTGACTTTAAGGAATTCGGCGATGGCCTGGTCCGCGTCACCCGCCTCCTCGTAGCACTCCCCGATCAAAAATTGGGTCTCGGCATTGAAATTACTCTGCGCCTCGGTTATAGCGAGGCGGTACCTTTCTATCGCCGCGTTATACAATTTCCTTTGCTTGAAGATATCCCCTATCTTCTTGTCCGCGACCTTCTCGAACTGGGTCCCGGGATATTTTTCGGTTATGCCCTTAAGCTCTTTTACGGCGTCATCGGCGCGCCCGCTCTCGGCGAGGATATCCCCCACCTTTATCGTGCTCTCCATCGCCGCCTTTGAGGAAGGATACGCCTCTATTATGTGCTCGAATTTCCGCGTAGCCCCTTCGACGTCGCCGGTCTTATAAAGTATGAGGGCGAGCCAATATTCCGCCTCGGCCGATGAGCCGCCCGGAGGCGACTTGGCGGCCAGGGCGTCAAAATACGCCTTAGCCTTGGTGAATTGGCCCTTATTGTAATAATATTGCCCCTCCCACATCCTGACATCGTCGCTTATATCTGAGTTGGGGTATTTCGCAAGGTAGTCGTCGAATTGAGACAGCGCGTCCTTCTCCTTGCCCCACTGGTAATAACACCAGCCTATCTCGTAAAAACTGAGCCGGGCGTGATCGGAAGCGGGATTCTCTTTGATGATCTTGCTGAACGCCGATATCGCCTCCCCGTATTTCGCCATGTTAAAGAGGCAATTCGCCTGCTGGAAGAGGACCTCGGTTATGTCCTGGCCTTTCGGATATGCCGCGATAAATTTCTGGAAAGCCTCGTTCGCGGATTTGAAATCCCCGTTCCGGAAATACGAAAGGCCGAGATGCTGGAATGCGTCTTCCCTGAGCCTCGAATTGGGAAAGTTGCCAAGCAGGCTCTGGAAAGCCAGGACCGCGCCGTCATAATCGCCGGCCCGGAACATCGTTATCCCAAGCTGGTACTGGGCGTAATCGCAGATGAGGGAATCCCTGTAATCCTTCAGTATCTCGTCGTAAGACCGCTTCGCCTTCTCGTAATCTTTAAGGTCAAGGGCCGTGTCGCCTATGAGGGATATCGCGCTGGCCTTCAGGTTCCTGTCACGGGACAGCTTCACGACCTCCTCGAAATCCTGGACCGCCTTCTGCGGGTCTTTGAGCCGCAGGAGCGTCCAACCGAGGTTATAATAGAATTGCGGCAGGAGCGCCGAGGCCGGGAACTTCAACAGGGCCTCTTCGTAGATTTCCTTTGCCTCCGCATACTTCTCGAGGTTATAAAGGCAGTCCCCTTTCCACAAATAAGCGTCGCCCAACACCGCGGAATTCTGGAATTTCATTATCAGCTCGTCATAACTTGCCGCGGCATTTGGATAATCCTTCATGGAAGTGTAACATTGCCCCGTGCCGAATATGGCCGAGTCGGTCAACGGGCTCTCCGGATAACTGCCGCGGAAGGCCAAAAAAGCACCTAGCGCGGACTTATAGTCCGACGCCTTGAAATACGCCCAGGCTTTTCCGTATAACGCGAAAGGAGCCCATGCGGCCGAGGGGGTTATCTCAAGGGCCTTGGCGTAGTCTTTCGCCGAGGCCGCGTAGTCCTTCAATGAGTAATCGATCTCTCCCAAAAGATAATACGCCTCCGGTAATTTCTTCGAGACGGGGAATTCTTTCAAAAAATCCTCAAGCTGTTTCTTTGCGTCAACGGTCTTTCCGCCCATGAAGACTGACTCCGCTATCTTATATTTCGCGTCGGCGGCAAGGCTGTTGTTGGGGAATTTTTTTAAAAAGGCGCCGAAAGACTCGACCGCGGTTTCGTATTGTTTCAGGTTGTAATAGCACCATCCTTTCGAATAATAGGCGAACGGAATGTATTTGGATGCGGGGAACGAATCTATCACTTTCTGGTATTGGCCAAGGGCCTGCTTGAAATCCCTGCTCCGGAAATAGACCTCGGCGGACCAGTATGCCGCCTCGTCGTAAAAGCGTTGCGCCGAAGCGGATGAGGCCACCAGGTCGAACTCGTTGAGCGCCTGCGCGTTCTTGCCCAGCATAAGGTATGACCTGCCGAGGACGAGATGCGCCTCATCCCTGTATCCGCTTTGCGGATAATTGGCAAGGAATCGCTCCATCTGCTCCATGGAGATGTCGTAAAACTGGTCCTCAAAAGCCTTTTGGGCAAGGACGAAATCGTCCTTCGCAGGATCTGTCCGCCCCGCATCGGCCGGGAAGGCGGCAGGCGACATAACCGTCAGGAATATAAGGGAATAAAGAAAGGATTTGATCCGCATGGCAACCTTAATATAACAGAAAGAAACTGTTTCTTCAACCTTTTTGGGACAATAACTTACCCAGGTAACTGCCCGTATACGACTTCCTGTTCTTCGCGACATCTTCGGGGCTGCCCGCGGCGACAACTTCCCCTCCTTCATCGCCGCCCTCAGGGCCGAGATCAATTATATAATCAGAGGTCTTGACCACATCAAGGTTATGCTCTATGACCAAGACCGTATTTCCCTGGTCTGTAAGGGCATGCAGCACTTTTAGAAGTTTATCGACATCTGCGAAATGCAGGCCGGTCGTGGGCTCATCCAGGATATATAGAGTCCTTCCTGTGGAGCGTTTAGAGAGCTCAGTAGCGAGCTTCACCCTCTGCGCCTCGCCTCCTGAGAGCGTCGTCGCGGACTGCCCAAGCTCCACATAGCCCAGGCCTACATCGTTTAGGACCTGCAGCTTCTCCCTTATCCTCGGGATATTCGCGAATAACGGCAGGGCGTCCTCGACCGTCATTTTAAGGACGTCGTTTATTGAATGCCCTTTGTAAAGGACCTCGAGAGTCTGCTGGTTGAACCTCGCTCCCTTGCATACCTCGCATGTGACATAGACATCCGGCAGGAAATGCATCTCGACTTTTATCACACCGTCGCCCTGGCAGGCCTCGCACCTGCCGCCCTTGACGTTAAAACTGAACCTGCCCGGCCTGTAGCCCCTTATCTTCGCCTCAGGCAATCTGCTGAAGAGGTCGCGGATCGGGGAGAACATTCCCGTATAAGTCGCGGGGTTCGAACGCGGCGTACGGCCGATAGGCGACTGGTCGATGACTATGACCTTGTCTATATTTTCGGCCCCTGTTATCCTGTCGAAATCCCCGGGTTTCTCTTTAGCCCTGTAAAACTTTTGCGCGAGCGACCTGTAGAGTATCTCGTCTATCAGGGTGGATTTGCCTGAGCCGGACACCCCGGTGACGCATACGAACACCCCGAGCGGGATAGTGACGTCTATATCCTTCAGGTTATGTTCGCGCGCTCCTTTTATCTCAAGGGATTTCCTTCCCTTGAGATCCCTCCTGGCAAGCTTCGGCTCGATCTTAAGTTCCTTTTTCAGGTATTTCGCGGTAAGGGAATCCTTGCATTTCATGAACTCTTCGAGCGGCCCGGCGCAGACGACCTTTCCGCCGTGCTTCCCCGCGCCCGGCCCGAGGTCGACGATGTAATCGGCGCTCCTTATGGTCGCCTCATCATGCTCCACGACTATAAGGGTGTTGCCTAAGTCCCTTAGAGCCTTGAGGCTTTCGAGTAATTTTGTGTTATCGCGTTGGTGGAGGCCTATAGACGGCTCATCGAGGACATAGACGACGCCGACCAGGCCTGAGCCAATCTGCGTAGCGAGCCGTATCCGCTGGGATTCGCCGCCCGAGAGCGTTCCGCTGGCCCTGTCCAGGGTAAGGTAATCAAGCCCGACGTCGGCCATGAACTTGAGCCTCGAGAGGATCTCCTTCAGCGACTGGCGGGCTATCATCGCCTCTTTTTCGCTGAGGTCGAGGCCCGTGAAGAACCCCCTCGCCTCTTTTACCGACAACGCGGTCACTTCATTTATCGGTTTGCCGCCGATCTTGAACGCGAGCGATTCCGGCCTGAGCCTCGCGCCGGCGCATTTGGGGCACGGCAGGACAGACATATATTTATTTATCTCTTCCTTCAGGAATCCGGATTCTGTCTCGCGGAAGAGCCTCTCGAGCTGAGGGATGACTCCCTCGAACTTCCTGCCCCATACCTCGATATCCGCTCCATAAAGTATTATCTTCCGGATCTCCTTATTTAATTTGTCGAAAGGCGTGTCGAGATCGAAATGGTAACGGTCCGCGACCTCCCTTAAAACACCGCGGTAATACAACAGGTAGCCCCGACCGCCGCGCTTCCAGGCCTCGATCGATTCCATGACAGGCTTGGATCTATCGGGTATCACGAGGTCTGCGTCTATCTCGAGTTTCGTGCCGAGGCCGTTGCAGACCGGGCAGGCCCCGTACGGGGAATTGAACGAGAATGATCGCGGTGACGGCTCCTCATAGCTTATACCGCAATCGACGCACGCGTAGAGCTCGCTCATGAACCGGTCCTTCCTGCCGTCGTTGACTATTAGTACGCCGCTTCCTGCCTTGAGCGCCGTCTCTATCGAATCTGCGAGCCTCCTTTTGGAGTCGGGCTTGACCTCCAGCCTGTCGACGACGATCTCGATCGAATGTTTCTTATCCTTGTCTAACTTTATCTCATTCTCCAGCTCCGCGATCCTGCCGTCGACCCTTACGCGGGTATAACCGTCCTTTTTTATCTCCTTAAAAAGTTCCTTATATTCCCCTTTCCTCCCCGCTATCTTCGGCGCCAGTATGCTGATCTGCGTCCCGGCAGGCATCTTCAGGACCTGGTCGACTATCTCCTGTGACGACTGCCTCGCTATCTTCTTCCCGCAGTTATAACAGTAAGCCGTGCCTATGCGCGCGAACAGGACCCTTAAATAATCGTATATCTCAGTGGTGGTGCCTACGGTGGAACGGGGATTTGAGCCGGCGGTCTTCTGCTCTATCGATATCGCGGGAGACATCCCCTCGATGTTGTCGCAATCCGGTTTTTGCAATTGTTCCAGGAATTGCCGGGCATACGCAGACAGGCTGTCGATATACCTCCTCTGTCCTTCGGCATAGATGGTATCGAAGGCGAGCGAGGATTTACCGGAGCCCGAGAGCCCGGTAAATACTATGAGCTTGTTCCTGGGTAATTTCAGGGAGACATTCTTGAGGTTGTGGACCCTCGCCCCCTGTATATGTATATATCCTTTATCCATATCCATCCCAAATAGAGAGGCGGAGCAGTAGACTGCTCCGCCGTCTAATACGATCCGTAATTAAAGAAGCTTACCTACCGCCTCTCTTCATCTTCGCCTTAGATACATCACCCTGTTTGTCGATGAAGTAGAGATAACCCTTCTCTCTCTTGACTTTGAGTTTGACGACCTTCTTGGGCGCGCCGCCTTTTTTGCCGCCTCTCGCCATCTTCGCCATCGAGACATCACCCTGTTTGTCAAGGTAGTAGAGGTAACCCTTCTGTCTCTTGATGCCTGCTTTAGCTACTTTCTGAGCCATGTGCTCACCTCCCTTCTTAAATGAACCCATGGTTTATGCCGTATATGAGCATAAACCATATGGCCGAATTTAATCCCGCCTCAGGCGGGATTTATTCCATTTATGTCCCTATCTTGACCTTCCCCAGGATACCGTCCAGCGTAGCCATGGCCGAAAGGACCGCCATGTAACTGGTCTTCGGGTTGCCCGGCGAAGGGACGTTCTCTGTCCTGGCGGTAAGCCTTCCGAACGCGCCTTCTGCCTCTATCTCGTGTATGTTCCTTTTTATCGACGGGGAAGCGATTATCTTGACCCTCGTCTTGCCCGGGCCGATGCCGCACAGGCTTAATGTCGCCGCGACGTTTATGTTCGCGGGAAAACCTTCCATCGCCTTGAACGCGTCGCCCTCAAAAAGCACCTTATCCGTCTTTATCTTCCCCAGGTCTATATTATGTTTGACCACATACGGAGCGCCCCTGAACCCCTCGGGCGGCTTCCTGGTGGTAAGCGTGACCTTTTTTATCCCGGATAACTTCGAGGCCTTGAGCCCGTCAAGCCCGCATATTGCACCGCTCGGTAAATATATATGCGATTTTTTCTTTTCCGCGAGCTTGAAGAGCGCCTTATAACTTTTAAGCAGGCCGCCGGTGCTCATCACCATGACATCCCTTCCGGCTTTTACCGACCGGCTCGCTATATCGCCCGAAATTTTGGCGGAGGCAGCCTCGATGACGAGGTCCACGGAACTTATCAAACCCTGTACCGATGCGACCCTGGGCCTTGCTTTCAACCCGGCGGAAAGGCTTTTTGCCTTCTTATAATCCGCATCAGAAAGAACGGTGACTCTCGCCCTGCCTCTTAATTTGCCGTCAATATGCGCGGCTATCCTCGAACCGATCGTGCCGCAGCCTATTATGCCGACTTTTACCATGGTTATTTCAATATCCCGCCGCCGCCGAGAGCGGCTTCTCGCCGGATACCCCAAGCATCCTGTCAAGCGACTGCTTCGCCTTCGCCTTGACATCCTCCGGCACCTCGACTTTATAGACCATATTCTCCAGGGAATGCGCGAGCCAGCCGAGCGTGGTGAGTTTCATGCTCGGGCAGATAAGGTGCGAGGTCGCGAGGAAGAACTCCTTGCCCGGGTTCTCCTTCTTCAGCCGGTAGAGCATCCCCGATTCGGTGCCTATGATAAATCTCTTCGACTTGGACCCTTTTATATATTTGAACATCCCGCCGGTCGAGCATATGTGGTCGGCCAGGGCCAGGACATCGGGTTCGCATTCCGGGTGGGCTATAAATTCCGCGTCAGGGTAATTCTTCCTCACTTCCAATATATCTTCTTCCTGGACCCTTATATGCGTCGGGCAGAATCCCTTCCAAAGGATTATCTCCTTGTCCCGCACCTGGCTCTGGACATACTGGCCCAGGTTCCTGTCCGGGATGAATATTACGCGTTTAAACTCTTTAAGGGATTTGACTATCTCTATCGCGTTCGAGGAGGTGCAGCAGATATCGCTCTCGGCCTTTACCCGCGCCGAGGAATTTACGTAGCAGACTACAGCCGCGTCGGGATATTGCGCCTTCAGGGCGCGGACCTTCTCGGCCGTTATCATATCGGCCATCGGGCATCCCGCCTCGATGACCGGAAGGAGCACTGTCTTGTCGGGATTGAGTATAGCGGCGGTCTCGGCCATGAACGTGACGCCGCAGAAGACTATGACCTTGGCGTCTGTCCTGACCGCTGCCTGGCTGAGCGCCAGCGAATCTCCCGTGATATCGGCCAGCTCCTGGACCTCGTCGCGCTGGTAATTATGCGCGATTATGACGGCGTTGCGCAGTTTCTTTAGCTGGAGGATCTTATCTTTTAGTTGTTCGTTATAAGTAGCTTCTGGGTTAGAGGGGTTCTCGATCACTTTAGGCTTTCTTTATCCTGTTCTTGGCGTCGACAAATACTATTTTAGGTTTGATCTTGCGGACTTCCGATTCGTCCGCCTGGCAATATGATATTATTATGACGGTGTCTCCCTTGTGCGCCCAGCGCGCGGCAGCCCCGTTCATGCAGATCGTACCGCTTCCGGTTTTTCCGGCTAGTGTGTAGGTCTCGACGCGCGAACCGTTGTTCAGGTTGACTATCTGGACGCGTTCGCCGGGGAGCATATCCGCGGCCTTCAGTAGTTTCCCGTCTATAGTGATGGAGCCGGTGTACTTAAGATTCGCCTCGGTCACGGTCGCGCCGTGTATCTTCGACTTTAACATCGTCCTTAACATTTACGTTTTTACCTCTATGTTGTCTATCAACCGTGTTGAGCCTATCCACACTGCCACTACTACCAGGACCTTGCCCTTGATCTTTTTCACGTCTTTCAGGTCATCCGGGTTTACTATCGAAATGTAATCGATCTTGTCCCCGGCAGCCGAAATCATCTTCCTTATCTCGGACTTTATCTTCGCGGCATCCCTACTGCCTGATTTTATCAAATCCCCCGCCAGTTGTAAAGCACGATATACCGTCGGGGCGGCCCTCCTCCCGTCGGGAGAAAGGTAGGCGTTGCGCGATGACATCGCCAATCCGTCCCTTTCCCTGACCGTAGGCATGACTTTTATCCTTATCCCCATATTCAGGTCTTCGGCCATCTGCTTTACCACGATAGCCTGCTGCGCGTCCTTCTGTCCGAAGTAAGCCGTATCCGGCCTGACGATATTAAAAAGCTTTGCGACGATTGTAGCCACCCCGCGGAAATGCGCAGGCCTGGACTTCCCGCAGAGATTCCCTGTAAGCCCCTCGACATTCACATACGTCGAATATCCCTTCGGGTACATCGCCTTCACCGCCGGATAAAAGATATGATCTACACCTTCTTTTTTACAAAGAGCTGCGTCTTTCCGCAGATCGCGGGGATATTCCTTATAATCCTCGTTCGGCCCGAACTGCGCCGGGTTCACGAAGATGCTCACTACGACCGTCTTATTCTCTTTGCGGGCGCGCCTGATAAGCGAAAGGTGCCCCTCGTGGAGAAAGCCCATCGTAGGGACGAAACCGACGGGCCTGCCTTTCTGTCTGTCGCGTTTGAGTTCTTTATTCAGTTTATTTATCGAGCGGATTATTTTCATGTTCACTTTCGCTGAACTTAGAGGCCACGTCAGGAGCTATCTCTGCAAGCGGCTCTAACATAAAACGCCTCAAATGAAGCTGAGGGTGGGGTATCACAAGGTCCGGCTCATTCATTACGATATCACCGTACAGGAGAATATCCAGGTCGATCTCCCTGGGGCCCCATTTTACTCTTGACGGCGTCCTTCCTACCTTCTTTTCCGTCAGTTTAAGGAGCGCGAGCAACTCGTGAGGCGTAAGATGTGTTTGGATCTCCGCGGCGCCGTCGAGGAACTTATCCTGCGGCGGGCCGCCGACAGGATCGGTCTCGTATAGCTTTGAGACCTTTATCACCTCAACCATCCTTGAATCCCTGAGCTCTTCTATCGCTTTTCCTATATTCCCGCGCCTATCGCCCAGGTTAGAGCCAAGCGCGATGAACACCCTTACTTTAGGAATTTCTTTATCCTCTGGACCGCGGTCTTTATCCTGTCCTTGGAAACGGTGAGGGCCATCCTTATATAACCTTCCCCGTACCTGCCGAACCCGTTGCCGGGCGTAACGATGATATCGGCCTTCTCGAGCAAAGCCTTTGCCAGCGAGGAGGAGTTATAGCCCGGAAGGTTCTTTGCCCAGACATAGAACGACGCCTTCGGCTTGGGAACTTTCCAGCCCAGGGAATTCAGGCCGTTCACCAGCGCGTCGCGGCGTTCCTTGTATGTCTTATTGGCTCTCGCTACCGGTCCCTGCGGTCCTTCGAGCGCGGCGATCCCGGCCAGTTGCACCGCCTGGAATATTCCCGAATCGATGTTCGATTTCACCTTCGCGAGCCCCTGGATGGCTTTCTTGTTCCCGCAAGCCCATCCTATCCTCCAGCCCGTCATATTGTATGTCTTCGAGAGCGAGTGGAATTCGACTGCCCTGTCCTTGGCGCCGACCATCTGGAGAATGCTCATCGGGCGGTATTTGTCGTAACAGACCTCCGAATACGCCGCGTCTGAACAGATGAGGATATTGTTCCTGTGCGCGAAATCTAGAGCTTTCTTGTAGAATTCTTCGTCAGCGACCGCGCCGGTCGGGTTATTCGGATAATTGACGAACATCATCTTAGCCTTATTCGATACGGACGGGTCTATCCTATCCAAGTCCGGCAGGAAATCGTTCTCTGCCAGTAACGGCATAAGGTAAGGCATGCCGCCTGCAAATATCGTCCCGTTCTTGTAAGGCGGGTAGCACGGGTCAGGCACAAGCACGTAGTCGCCCGGATTTATGAAAGCGAGCGGCATATGAGCTATCCCCTCTTTCGAGCCGATAAGCGGCAACACCTCGGCATCAGGGTCAAGTTCGACCTTGAACCTCTTCTTATACCATTTCGCTATCGCATGCCTGAGCTGCGGCATCCCTGAATCCAGCGCATAATGGTGGTTATCCGGCTCGAGCGAGGCCTCGTGAAGTGCTTTTATTATATGGCCGGGCGTCGGCAGGTCAGGGTCACCGATGCCCAGATCGATTATATCCCTGCCCTTGGCTTTCGCCTGCCTCTTCGCCTTGTCTATCTCCGCGAAAAGATACGGTGGAAGTTTTGCTAATCTTTCGGAAAATTCAAACTCGCTCATTTGATGTCTCCTAATACATCCTGCATGTCGTATAATCCCGGTTTTTTTCCGGCGATGAATTTCGCGGCGGCCAAAGCGCCCTTAGCTAATATATCGCGAGTCTTAGCGCTGTGCGAAAGCTCGATCGTGTCATAAGGGCTTTCGAACGTTACTTTGTGGTCGCCGACTATTTCGCCCTCGCGTATCGACTTTATGTCCGAGACCTCGCGGTTGGACGCCTCCTTGACTATCTGGGCAAGTTTCTTCGCAGTCCCTGACGGCGCGTCCTTCTTGTGTATATGGTGCGCCTCGACAATCGTCACGCCGTAATCCTTCGATAATTTCGCCGCGGCGTCCCTAACCAGACGGAAGAGAATGTTCACGCCTATCGACATATTCGGCGAGAAGACGACGGGTATCTTCTTGGCGGCTTCCCTGATCTTATTTACCTGCTCATCGGTAAATCCCGTAGTGCCGATAACAAGAGCCTTTTTATATTTTACGGCGGCGGCAAGATGCTCCATCGTAGCTTCGGGAACGGTAAAATCCATCAGGACATCGGCGGCCTTTATATCATCGAGCTGGTCCGAGACCTCGCCGTACGCGAACTTCGAGCCGACAGACGGGTGCCCTTTCGCTTCTAGCCCGAGGATGACCCTCATCCCGCTCTCTTTCGGGGCCAACCCGGCGATCCTTGCGCCCATCTTTCCTGCGTACCCGCAAACAGCGACTTTTATCAATTCGGTCATTATTTTACAAGCCGTATTTTTTCAGAGCCTCGGCGAGTTTCGCGAGGTTCTCTTCCGACATATGGCACAACGGCAGGCGGAGTTCCGGCTCTATCATACCCATCAGTTCCATCGCCGTCTTTACCGGTATCGGATTCGTCTCGATGAACATGGCTTTCACAAGCGGCAACAACTTATAATGAAGTTCCTGGGCCTTTTTTATGTCACCCTTCTTGAAGGAAGCCACCAGGTCGGCCACATCCCGCGGCACGATATTTGCCACGACCGATATTACGCCCACCCCGCCGATAGCTAGGATAGGCAGCGTAAGCGCGTCGTCGCCTGAGATTATCGCGAAGTTAGGCCCGCAGAGGTAACGTATCTTCGAGATCTGCTCGAGGTTCCCGCTCGATTCCTTCACACCCACTATATTCTTTATCTGCGCCAGTTTCTGGAACGTCTCCGGCTCGATATTTACCGCTGTGCGCGACTGGATATTGTAAGGGATGATCGGTATCTTTACCGAATCCGCGACCGCCTTGTAATGCATATAGAGCCCGCGCTGTGTCGGCTTGTTGTAATAAGGCGACAATAACAGCGCCGCGTCCGCGCCTGCCTTTTCGGCATACTTCGTCAGCTCGATCGCCTCAGCCGTGCAATTCGATCCCGTCCCTGCGATTATAGCGATCCTTTTCTTCGCCGCCTCTATCACCACCTCTATCACGCGGTTGTGCTCCTCGTGCGTCAACGTCGCGGACTCGCCGGTCGTCCCGCACGGCACTATGCCCGAGGTCCCGTTCTTTATATGGAACTCTACAAGCTCGCGTAATTTTGCTTCGTCAACTTTCCCGTTCTTGAAGGGTGTCACAAGCGCAACTATCGAACCTTCGAACATCCTTACTCCCTCCTAATTATTTGTAAAGATACTTGCCTAAAAATACTTCCCGTGCGCCGCCTTCCAGATAGACGTCGGTAAAATCATCACCGCTCCTCTTGAAATATATTTTAAGACTGTCCCCGCCTTTTGTAAGGCAGGTAACAGGGCTCTTAAAATTCTTCACAACCGCCGATATGATCGCGGAGGCCGTGACGCCGGTCCCGCAGGCGAGCGTCTCGCCCTCAACACCGCGCTCGTATGTACGCACTTTAATAGGTCCGTTCCTTCCACCGACTTCAACAAAATCCACGTTCGTGCCTCGCGGCGCAAAAGTGCAATGGTAACGCACCTCTTTGCCTGTTGTCTTTACGTTATGGCCCTCAAGATGGTCCACGAAAATGACCGCGTGCGGCACACCGGTGTTCACAAAATTAACGTTATACCCGCCGTCGCTTAAAGCGAGGTTGATATCGAGTTTCAAGCCGCTGGGATCCGACATCTTCAGTTTTACTATCGCGCCCTTGACCTCGGCTTCGATCACTCCGGCGAGCGTCTCGAAATCCATCCTCTTTCCGGCTATCTTGTTTCCTACAGCGAATAACGCCGCGCAGCGCGCGCCGTTGCCGCACATCTCGGCCTCGCTGCCGTCGGAATTTATTATGCGCATCCTGAAATCGGCCTTTTTCGAGCGCTCGAGAGCGATAAGCCCGTCGCCTCCGGCCCCGTAATTCCTGTCGCAGATCTCCCTGGCGAAGGAATACAGTTTCGCGCCGGGTATAAGCGCTTTGCGGTTATCGATGACGACAAAGTCGTTTCCGCTGGCGACCATCTTGACGAATGCTATATTTTTCATGGATAGGTTTGGCTCACTTAAGTTCTTTGGGGATATTCTCGCCTTTTACGAGGTCTTCGTATTTTTCCCTCTCTCGCACCACGTAGAACCTTCCGCGCAGGACCATCACCTCGGCGACGCGCGGCCTCGAGTTGTAATTGCTGGACATGGTAAACCCATAAGCGCCCGCTCCCATCACGGCTATCAATTCGCCGGGCTGGAACTCGGGCAGCCTCCTGTCCCTGGCCAGGACATCCCCGCTCTCGCAGATCGGGCCTACAACATCGGCCAGTATCTTCCTGCGCGCCGGCCGCCTTATCACCGGGATGATCTCATGATAGGCGTCATAGAGCGACGGGCGGATAAGGTCGTTCATCGCCGCGTCGGATATGATGAAATTCTTTGAGCGGGTCTTCTTGACATACGTCACTTTCGCTACCAGTATACCGCTGTTGCCGGCGATAAACCTGCCCGGCTCGAGTATGAGCCGGACGTTTATCCTGCGTATAAGCGATACCACGGACTTAGCGAAACGCGCGGCGGTCTGCGGCTTTTCCTTGTTGTAGATTATCCCGAGACCGCCTCCTATATTAAGCCAGTCGACCCTCGCGCCTTTCCTCCTAATATTCCCGATCAATGTGCCGGTCTTGTTTATTGCCTTGCGGAACGGCTCGGCCTCGGTTATCTGCGAGCCGATGTGTATGTGTATCCCGCGCAGGCGGACGTTCGGGTATTTCGAGGCCTTCAGGAACGTTCCCTCGACGGTCGTGAAATCCAGGCCGAACTTGTTCTCAGCTTTCCCAGTCGTGATGAATTTGTGCGTATGCGGGTCGATATCCGGGTTGGCGCGCAGGGTGCAGTCCACCACTCTGCCGAGCCTCTTGGCGGTCTTGTTTATCTGCGCCAATTCAGGCAGAGATTCGATATTAAAGAATAATATGCCCGACCTTATCGCGTCCTCTATTTCGCGTGCGGTCTTGCCGACGCTCGCGTAGACGATCTTCTTCGGGTCGCATCCGACCTTCAGCGCCTTGTACAACTCGCCTCCGGATACGACATCGAGCCCTGCGCCGGCTTTTACAAGCGCCATGACGACAGCGAGGTTCGAGTTCGCCTTCATCGAAAAGCAGATGAGCGGATTAAGCTCCGAGAAAGCGTCGCGCAGTTTCCTGTAATGGTCTATGAGCGTCTTGTGGCTGTAGAGATAGAAAGGCGTCCCTACGGCGGCGGCTATGCCGCCTATCCCCACATCCTCACAGAAGAGCTCATCGCCCTTATATTTGAATTCGTGCATTATCTTCCTTTTTTCCTTGATGCAACCGACACCTTCGGGTCCAATAATTTAAAGGCGTCCTTCTCGAATTTATCCGAAAACTTCTTGAGTTCTTTAAGAGCGAGACCGGATATCCTCTCTTTCTTTTCGAGAGTCGCCGTTACTAATTTGCCGATCACCGAATGCGCCTGTCTCGAATCCAGCCCCTTAGCGACCAGGTACTCGGCCAGGTCTGTCGCGTAAAGCGACTCGTCCAAAAGCGCCCTGTCAATATTCGCCTTGTTTACTTTTATGCCTTTCATCAGCTCGGCATAAATAGACAGCACCTTCGATATCTTCTCGACCGAATCGAAGAGCGGCTGCTTGTCCCACTGCATATCCCTGTTATATGTCAAAGGCAACCCCTTCATCATCGTCAGGACCGAGAATAAATTCCCGTATATACTGCCGGAGATGCCCCTGGCCAGCTCGAGGAAATCCGGGTTGACCTTTTGCGGCATTATGCTAGAGCCGGTGCAGAACTGCTGGTCTATCTCGACGAACCCAAACTCAGGCGTAGCCCAGAGTATGAGGTCCGAAGCGAGCCTCGAGAGGTGCATCGATACCAGCGATATAGCCTCAAGAAGTTCGGCGACAAAATCCCTGTCGGATACCGCGTCCATCGTGTTTTCGCAGAGCGACGCAAAACCCAGCTCTTTGGCGACATATTTCCTGTCGATCTTAAGCGAAGTCCCGGCCAACGCGCATGCGCCAAGCGGCATGAAGTCCGCCGCATGATAGGCGTAATGGAGCTTCCTCTTGTCCCTTGCCAGCATCCATACATATGCCTCAATGTGGTCGGACAAAAGCACCGGCTGCGCGTGCTGCGTATGCGTCAGGCCCGGCACTATCACGTCCTTGTTCTTCTTCGCGAAACCGAGCAAGGATTCCTGCAAACTCGAAACCAAGCCGTATAATTCCTGGGCCTTATCCTTGCAATACATCCTCGTATCCAACGCGACCTGGTCGTTCCTCGACCGTGCGGTATGCAGCTTGAGCGCCGGCTTGCCTATCTTCTTCTCCAGGGCATTCTGGATATTTGTATGGATATCCTCAGCCGTAAAGTCGTATACGAACCTGCCCGCATCGATCTCTTTAGATATCGCGGTAAGCCCTTTTACTATCGCGGCGGCGTCTTTCTTCGGGATTATCCCGCATTTCCCGAGCATCTTCGCGTGGGCGATAGAGCCGAGGACGTCGTACTCTGCCAGCCTGTAGTCAAAATACATGCTGCACGAAAAATCCTCGAACTCAGGGTCCTGCGACTTCTTGAACCTTCCGCCCCAAAGTTTCTTTTTCATTTTTTATGCGATCCTTTATAAGGCAATCCCCATATCTGGACGAAACCTTTCGCCAGCGACTGGTCGAACTTATCGCCCTGCTCGTATGTCGCCAGCTCTTTCTTGTAAAGCGAGTCCGGAGATTTCCTGCCGACGACTATACAATGGCCTTTATGCAGTTTCACCTTCACCGTGCCGTTGACAGACTTCTGCGTCTCGTCGACGAATTTATCGAGCGCCTCCTTGAGCGGCGTATACCAGAGCCCGAAATAAGTAAGCTCCGCGTATTTGAGCGCGACAGTTTCCTTGAAATGCAGCGTCTCCCTGTCAAGGACAAGGGCTTCGAGCGCCTTATGCGCGTTAAAAAGCGTCCATGCCGCAGGCGCCTCGTATATCTCCCTCGACTTTATGCCGACGAGCCTGTTCTCGATCATATCGCTCCTGCCTACGCCGGCGTCGCCGGCCATCTTCGACAGTTTCAATATCAGGCCTACGCCGTCCATGCCATTTCCGTTGAGCTTGACAGGCAAACCGCCCTTGAATTCTATCTCCGCATAGACGGGCTCCGCCGCCGCCTTATCTACTCCCTTTGTAAGTTGATATATATCTTCGTCAGGCGCGTAATAAGGATCTTCCAGCTTCCCACTTTCAATCGATATTCCCCATAGATTAAGATCAATCGAGTACGGCTTTTTCTTGGTCGTATCAATGGGAATATTATTCTTCTTTGCATATTCTATCTCTTCGGCCCTTGTCTTTAACTCCCACTCCCTGACAGGCGCCAGTATTTTCAAATTAGGATCAAGCGATCCTATCGTGACCTCAAACCTTACCTGGTCATTGCCTTTACCCGTACAGCCGTGCGCGACATATGCGGCCTTCTCTTTATGGGCCGTCTCTACGAGTCCCTTGGCGATTATCGGCCTCGACAGCGCCGTCGCAAGCAGGTATCCGCCTTCGTATACCGCCCCGGCTTTAAGCGACTTGAATACGAAGTCCTTCACGAACTCCTTCTTCAGGTCCTCGACAACGACCTTTACGGCGCCGGTAGCCAATGCCCTCTTCTTATAGACCTCAAAGTCAGACTCCTGGCCTACGTCAGCCATATAAGCGATGACGTCGTAACCCTTCTTCGACAGCCACTTTATTATGACCGAAGTATCGAGTCCGCCTGAATACGCAAGCACTACTTTCTTGTTCATATCATCCTCACTTTAAAAGTAAAAGTAATATCGCCTTTTCGACATGCAGTCTATTCTCCGCCTGATCAAATACAACCGAATGCGGGCTCTCCAGAGACTCGTCAGAGATCTCCTCGCCCCTGTGCGCGGGCAGACAGTGCATGATAATATAATCTTTCTTAGCCTTCGAACAAAGTTTCTCATTTATCTGAAAACCCTTAAATGCCTTTAACCTCTCCGCCTTTTCCTTCTCCTGTCCCATACTAGTCCAGACATCCGTATATATCACGTCTGCTCCGGCAACCGCCATCTCCGGGTCGGTGCAGATAACGACCTTCGAGCCAGTGACTCCGGCGAAATCCTCGGCTATCTTCACAACCTCTTTGTCCGCCTCGTAACCCTTTGGTGTAGCCACGGCGATATCCGCACCTACCCGGGCCGCGGCCATAAGAAGCGAGTTGCAGACGTTATTGCCGTCGCCTACGAACGCTATCTTTACTCCCTTCACCCTGCTTTTCTTCTCCTTGACCGTAAAAATGTCAGCGAGAGCCTGGCACGGGTGCGAGAAATCCGAAAGTCCGTTTATGACCGGGACCGTCGAATATTCCGCCAGTTCGATTATGTCGCCGTGCTTAAATGTCCTGGCCACTATGCCGTCAAGGTATCTCGAGAGCGTCCGCGCGACATCCTTTATGGCTTCCCTTTCGCCGAGCTTTACTTCATCGGGCGCGAGAAATATTGCGGTTCCGCCTAACTGGGCCATCGCGGCCGCAAAAGATACCTTCGTCCTTAAAGAGGGCTTCTGGAATACCAACCCCAGGGTCTTCCCCTTCAGCGGCTCGTCTTTGGATATCTTTCCCTCGCCCTTCAATTTAGCGGCCAGGGCGAATATCTCCTCGATATCCGAGATCGAAAGGTCCTTTATCGTTATCAGGTCTTTAGCCTTCAACTGTTACTCCCTTCATGACTTCCTGCAGTATCGCGACAGCCCCGTCTATATCCGCGTTCTTGACCACCAGCGGCGGCATTATCCTCAATACCTTCTTCTGCGTGCAATTTATGAGAAGGCCCTTCTCGACGCATTTGTCTATTATCTGCTTCCCTTCTATCTCAAGCTCGACCGCCTGCATCAGGCCTTTGCCCCTTACTACCTTTACGAACGGGAAATCCTTCTTTAAAAGCGAAAGCCTGTTATGGAGATACCTGCCCCTCCTTACGGCCTTCTCAACAAGGTTGCCTTCCTCTATCGCCTCGAATACCGCGAGCGCGGCTGCGCACGCGAGCGGGCTGCCTCCGAATGTCGAGGCATGCGTCCCGGGCTGCAGCACATCGGAGATCTCTCTCTTGGCGACCATCGCGCCTATCGGGAACCCGCCGCCGAGCGACTTGGCCAGCGTCATGATATCGGGCGTCACATTGTAATGCTGGTAGCAGAACATCTTCCCTGTCCTGGCTATCCCGGTCTGGACCTCGTCGAATACGAGGAGTATCTTCTTCTCTTCGCAGACTTTCTTCAATCCCGCGATGAACTCTTCGGACGCGACGTTTATCCCGCCCTCGCCCTGTATCGGCTCGAGCATTATCGCCGCGGTCTTGTCGGTTATCTTCGACTTGACCGATTCCAGGTCGTTGAACTTCGCGTATACGAAACCGCCGGGCAGCGGCGCGAACCCCTCCTGGTATTTCGGCTGCGCCGTCGCCGTTATCGCCGCCAGCGTCCTGCCGTGGAAGGATTCCTCCATAGTTATTATCTCATATTTTCCCGACGGATACCCTACTTTTCTCGCCAGTTTGATGGCGCCTTCTACCGCCTCGGCGCCGCTGTTACAGAAGAATACCTTACCGTCGAATGAATTTTCAATTATCTTCTTCGCCAGTTTCCCCTGCAGTTCGTTGTAATAGTTGTTCGGCACGTGGATTATCTTCCCAACCTGCTCCTTTATCGCCTTGACCACCTTCGGGTGGCAATGGCCGAGCCCTGACACGGCCCATCCCGGGAAAAAATCCAGGAACTCTTTGCCCTCTATGTCATATGCCTTTATGCCTTTGCCTTTTACCATCACAAGCGGTGACTTGGCGTAAGTCGGCATCACGTATTCGTAATACAGTTGCACAACTTCTTCTGTCTTCGTCATTTTATTATCTCCGTTCCTATTCCTTTGTCGGTAAATACCTCAAGTAATATCGCGTGGCTCAGTCTACCGTCGATAATATGCGTCTTGTTCACGCCTTTCTTCAGCGCGTCGACCACTGCCTTTACCTTGGGGATCATCCCGCCCCGTATCACTCCCCTTTCGATCAATTCTTCGGCTTCCTTCCTTTTTAATGTCGGGATAAGGGTATTCTCGTCCGACTCATCCCTCAATATCCCGTTGGTATCGGTTATCAAAACAAATTTTTCCGCCTTAAGCGCCGCGGCTATGTCGCAGGCCGCGAGGTCGGCGTTGATGTTATAGGCCTTCCCGTCTTTGCCGGCAGCTACCGGGGTTATGACCGGTATAGCCCCGGCCTTGAGCGCGTCCTTTATAGGCTTTGTGTTTACCGATACGATCTTGCCCAGGAAGCCCATATACTTGCCCTTATGCTTTAATGTCACGGCCTTTATTATCTTGTCCTTTTTGCCGGAGAGCGCCTTGACCTTTCCGCCAAGCTCCTCTATATGTTTCGCTATCTCCTTGTTCGTCGCCTCGAGCGTATCGTCGACTATCTTCATCGTCTTCGAGTCGGTGACCCTGAACCCGTCTACGAATTTCGCGACTATTCCGGCTTCCTTCATCTTTTCGGTGATCCTCGGCCCGCCGCCGTGTATGATGACCGGCTTTATCCCGACCAGGCTCATGAAGATTATGTCCTGGAAGATGCCGGAGATGACTTCCCTGTTTTCCATCATGCTGCCGCCGGCCTTTATGACGACCGTCTTGCCCCTGAACTTCCTTATGTAAGGCAGCGCCTCTATGAGGACGTCGGCCTTTTTAATTATATCTTGCATTTATTTTAATATACCCTTCCGTAAGGTCGCATGTCCACGCCGTCGCCGAATGCTTTCCCGAGTTAAGGTCGACCGTTATCGCCGCTTCTTTCTTCTTAAGCGACTTCTGCGCCTTCGGCCTTAATCCGAAATTGGCGTTCCCGCCGCTGACTATCTTTATGCCGTTCAGGTAAATATCCAGCTTCGACTCGTTAAGTTTCACTCCCGAGGCCCCGGCCGATGAAGCGATCCTCCCGGTATTCGGGTCCTCGCCTGCGATAGCCGTCTTGACCAGGTTCGAATTGGCTATCTCTTTCGCCATCTTCTTCGCGTCGGCCTTGCTCTTCGCTCCCTTGACCTGCACCTCTATGAATTTGCTCGCGCCTTCCCCGTCCTTGGCTATCTCCTTGGCCAGATAGACCATGACGTATTTCAGCGCTTCACAGAATATTTTATGGCCCTTGCTACCGTTCTTTATCTTCGCGTTCGCGGCGAGTCCGTTAGCCATTATAAAAACGGCGTCGTTCGTGCTCATATCGCCGTCGACCGTCACCATATTCAATGAATCCTCTACCGCGTCTTTCAAGGAACTCTTTAATGCTTTAACATCTATATCCGCGTCTGTCGTGATGAAGCAGAGCAAAGTCGCCATGTTCGGGCATATCATTCCCGAACCTTTGGCTATCCCGCCTATCTTCACGGTCTTGCCGCCTATCTTCACGGCGACCGCTATCCTCTTCGGGATGAGGTCGGTCGTCATTATCGCCTTGGCTGCGGAAAGCTCGCCCTCCTTGCACAGGCCTTTCACCAGGGCCGGCACAGACGCCTCGATCTTTTCTACCGCGAGCGGTTTTCCGATTATCCCGGTCGACGCGACGAGCACATCCTGCGCGCCTATCCAGGTATTCGCCGAAACCGCCTCAGCCATCCGGACCGCCCACTTCATCCCGTTCTTCCCGTTAAGGCAGTTGGCGTTCCCGCTGTTAGCTATTATAGCCTGCGCCCGGCCGTCCTTTAAATTCCCGGCGGAAAGTATTACCGGCGCGGCCTTTACCGTATTCTTCGTGAATACGCCTGCCGCGCGGGCCGGGACATTTGAATAAATTAAGGCCAGGTCGAGCTTCTTCTTTTTTATCCCGCTTTTCACGCCCGAGGCGAGAAACCCCTCGGGAGCGGTGACAGACCCTTTTACGATCTTCATCAGATCAATCCTGCCGTTTCATCAAATCCCATCATCAAATTCATGTTCTGGACCGCCTGCGACGCGGCGCCTTTCCAGAGGTTATCTATAGCCGTGACAACGATCGCCCTCTTCCCCGTCACCTTTATGCCGATATCGCAAAAGTTCGTGCTGTATACATTCTTCGTCTCGGGGAATACGCCCTCATCCAGTATCCTCACAAACGGCGCGTCCTTATAGAACCGCTTATAAAGCGCCAGCAGGTCGGCAGTACCCGTCTCTTCCTTCAGCGTGAAATATATCGTCGAGAGTATCCCCTTGTTCATCGGCACGAGATGCGGCGTGAAAGTGACCCCTATCTTTGAGCCGGCCGTGCCCGAAAGCTCCTGGTCTATCTCCGGCATATGCTGGTGCTGGTTTATCTTGTATGCCTTGAAGTTCTCGTTTAATTCCGCGAAATTAAGCGCCAGGGAGGCCGTCCTTCCCGCTCCTGTAACGCCGGATTTCGCGTCGATGATGATCTGGTCCGTATCAACGAAGCCCTTGCTGACCAGCGGCGCGCATCCGAGTATCGAGCCGGTCGGGTAACATCCCGGGTTCGCTATGAATTTCGATCTCGCAATCTCTTTCTTGTACAGTTCCGGCAAACCGTATACCGCATCCTTAAGCAGCGCCGCGCTCGTGTGTTTCGCTCCGTACCATTTCTCATATACGCCTGCGTCTTTTAGCCTGTAGTCCGCGCTCAGGTCGACGACCTTCTTTCCTGCCTTCAAAAAATCAGGGACGAAGAGCATCGAAACCTTATGCGGAAGAGCCAAAAATATCAGGTCTGCCGCCTTCAATATGGCCGGAACGTCGACATTGCCGCATACAAGGTCAAGCCGGCCTTTGAATAGCGGGAATATCTCCGATATCTTCTCGGCCTTCTCAACCTTGCCGCTTACCGAAGTTATCGCTACCTCCGGATGGACCAGCAGTATCTTTATCAGCTCGCAGCCGGCATAACCGGTCGCGCCGACCACCGCTACATTAAGTTTTTCTTTTGACATTTTTATGCCCTTTCGTAAATTGATGCTTTCGCACATACTCAAGCATCAACCCTGCGCAAATCACTATATTTAAACTATGTATAAGTGCACGGATTGATTATAAAATAAAAACGCCTATTCCGTCAAGCAGTTTCCCGTCGGAATAGGCGTAATTTTGCCTTATGTAAATAAGGTGCTAACGTTTAGTCCACTGGAAATGGCTGCGGGCTCCTTTTTGTCCGTACTTTTTACGTTCCTTCATGCGCGGATCGCGGGTCAAAAGGCCTTTGCCGCGGAGAACGGAACGGTAAGTAGAATCCGCCTTGAGCAAGGCGCGGGCTATGCCCAGACGCACAGCGCCTGCCTGGCTTGCCACGCCGCCGCCTGCAACATTCACAAAAATGTCGTATTTTGCCGCGGTCTGTGTCACTTCAAGCGGTTCTTTAAGGATCCCCCTAAGCGTCTCCCTCGGAAAATAATCATCGAGAGTCCTTTTGTTGACGACGAACTGGCCTGAGCCGGATTTTAATATGACCCTGGCCGTAGACTCTTTCCTTCTTCCTGTACCTAGAAATAATGCCTGCGCTTGCATTTCGCTCCTGTATTATACCTTTAAAAGTTCGGGTTTCTGGGCCGCCATGTTATGTTCTTTGCCCGCGAATACTTTCAATTTGCCCAACGCGCTCTTTCCGACCTTGTTCTTCGGCAGCATGCCTTTTACCGCGTGGGTAATGACGTATTCCGGCTTCCTCACCAGCAGGTCCCCCAACATCTCGGACCTCCTCCCGTTCGGATAACCTGAATACCAGTCATATTCTTTTGCGCTCAATTTATTCCCGGTCACTTTTATCTTTGCGGCGTTCACAACGACTACGCCGTCTCCGGTATTTAGGTCCCTGCGGTACGTGGGCTTATTTTTGCCCGAAAGTACGCGCGCGACCGCCACGGCGACCCTTCCCAGGATCTTGCCGTCGGCATCGACTAAAAACCATTTTTCGGCTGTTTTGACTTCCTTTTTTACCATCTTAGGCCTTCCTTGGCTTGGTTAACATCAAGAAGTAAAAATTATAACATAATACGAGGGAATGTCAAGGGAAAATTAATCCAATCCGCCCTTCTTTCTGCGCCACGCGATCTTTACCGCTATCGCGAGACCTGCCAGCACAGCCGCTAGCATAAGCCTAGTCCCAAGGACATAGGGCTTATTCTCAGGGCTTACGTTCTTCATAAGCAGCATATCCATACCGGATTGCACGAAATACCAGCCGAGGATGATCAGCAAAAATACCGGGGTCACGTATCTCATTATAAATTTGTATATTCGCGGGATGCGCAGTTCGGCGCCGTGATGCATCTCCTCCCACGCCTTATCTATGCCGAATACCCATGTGAACAGGATCGTCTCGATAGTCGCGAACAGGACAAGGCAGAAAGTACCTCCCCAGAAGTCGAGCTCGTCCAGGACTCCCCTGCTTAAGAAGAATATAGCCGGCTGGCAGAGTACGAAAGCTACCGCTCCTAATATCGTTACGGCCTTCTTCCTTGTCAGGTTGAATTCATCCTCCATGAACGCAACTGTCGGCTGGGCAAGCGATACCGACGAAGTGATTCCGCCCAGAAATAGCATCAGGAACCAGATGAAACCGAAGAATGCGCCGAATGAGACTTTCTGGAATATTAAAGGCATCGTCACGAACCCGAGATTAAAAGAGCCGCTCTTCGCCACATCCTGCGCGCCTATCGGGCCGAAGAAAACGAACGCCGCGGTGATCACTATGCTTCCCCCGAGGATGACCTCGGCGAACTCGTTCGTGCTCACTGCGGTCAATCCCGACAGAGTAACATCATTGGTCTTCTTTAAGTAGCTCGCATAGGTAAGGATAACGCCTATGCCGACGCTCAACGTGAAGAATATCTGTCCGGCGGCCTCGAGCCAAACCTTAGGGTCCTTGAGAGCCGAAAAATTGGGGTTCCATAGGAAACCCATGCCGTTAAACGAACTCCAGGCAGGCGTAGCCGGGTTCGGCGCGCCTAAGCTTATTACCCTCACCGCGAGCAGGACGCCGCACATGAGCAGCGCAGGCATCGCCCATTTGCAGACTTTTTCTATCCCTCCCTTTATTCCGTAATAGATTACCGTAATGTTTAAGAAGAAAGTTATCACAAAAAATATGTAAGATGTCTTAAGGGAATCGAAGAACTGGTTCTTCTCCAGGCCCTGGTAAGCGCCGAGAAAGGATTGCATTTGCGCCTGCCCCTCGGCGCCCGCGTATTTCCCTGTGAGGGCAAAATAACTGTAGGCGAGGGTCCACGACTCGATGTAGGTGTAATATATCAATATGACTAGCGGGCCGAATATCCCTATTATGCCGAAATATTTGATGAAACGGTTCTTCTTGAGCAACGAATGGAATATGCCGGGCGCCGTGCCGTGCTCGAACCCTCCGCCGTAACGGCCGAGCGACCACTCTATCCACATCAGCGGTATGCCTAATAACAGGAGCGCCACGAAATACGGTATCATGAAAGCGCCGCCGCCGTTGCTGGCCGCTTTTACCGGGAACCTGAGGAAATTCCCCAGGCCGACCGCAGAGCCTGCGACAGCCATAATTATCCCTAATTTCGATCCCCACGCCTGCCTGGCCTTGCCCGCCATCAGTATTTGACCTCCATAAGGCACAACCCCTTTGCCGGGGCTGTCTCGCCGGCAAGTTTCCTATCCTTTGCTTTAAGGATACGGGCCATGCTCCCCGGCGGAAGCCTTCCGCGGCCGATATCTATCAACGTCCCGGCGATATTCCTTACCATATTGTACAAAAATCCGTCTGCCTCGACATCAATAACTATCGCTTCTCCCTTCTTTTTTATATCGAGCTTATTTATCGTGCGGACCGAGGAGCGTTCAACCCTGTCCGCGGCCTGGAACGATTTAAAATCATGTTTTCCCGCGAGAGTCTTAGCTTCTTTTTTCATCAATGCGACATTAAGCTTATAAGGAAGGTATACGGTAAAATTCCCGGAGATCGCGGACCGGGATGAGCCGTTCATTATCGTGTAGCGGTATAGTTTAGACTTCGCGTCGAACCTTGAATTGAATTCAGGCGGGACTTCTTTTGCTTCCTTTATCGCTATATCCTTGGGCAGGACGCTGTTGAGCGCCCTCTGCAGCTTGCAGGGCGGGATCTTCGACCCGGTCTTAAAATTCGCGAACAGGCTTAACGCGTGGACGCCGGAGTCGGTCCTCCCGCAAGAGATAAGCCGCGCCTTACGGCCTGTTATCCGTTTAAGCGCGGCTTCTATGGTATCCTGTATACTTTTAGCGTTCTTTTGCGACTGCCAACCGGCGTAATCCGTGCCGTCGTATTCTATTTTGAGTAGGATATTACGCATTCGGCGATCTGGACCGCGTTTGTAGCGGCGCCCTTGCGCAGGTTATCAGCGACGACCCACAGCCACAGCCCGTTCCTTACGAAATAATCGGAGCGGATGCGGCCTACAAAGGTCTCATCCCTTCCCTCCGCATCCTTGGGCATGGGATAAAGGCCCTTTTTTGGGTCATCCTCGACAATGATCCCCGGAGAACTCGAAAGGAGAGCCCTGACCTTATCCGGGCTTATCGGTTTTCCGGTTTCTATATATATGGACTCGGAATGGCCGGTCCTTACCGGGACCCTCACGGTGGTCGCGGAGATCTTTATCCTGCCGGCATGCATTATTTTATGGGTCTCGTTGACCAGCTTCCACTCCTCGTTGGTGTAATCGCATTCGGCAAAACTGCCTATGTGCGGAAAGACGTTATAAGCTAACTGCTGCGGCATCGAACGCTCCACGTCCACGTGGATATTCTCATATCCTGCCGAAGAGATCGCTGCTGCCTCCGCTTTGAGCTGTTCAACGGCACTCTTGCCTGCGCCTGATGACGCTTGCAAAGTAGTGACGATTATCCTCTTTATCCCGACTTTTTTATGGATCGGGTTAAGCGCTACGACCATCTGGATAGTCGAGCAGTTCGGGTTCGCGATTATTCCCTTGTGCTTTTTGACGTCGGCGGCGTTCACTTCCGGGACGACGAGCGGGACTTTCGGGTCCATGCGAAAATCAGCGCCGTTATCTATGACGACGCATCCCCTCTTTACCGCCTCCGAAGCATATGTGACTGCCGCGCCCTTTTCGCCTTCGGTGCCGGCAAAAAGCGCTATATCCATCCCGTCAAATGCCTCGGGCGAGATCGCCTGGACGGAATATTTCTCCCCGTCAACATTTATTTCCCTGGCGCTTCGCGCCAAGACCCGAAGGTCTCCTACCGGGAAATTCCGCTGGCGCAACACGCGCAGCATCTCTATCCCTACGACACCTACTCCAACGACGACTACATTATATTTATTTTTTCTTTTCATTCCTTTGACCCTTATATCATTCCGGCGACCATATCGCCGACTTCGCTCGTCGAATAACCCATTTTACCGGCCGCGAGCGACTTAAATTTCGTGTTCACGACCTTTATGACCGCGTCCTCTATCGCCTTTCCGGCTTTCTCCTCGCCGAGGTTTTCGAGCATCATCCCGCCGGCGCAGATAGCGGCCAGGGGGTTGATCACATTCTGGCCCGTGTACTTCGGGGCCGAGCCGCCTATCGGTTCGAACATCGATACGCCTTTCGGGTTGATGTTCCCGCCGGCCGCAATACCCATTCCGCCCTGTATCATAGCGCCGAGATCGGTTATGATATCGCCGAAGAGGTTGTCTGTCACTATGACGTCGAACCATTCCGGATTCTTGACGAACCACATCGTAGTCGCGTCGACATGCGCGTAATCTGTCTTGACCCCGGGAAACTCTTTCGCGACCTCGTTGAACGTCCTCTGCCACAGATCCCAAGCGTAAGTCAGGACGTTCGTCTTGCCGCAAAGCGTGAGTTTATTTTTCTTGTTGCGCTTCTTGCATAACTCGAAAGCGTAACGGATACAGCGCTCGACGCCCTTGCGGGTGTTATAAGAGATCTGTATAGCCACCTCTTCGTCAGACCCTTTCTTCTGGAACTCGCCCATCCCCTTGTAGAGGCCTTCCGAATTCTCGCGCACGACGACAAAATCTATATCTTCAGGTTTCTTATCCTTGAGCGGGCAGTATGCCGAGTTATAGAGTTTTACCGGGCGGAGGTTTATATACTGGTCGAGCGAAAACCGCAATTTAAGCAGGACCTGCTGTTCGAGGATGCCTGGTTTTACATCAGGATGCCCGACAGCGCCGAGATAGATCCCGTTATATTTTTTGAGCTCCTCGATGTCCTTTTCATCGACGGTCTTTCCCGTCCTTAAGTAGCGCTCGCCGCTGAAATCGAATATCTTCGACTCATATTTGAAGCCGAACTTATCGCTCGCGGCTTTTAAGACCTTAAGACCTTCATTTATTACTTCCGGCCCTGTCCCGTCTCCGGGTATGACCGCTATCCTGTAATTACTCATTTTTTCTTGACCACCCATTTCATGAGCCCGCCCGCTTCGATAAGCTCCTGCATGAACGCGGGCATGGGCTTTGCCTGGTACTTCTTGTTTTTTGTGAGGTTCCTTATAAACCCTGTCGAGGCGTCGGCTTCCACTTCGTCGCCTTCTTCTATTGATTTTGCTGCCTCCGGGCACTCGAATATCGGGAGGCCTATGTTTATGCTGTTCCTGTAGAATATCCTCGCGAAGCTGTCCGCGATGACGCATGAGATACCGCATCCTTTTATCGCGAGCGGCGCGTGCTCGCGGCTCGAACCGCAGCCGAAGTTCTTACCGCCGACGATTATATCTCCGGAAGAGATCTTCTTCGAAAATCCCGGGATTATACCGTCCATGCAATTCTCACCGAGCACCTTCGGGTCAACCGAAACAAGGCACTTCGCCGGGATTATCTCATCGGTGTTTATGTCGTTCCCGAATTTCCAGGCCTTCCCTTTGAGTATCATATTACTTCCTCCGGATGCGCGATCCTGCCTTTTATCGCGCTAGCCGCTGCTACAGCCGGGTTCGAGAGATAGACCTCTGATTTCAAGTGCCCCATTCTCCCTACGAAGTTGCGGTTCGTCGTCGCGATAGAGCGCTCGCCCGCGGCCAATATCCCCATATGGCCGCCTAAACACGGCCCGCATGTGGGAGTGGAAACAGCGCATCCCGATCTCACGAATATCTCGAGCAATCCCTCGTCCATCGCCTGTAAATATACCGCCTGCGTCGCCGGGAAGATTATGCATCGCACGTCTTTATGGACCTTCTTTCCCTTCAAGACCTTCGCGGCCATCCTCAAGTCACTGATGCGGCCGTTCGTGCACGAGCCGATTACCGACTGGTCGATCCTGACGTTCTTGACCTGGCTTACAGGCTTCGCGTTAGACGGCAACGGCGGCAAGGATACCATCGGCTCGAGTTTCGAGGCATCATATTCCTTTACCTCGCTATATTGCGCGTCCTTATCGCTCTTGTATATTTTCCATTTCTTCTTGGATTTCCGGGTAGTTTCTTTCACGTATTTCAATGTAGTTTCATCGGCCGCGATGATGCCGTTCTTGCCGCCGGCCTCGATGGCCATATTGCACATCGCGAAACGGTCGTCCATCGGGAGGCGCTCGATCGCGGCGCCTGTGAATTCCATCGCCCTATACAAAGCGCCGTCTACGCCGATATCGCCGATCGTATAGAGTATGAGGTCCTTGCCTCCTACCCATTTGTTGAGTTTTCCGCTGTAGATAAATTTTATCGATTCCGGCACCTTGAACCAGATCCTGCCCCTTATGAATACTGCGGCGAGGTCTGTCGAGCCGACGCCTGTCGAGAACGCGCCGACAGCGCCGTAGGTGCAGGTATGCGAATCCGCGCCGATTATGAGGTCGCCGGGAACAGTCAAGCCCTCTTCCGGGAGGAGCGCATGCTCGATCCCCATACAACCGATCTCATAATAATATTTGATGCTGTGTTTATTCGCGAACTCCCTTAAAACTTTAAGCTGCTCGGCGGACTTAATATCCTTTGCCGGAGAGAAGTGGTCCGGGACAAGCGCTATCTTCTTATTATCGAAGACCTTGCCCGCGCCGGCCTTCTCAAACTCCGATATCGCTATAGGCGCGGTGATGTCGTTGCCGAGGCAGAGGTCGACCTTGCAGTCGATCAAATCGCCGGGCGATATCGACTTCTTGTCCGCATGCGCCATCAATATCTTTTCTGTTATCGTGTATCCCATTTACAACTCCTTGATATACGCTATTTCATCGCACTTCGCGAACTTCGCGCAGATGCTGCAATCTGTCCATATCTTCTGCGGCAGCTTCTTCTTCTCGGTCGGCATAAATCCGAATCTCTTGAAGAAATCGGATTTCTGCGTAAGCACGAAGACGCTCTTTATCCCCATATCCTGCGCTTCTTTCAGGCATGACTTCACCAGCCCGGTACCGACCCCTGATTTCACGTGTCCGGCATCGACCGCCAAAGACCTTATCTCTGCCAATTTATTCGAGAAAATATGCAGCGCGCCGCAACCTATCAGGGCGCTGCCCTTCTCATATACCCAGAAATCCCTTATGTTCTCGGCTATCTCGCTCTCGGCGCGTGGAAGCATCATGTTCTTGCCGGCATAATAGCCGATAAGCTCATGTATACGCGCTACGTCTTTTACCTGCGCCTTCCTTACCATATTATTTTATTATCCCTGTAATCGGGCTCGACGGCGAAGCATATTGCTTCATCGCTATCCTTCCCGACAAATATGCTAACCTCCCCGCTTCGGTCGCCAGTCTCATCGCGCGGGCCATCCCAACAGGGTCTTTTGCCCCTGCGATGCCGGTATTCATAAGCACGCCGTCGACACCTAATTCCATAGCTACCGCCACATCCGAGGCCGTGCCTACTCCGGCGTCGACTATCACCGGCACTTTGACCGCTTCCTGGATGAATGTTATGTTAATTGGGTTCAATATCCCCATACCCGAACCGATCGGAGAAGCCAGGGGCATGACGCACGCCGCGCCCGCGTCCGCGAGCTTCTTCGCCATGATAGGGTCGTCGTTCGTGTACGGCATGACGGTGAAACCTTCTTTGACGAGGACTTTAGTCGCCGCGAGCAGCGCTTCCGTGTCCGGAAAGAGCGTCTTTTCATCACCTATGACCTCGAGTTTCACCAGCTCGGACAGGCCCATACCTCGGGCAATGCGCGCTATCCTTATAGCGTCCTCCGCCGTGTAGCAGCCTGCCGTGTTAGGCAATATAGTATATTTATTTCTGTCGATATAGTCAAGCATGCCCCTTTCCTGTTTACCTCCTGAAAGGGGTAGAGTTTCTTTCTTCGCGCCGGCATCGCCCAGGTCAAGCCGCCTTATCGCGACGGTGACTATTTCGGCGCCGGATGCCTCAAGCGCTTTTTTCATTACATCGAAATTAGCGTACTTGCCGGTGCCGACGAGCAGCCGAGACTTAAACTCCCTATTTCCTATTATTAACGCCTTCTCTTCCATGCTTTTCTCCGTAATATTTACACATCTGCTTAAGGTTGCACACCGGGCATTTCGGGTCCCGCGCCGTGCATACCTGCCTGCCGTGCATTATCAGGTGCACGTGGAATTCCTTTATCGCGTCCGCTGGTGTTTCCGCGGTCAGGTATTCCTGCGCCTTCTCCGGCGTCATCTTTCCGCCTATAAGCCCGAGGCGCTTTGTCACCCTGAATATATGCGTATCTACCGGCATAACCGGCTTATTAAACCCGAAGAGCAGGACTATCGCGGCCGTCTTCGGCCCCACGCCCTTTATTGACCTTAAGAATCCGTATCCTGCCTCTATATCAAGCCGGCCCAAAAAATCCAGCTCCAGCGAGCCCCGCTGCATAAATATCACGTCTAAGGCATATTTGATGCGGGACGCCTTGATATTTGAAAGCCCGGCGATCTTTATCTCGCGCCTTATGGCCGGGACGTCAGCCTTCCTTAATCTCTCCCAGCTCCTGAAACGCTTTTTGAGGTTGTCGAACGCCCGAAAGGAAGTTACATCAGAGGTGTTCTGCGAGAGGATCGTCTTGACGAGCAGGCCTACCGCGTCTTTCTCTCTCCTGAACCTGAGCCTTCCGAAACGGCGGCGCAAAAGCCTGATCACAGCCGGTATATCGCGCCGCATCTATCTTTCTATGACCGTGCTCTTGGCTACAACGACCAACCCGGACTCGGTCACCGTAAATCTCTTCTTATCTTCCCCGAGATCGTATCCGATCTCTGTCCCCTGCGGGACTTTAACATCTTTATCTATTATCGCGCGCCTTATCCTGGCGTTGCGGCCGATATCCACGCCTTCCATCACTATCGAATCGGTGACGCTGGCGTAGCTGTTTACCCTCACGTTCGGCGAGAGTATAGAGCGGTCGACCTTGCCGCCGGATATTATGCATCCGTTCGAGACCATCGAATCTATCGCCACGCCGATGCGCGCGCCGTCGTCGCCTCCGGCGAAAACGAACTTGGCCGGCGGGTATTTCTCCATATAGGTGCGGATCGGCCATTCCTTGTCATAAAGGTTGAAGATCGGCGTCACGCCGACAAGGTCCATATTCGCCTCGTAATAAGCGTCGAGCGTCCCTATATCGCGCCAGTATTGCGCCTCTTTCTTGTTCTCGTCCTTAAAATTATAAGCAAAGACCTTCTCCTTCCTCGCGACCATCCCGGGGAGGATATTCTTGCCAAAATCGTGTTTGCTCGCCGGGTCGTGCGAGTCCGCGTTAAGCACCTCTTTTAGCACATCTGTCTTGAAGACGTATATGCCCATCGACGCGTAGATATGGGCCGGGTCGCCGGGGATCGTCTTAGGGGTCTTCGGCTTCTCCTCGAAACCGAGTATCCTCTCGTTGCGGTCGACTTCGAGCACCCCGAAATGCTGCGAATCCTTCTTATCTATCTCGACTACCGCGACGGTGCAGTCAGCGCTTTTCGCTATATGATAGTCGATCATCTCCGCATAATTCATCTTATAGATATGGTCGCCGGCGAGTATCAGTACATATTCCGGCTTCTCGGTCTCGATGAAATAAAGGTTCTGGTATATCGAATCGGCCGTGCCCATGTACCACGTATCGCCGGTCCTCATCTGCGCAGGAACGATATCTATATATTCGCCGAGTTCGGCGTCGAATATGTTCCAGCCGAGACGCAAATGCCTTATGAGCGAATTGCATTTATACTGCAAGAGGACGTGGATCTGGCGTATTCCCGAGTTTATGCAGTTCGAGAGAGTGACGTCGATGATCCTGTATATCCCGCCGAATGGGACGGCCGGTTTGGTCCTGTCCCTCGTCAGGGGGATGAGCCTCTCGCCCTTCCCTCCCGCCATTATGAATGCTATTACGTTCTTCATATTATTTTTTCGCCGCCGGGTTGAAAAAGACCGATACGACGATCTCCAGTATCCCCATCCTTATCATCATTACCGCTATCGCCGCGAGGAAGATATCCGACACCTTCGCGAGCGCCCTGGAACCGCCTTTGCCGAGGACCTTTATAAAATAATCGGCTTTCCAGAGGACAAGCCACATTATAAGCATATTCAGTATTATTGAAACTACCGTCGGTACCAAACCGTAGGCCTCCCTCATGACCAGCACCGTCGTGAGCACGGCCGGACCGGTTATAAGCGGAGTCCCGAGCGGGAACACGCCGACATCCGTAGTCGGATGTGCCCTTTTATCCTCTCCCGGGAGCAAAAGATGTATCGAAAGGACTAAAAGTAAAATGCCGCCGGCGATCCTGAAATCCGGAACCTGGACATTCATCAGCCGCAATAATATGTTGCCGAAGAACATGAACAGGACCGCTATTATGCTCGCCACTATTATGCTGTTTAATATCACCTTCTGGCGGTCTTTCGGCTTCATCCCCTCAGTAAGGGAAAAATAAAGCGGCAGGTTCCCGAACGAGTTTACCGCCATGAATATCGGGATAAACGTCATGATATACGGCGCTATCGGCGCCAGGGCTTTAAATATAGGACCCATGTTGATTTTCCTTTCGTGTCCCTATTATATTAAAAAGGCGGGCAAAAAGCAACCCTCCTTTTGCGATAAAAGGAGGGTTTTATTTTATTAGAATCGGCCGCAGGCGCGGCCCCTTTAACTTTTTTATTTATTCTTCTTCCTAAAAGCCATGCCGATCAAGCCGCCGGCCAACAGTAACAAACTCGCCGGTTCAGGCACAACGTTAACAGACGCCCCGCTTACCCCGCCCAATATGTTACTAGCGTCGGTATCGGTAACATAGGTATCATCCAGGCCGCCTGTTCCGGTCACAAGATAATTTATAGGGGTATTCAGGACAGGCGCCTTGGCCAGGAAAGTGACCTGCGCAAATGTGCCGTTGCCGGTTACCGTAGTAGAAAAGCTTCCCTCCCCGTAGCTTATCCTTCCCGTGCCGTTGTCTGCGGAGTTCTGGCCGTGGAAGTCCCAGTTAAATGCGCCGTGATACGGGCCGTCCAGTACGTTTGTGCCGGAAGTTATCCAGTTTCCGGAGTCCGAATCAACAACTTCCAGGTAATTCTGGTCAAACGAGAACCAGACATTCAGGAAAGTCATCTGTTGCGAAGAAGGGTTAGAGACGCCCATATTGACCGTAAACTGGCTGCCTGCGCTTATATCCTGCGCGGACGGATCAAGCGAAAGATAAACGGCGGCCTTTGCTGTTGGGGCAAGGAATAAGGCCAAGATAAGAGCTGTTATCATTGTCAATAGTTTGATGCGCATGCGCATGTTCTCCTTTTTTACTGTGCTCCTGATATACCGTAGTTGGACTTCAGTATAGAGAAATCGGTCCCGTCTATCTGGTTATTGCCGTTAAAGTCTGCCCTTGTGTCCCATTTGGCGTCGCCGGGCTTGGTGCCGTAGGCGGCGCGCAATATGGCGAAGTCCACGCCGGAAACGACGTTGTTGTTGTCGCAGTCTCCGCCCAAAAGATTAAAATTGATATTGGGAGTAACCCGTCCTTGCTGGACAATAACATCAGCTTGCTTGGCTTTGAGGAAAATAGAGCCCTTGGCAGTCAGATCATAGGTACCGGGTTTAATATCATTAAGGGTGTAGCTGCCATCTGTGGCGGTCAATAACTGGTACGTCGCCAGGAGATTCGTTTGACCCGGATTTCTTAATTCAAAAGTGATGACGTCTGAATGATTATTACGCGATTGTAAAGCGACTTTTCCGGAAATTCCTCCCCGCGCAATTGGATAACAGGCCGTATGTTGAGCGTTACGGCCTACCATAGGCCAGTCCGCCTTGGATTCGTCGTATGGCGCGGGAAGATCCCAGACGTAGACATTAGTGCCGATCGTGCCAAGATATCTTCCGTGAGCTATTATTTCCACATCACCGTCTTTATCAAGGTCCGCTATTACCGGAACTGAAAAATAATCAACGTCGGTCTGCTTAGGATATCCGGCGGCGAAAGTCCCGTCGTGATTAAAGACGTATAGATAAGAACGGCTGAAATAACTATCGTATGCAGCCGTTATTACTTCGTTGTTTCCGTCACCGTCCACATCAGCCACCGCTGCTCCCGAAAGCCAGGCAGGGTTATTAAATCCGAATGTCCTGGGCCAACCCGGCACATTCGAACCATCGCCGCGCCAGGCATAAATAGTATCGTTACTTCCAAGCAATATTATCTCGGGCATCTTATCGTTGTCTAAGTCGCCGAGGCAGGGCATCTTGCAGATATTGGTCCCGATATTTTTGGACACCAACACGGCGCCTGCGCCATTAAATACAAAAAGTCCCGTTCGCGAACTTACGATCACTTCTAATTTTCCATCGCCGTTTATATCGCCAAGCACAGGTTGATATAATGTGCCGTCGATATCAATCGGCCAACCGGCGACAGGCGTCCCGTCATGATGCCAGGCATAAATACTTCCGTAGACCTCCGTTCCGTAAGTTGTACTCTCCGCGGCAACTATTTCAACATTACCATCACCGTCAATATCTCCTACCGCGACAGCCGTAGCATTTTGGTTATTACTTAAACTCACCGGCCAGCCGGTTACCTTTGTGCCGTCATGATGCCAGGCGTGCACTTTCCAATTTTCCCCCCCGATTAAGATCTCTAAATCTCCGTCGCCGTCTATATCGGCGGCAACGGGCGCATCGGAAATATAGTTGATCTCATATCCGTAACCGGCCCATCCTTTAGGCCAATTGCCCGCGAACAATGTGCCGTCATGATGTAAGACAAAAAGTTTTTCATCTTGATTAGCAACGTTAGTACCAATGATTATTTCTAGATCTCCGTCGCCGTCTAAATCCGCCAAAGCAGGGGTCAAAGCCTGCTGGCCTATGTAAACCGGCCATCCCGGTAATAGCGTTCCGTCATAACGCCAGATATAAATATTTCCTTCATATGAACCCGTTACTACTTCCAGCTTCCCGTCATTATCGACATCGCCCGCGACAATACTGGCATTATAACTTGCTCCGCCGTACATGGTCTTCTGAGGCCATCCTTTCTGATAGGAATTATCTATAGATAGATAAATCCTGCTTTCTCTCGTACTCGAATTTTTGTCATAGCTTATCAATTTTATCGTCCAGAAATCACTCGGTAGACCGCTGCAGTCCCAGGTGGCTAAGACGCCGTCTATTACCTGCCCGCCCGTAAGCGTAATCCCTGTTGCCTGCCAGTTGGCGGGATTTTGGCCTTGACCGGCCCAGATCTCATACCGATCAAAGTTGTTCCCTGCCGCGGTTCCTGTTATGGTAATGTTTTTACTAAATAACCCCTCTTCTTTCGGTCCCCTTATTCTGGCAAATAAGTAGGACTGGCTATCTGAATTAAGCGCTTTAAAAGCATTGACCCTTCCGAAACCGGTATATTTGTCCCATCCCGCGGCGCCAAGGTCATCCGCGCATATATATACTTTCTTGATCACTTCATCATTTGCTAATGACGGGTTTTGGGCTAGTATAAGAGCGACTATGCCGGTCACGTGCGGTGTGGCCATAGACGTCCCGTCATAGCTATTGTAACCGTTATTCAAAACAGAACTGTAAATATTGACTCCGGGCGCCGCTATATCGACTTCCTGCCCAAAAGTGGAGAAAGAAGCGCGCGCATCGTTATGGTCCGTGGCTGCCACCGAAAGGACATTGTCATAAGCCGCGGGATAAAGCGGGGTATCGTCACCCGAATTCCCGGCAGCTGCTACGATCACACAGTTCTTGCTAAAGGCATAATCTACGGCATCTTTCAGGATGGTTGAATATTCGTTGCCGCCTAGGCTTAAATTAATCACGTCGGCACCGTTGTCTGCCGCGTAGATAATGCCATTCGCCACGTCGGAATCATAACCCCTCCCGGCATTACTCAATACCTTTACCGCCATTATCCTGCTGTTCCATGAAACGCCTGCTATCCCTGTCGCGTTATTTGTGGCTGCCGAAGCTATACCCGAGACATGCGAACCGTGCCCGTTGTCATCCTTGGGGTCCTTATCCGCATTATAGAAATCCCAGCCTTTAACGTCATCGATAAGGCCATTACCGTCGTCATCTACGCCGTTATCCGGAATCTCATCCGGGTTGCTCCAGATATTTCCGGCCAGGTCCTGATGGGTATAATCCACGCCTGTATCGACTACGGCGACCACCACATTGCTTCCCGTAGATATATCCCATGCTTCAGGCGCATCGATATCGGCATCCGGAGTCCCGGATGTTTGGCCCGTATTATTTAACGACCACTGAACCCCAAAAGAAACATCGTTAGGATATGTATTACAGGTCTTAATTACATAATTCGGCTCGGCGTATTCTACGTTGGGGTCCTGCCTATACATCGCGATTGCTTTAAACACATTGGTTTCTTTACCGATCTTTAACTTATATATATTATTCAGATCAGGCAATAAGGCCGTCCGTATGTGCGCTTTGGCTTTCTTCAATGCCTTAGGCCTGCCCTTAAAGATCTTATCCATCGATGTTACCTTTAATTTCTTATGCAAGGTATCTATAGAAGGAAGACCTGTAACGGCTATCTTATCCGAAGAGATTGTACGCCGTATCGCAAGGCCCTTCTTGAATTTAACGATCAGTTCATCCGGTGCAAAGTCGATCGTTTTACGGCCGTAGTCATCAACTATAAAGTGGCCTGCGGGATATTCCTGCAGGCCGGGATTATGGCCGGTCGCTTGCGCAGTAGCCGCTATGTTACCGGCAAAGTCGCTTGATATATTGGCGGATGCTATATTTCCGATAACCTGGTTATCGGCAGAGGCCGGGTCCGCTTCTATACCCTTCCCATCAGCAGAGGATGAGACATTGCGGACTAAGATATTATTATTGGCGCTTATTAAAGATATGCCCGAAGCGGTGGCGCTTTTACAGGTAAGGCCTTCTACCCTGACATAATTGGCGCCGTCTAATTTGACCGCGGGGCCTTCCGCGCTTACTATAACTTCCCCGTTGGCGTGAAAGACGATATATTGTTCAGCGGTACCTGAATTGGTTATTGTTACGGTTTCATTATATGTGCCGGGCTGGATCTCGGCCGTATCTCCGGCCTTGAGGGTATCGGCTGCCTTTTGGATGGTTTCCCAGGCGCCGGAAGGAGTATTATCCGTCCCCGGGTTGGAGTCATTTCCGTCGGGCCGGACATAAAAAATACCGGCGAACGCCGGCATGGTGGTGGCGTATAATAATATTATTACAACGATAGCCCGTAAAACCCGTGGGCAATTAATAAACACAGACCTCTTCCTTTGCTCCCCCACCTCACCCGAATGTATTAGGGAATAGTCTACTTTCGAATGTGAAATTTGTCAATATAACTGTTTTGTTATTTTATAGGATTTTTTTGCGGTATTTTCTAATTAACTATATCCTTAATAAAGCACGCGCCCTTGGAGGGCAGGCGACGAAATGCCCCGGCTTAACCTCATCTAGGGTAGGCTCTTCTACCTTGCACCGGGGTTCGGCGTACGGGCAGCGGGGATGGAATTTGCAGCCGGCGGGCGGGCATAAAGGAGACGGAAGTTCCCCTTTTACTATCATCTTTTTCTTCTTGCGCTCCGGCCCTATAGAGATCGCCGAGAATAGCGCCTCGGTGTAAGGATGTACCGGGAACGAGTAAAGCTCATCGGTAGAGGCGTATTCAAAGGCCTTGCCCAGGTACATTACCAGGACCGAATCGGATATTGATTCTATGACCCTCAGGTCGTGCGAGATCAAGAGATATGATAGGCCCAATTCCTTCTGGAGACCCGTCAGTAATTTCAATATCTGCGCCTGTATCGAGAGGTCGAGTGATGAAACCGGCTCGTCGCAGACAATAAGTTTGGGACCTGTCGCGAGCGCCCGCGCTATACCTATCCTCTGGCGCTCCCCGCCGCTGAACTGGTGGGGATAACGTTTCGCGTGGTCGGCCCGCAATCCGACCTTCGAAAGCAGTTCCAGGACTTTTGAGCGGCGCGCTTTGGCATCGCCGATTCCGTGGACCAGTAGCGGCTCGCTTAAGATCTCGCCAATTTTCATCCTCGGGTTCAACGAATTATACGGGTCCTGGAAGACGACTTGCAATCTTTTCCTTAACGGCCGCATCCTGTCCTGCGAGAAGCCGGTTATCTCCTGCCCATCGAATGATATCTTCCCGGCTGTAGGGCTAAGGAGATTAAGTATTATCCTGGCCAGCGTCGTCTTTCCGCAGCCCGATTCACCAACCAAGCCGAGCGTCTTCCTTGCTTCGACATCGAATGATATCCCGTCGACGGCCTTGACCTCGCCTACGATATGGCGGGCAAATCCCCTAGCGACCGGGAAATATTTTTTTACGTCTTTGACAGAAAGGATAGGCTGCACTCTATCTCCTGCTCATCTTCGGGATGCAATCTATTAGTTTCTTCGTGTAAGGATGCGACGGCTTCTTGTATATCATGTCGGTATCGCCGTATTCGACGATCTTCCCCTCCTGCATTACCGCGGTCTTCTCCGCGACCTGCGCGACTATCGAAAGGTCGTGTGTTATCAGGAGGACCGTGAGTTTAAGATCCTCCCGTAATTTTTCAAGGAGTTCGAGGATCTGCGCCTGGATAGTCACGTCGAGCGCGGTCGTCGGTTCGTCGGCGATCAAAAGTTTCGGCCTGCATGATATCGCCATTGCTATCATCACCCTCTGCTTCATACCGCCTGATAGCTGGTGCGGATAAGAGAACATTACCTCCTTCGGCGATGGCATCCCGACATCTTTTAGCAGGCCGACGGCGGTATCGAATGCCTCGTTCTCCTTCGATCTCTGGTGGAGCCGTATCGTCTCGATAAGCTGGTCGCCTATGGTAAAGACCGGGTTAAGGGACGTCGCCGGGTCCTGGAATACATAGGAGACCTTCGCCCCTCTTATGATCCTGAGCTGTTCTTCCGATAATTTAAATATCTCGCGGCCGTCGAATAATATCTCGCCCTTCTTTATCTCTGCCGATTCCGGCAGGAGCCTCGTCACGGAAAGCGCGGTCACGGATTTTCCGGAACCTGATTCCCCGACGAGGCCGAGGATCTCGCCTTCATAGACTTTCAGGTCCGCGCCCCTGACCGCCTCGATAGTCTTCCCGCCCTGCCTGAAATTGACATATAGATTCTTTATCTCTAAGAGCGGCTCGTTCATTGTCCTTTTCTATGAGGGTTGAAATGTTCACGCAACCCCTCCCCTAAAAGGTTATAGCCCAATACGGTGACTAATATGGCGAATCCGGGAAAGACGGTTATCCACCAGGCAATGCCCAGGGTCGATTTCGCCTCAGTGAGGATATTTCCCCAGCTCGGTGTTGGCGGCTGGACGCCGAGGCCGAGGAAACTCAACCCCGATTCTATAAGGATCGCCCCCGCTACACCTAACACGACGTTGACTAAAACAGGGCCCATGCCGTTAGGGATCAGATGGCGAACTATGATACGAAAGTCGCTGGCTCCCGTAGCGCGGGCCGCTTCGACGAATTCCCGTTCTTTCAAACTCAAAATTTCGGCCCTTATCAACCGGGCCGCACCCATCCAACCGGTCAATCCTATAACAACCATAATGCTGAAAATGCTCGGACCCATTATTGCGATCACTGTCAGTATCAAAAAAAGCGTGGGGAAACATAACATAACATCGATAAATCTTGAGACCACGCTATCTATCCAGCCGCCGTAATAACCTGCGAGTGAACCCAGTATCAACCCTATTATTACGGCTATCCCGACTGCGACAAAACCCACAGAGAGCGATATCCGCCCTCCGTAGGCCATACGCGCGAAGAGGTCGCGGCCGAGGGAGTCAGTCCCCATCGGGTGTTCGTGTGAAGGTGGCAAGAGTGCCTTCTCGAGATCTATCCCGTTCGGGTCATAGCGGCTCACCTGAGGAGCGAATATCGCGAGGAACCCCATTACGCAGACTATGATGATGCCTGCCGCGGTAAGTTTGTTTATCCTCATCGCTTCTCCCCCACGCGGATACGCGGGTCGACGCAGGCGTACATCACGTCGGCCAGGAGGTTACCGAGTAGAGTAAGGATAGCGCCCACGAAGAGTATCCCCATTATCACCGGGTAATCGCGCGCCATGACCGAATCGAAGAAGAGTTTTCCCATCCCCGGGATGGCGTAGATAGATTCGAATATGACGCTGCCACCTATCAACCCCGGAACCGAAAGCCCGATAATCGTCACTATCGGCAGGAGGGCATTCTTGAGCGCGTGTTTGTAAATTACCTCTTTCTCGGAAAGCCCCTTCGCCCGCGCCGTCCTTATGAAATCCTTATGCATGACCTCGAGCATGCTGGTCCGCATATAACGGGATATGCCGGCTAGGCCGCCGAAGGCCGAGACGAAGACAGGCAGGATAAGATGGCGCGAAACGTCCGCTATCTTCTGGAAGAAATTAAGCTCCTCGAAGTCGAAGGATTTTATGCCGGAGATCGGCAGCCATCCGAGTTGGACGCCGAATAAGCTCATCGCCAGGAGCGCCAGCCAGAAGGTAGGTGTCGCGAAACCGATAAAAACAAATACTGTCGAACTCTTATCGAAAAGGGAATTTTCTTTTACCGCACTCATTATACCGATCGGCACGGCGATCAGAAATATCAGGAACAGCGACAATAGTTCTATTGTTATCGTGATGGGTATGCGTTCACCGATCTTGATGAGTACCGGCCTTTCGTCGGTAAAGGATTTTCCGAAATCGAATACGGCAAGCCTCTTTATCCATTGCAAGTATTGGACGTGTACGGGTTTGTCGAGGCCGTAGAGCCTGTCGAGCTTCTCCCGCGCCTCGAGCGTTATCTTCGGCGACATCTCGGCCTGAAGGCGGGTAGGTTTTCCAGGCGAGAGGTGTATTAGGAAAAAAGTGATTACCGTTATACCGAACAGGACCGGTATTAAGCCGACAAGCCGCCTTAAAATGTAGTTTACCATCTGGTATATCTCTGCTCTTCTTTAGGTACGTACCATTTTATGAAATTATAACCGATACCCAATGGCGCCGGAGCTATCCCCTTGAATCTCGCGTGGACCATAGGCAAGGCGTCAGGCACGAATAAAAATATGCAGGGATGGTCGTCGAATATCAACCGGTGTATCTTATTATATATCTCTTTTCTCTTCTCTTCGTCAAACTCGCGGCGGCCTGCCTCGAGAAGGGCGTCGACTTCCTTGTTCTCGTACCCGATAAAGTTGAACTCACCCGGCCTCTGCTTGGAAGAATGCCAGATATCATAGCAATCCGGGTCGCGTGAAAGATTCCATCCCATGATGACCGCGTTAAATCTATGTTTGTCTATGAACTCTGACAAAAAGGTAGCCCACTCTATTATCCTTATCTCAACATCTATCCCTATCTCCTTTAATCTCCTCTGGATTATCTCGGCGCAGATCTGGCGCGTATCGTTCCCCATATTCGTTAATATGATGAATTTAAACTTATCGCCGTCCTTATCGAGCCAGCCGTCACTGTCGTGGTCCTCCCAGCCCGCTTCTTTTAACAACTCTTTGGCTTTCTTGGGGTTATACGGGACGGATTTCACATCCACATTATATGCCCACGACTCGGGCGGGAACGGCCCGGTCGAGACCCTGCCTAATCCTAAAAGCACACCTTTTATTATCTCATCTTTATCGATTGCGTAATCGAGCGCGAGCCTGACGCGGCAGTCCGCGAAAAGCGGGTCCTTCATATTAAAACCAAGGTAAGTATAACCGAACGAGGGATATTTGTATTTCCTGTAATATTTTTTGAAGAACGGCGTGTCTGTCTGGCGCGTGTACTGTAGCGGGGTCAGACCGACCTCATCTACGCCCTGCGTCTGCAATTCGAGGAAAGTGGTCGCCTGGTCAGGGATTATCCTGTAGATATACCTGTTTATATAAGGGCGGCCTTCGTAGTAATCCGGGTTCGAGACGAGGACTATCTTCTCGCCTGTTTTCCATTCTTTGAATTTATAGGAACCCGTTCCTATGGGATTGCGGGAGAATTTCGTATTGCTCAAGTCTTCCTTCTCGAGGATATGTTTGGGCATTATCCACATCCCCCAGCTGGATAATCCGGGAGAGAACGGTTCTTTATAAGTCACCTTTACGGTATGGTCGTCGAGGACCTCAAGGGATTTAATCCGCTCAAAATCCCCGCTGTACGGGGTCTTTACGTTTGGGTCTATTAGCTTTTGGTAGGTGAATTCCACGTCGCGGGCGGTAAATGGCTGGCCATCATGCCATCTCACGTTCTTGCGCAGGTGGAAGATGATGACGAGGCCGCCTTCCTTTATTTCCCACCTCTCGGCGAGCTCGCCTTCGAGATTAAGGTCCTTGTCGTAGCGCACTAGACCGTTAAAGACAAGACCGCATATCTCGGCTGAGGCAGAATCCGACGCGAGTATAGGGACAAGAGTGGAAGCGTCACCGATAGAGGCGGTGATGATGGCGTCGCCGTAATCGGCCGCCAAAACTGTCCCCTGTGCCAGCAAAAAAAATACCGCAAGAAGCGGTATTTTTTTTAACATATATCTCCCCCTGTTTTACTTATTAGGAGCCTGTTGTCCGGTCGTGCCGGCCGGAGGCAGGTTCGTCTGGGGCGCCTCGCCCGCTGCCTTAGCCGGGGCCTTCTTTTCTTCCTTCGTGACTTCCCTCTCGACTATTGAGCCGGACCTTTCGGTGCTCATCAGCGCCAGGGTCATAGAGGTCACCAGGAAGAGAACAGCGCAAGCGGCAGTCGCCTTCGTAAGGAAAGACGACGCCTTGGTCCCCAGCATAGACTGGAGGCCGCCGCTCCCGCCGAACGTCTCGGATATCCCGCCGCCCTTACCCGCCTGTAGCAGTATGACCATTATCAGGACTAAACACGCGATCACATGCAAAGTTATCAAGAACGCGAACATCTTATTTCTACTCCTTTTTAAATGAGGCCATGGTTTACATCGCTTGCGCGATGTAAACCATTAGGCCGAATTAAATCCCCCACAGGGGAACTAAATTCATTTTTTACCTTGTCTTACTATTTCGGCGAAGTCCTTTACCTTAAGGCTCGCCCCTCCGACCAGCGCCCCGTCGATATCAGGCCCGGCCATAATACTCTTTGTGTTATCGGGTTTTACGCTCCCGCCGTATTGTATCCTCACTTTTGAGGAGACATCCTCGCCGTAAGCTTTCTTGAGCAGCTCGCGGATATATTTATGGACTTCCTGCGCCTGTTCCGGCGTAGCGGTCCTTCCGGTCCCGATCGCCCAGACAGGTTCATAGGCAATGACTATTTTGGCGACATCCTCTTTAGGGAGGCCTGCTAACCCGCCTTCTACATGGTTCTTTACCACATCAAAAGTCTTTCCGGAATCACGCTCTTCGAGGCGCTCGCCCACGCACATTATCGGCGTAAGGCCGTGCTTTAAAGCGGCTTTAACCTTCTTGTTAACCGTCTCATTAGTCTCGTGGAAATACGTCCTGCGCTCAGAATGCCCGATTATGCAGAATTTACAGCCGAGGTCAGTGAGCATCTTAGGAGCTACTTCACCGGTGTAGGCGCCTTCCTCTTCCCAGTAGATATCCTGCGCGCCGTATCCGATGTTCGAGCCATTGAGCGCTTCTGCGACTTTAGATATCGAGGTAAAAGGCGGACAGACCACCACCTCTACCGCGGTCTCGTCTTTTAATTCATTCTTAAGACCGTTGACGAGCTCAAGCGCCTCGCCTGAGGTCTTGTACATCTTCCAGTTGCCTGCGATTATAGGTTTTCTCATTATATCCTTTCAACCAATAACCTTTATGAGGGCGGGTCCTGCCTGCCGAGCACCTCGTCCCTTTTGCTTCGTGCAAAAGGGCCAAGGGCTCCGTCGGCAGTCACCCGCTGACATTACTTATCAGTTAAAGCTTTAATACCCGGTAAAACCTTTCCTTCCAGGTACTCGAGGGAAGCTCCCCCGCCCGTGGATATATGCGTCATCTTGTCTTCAAGCTTGAACTTCGCTATCGCGGCAGCCGTATCGCCGCCGCCGATTATCGATATCACCTTGCTCCCGCCGCAGCATGAACATCCTCCGGAAAGGCAGGCGATATATTTCGCGACCTCTTCGGTTCCCTTGGAGAATTTATCCATCTCGAATACGCCGAGCGGGCCGTTCCATACGATGGTCCTGGCGCTCTTTAAGACGTTCTTAAACACCTCTACGGTCTTAGGACCCACATCCAATCCCATCCATCCGTCAGGGATCTGGTCGCCTACGACTTTGGTGTTCGCGTTCGCGTCGAATTTATCGGCGATGATATTATCGACCGGCAGGACGATATTGACTTTCTTCTGTTTGGCTTTCTCGAGAAGCAATTTCGCGATATCTATCTTGTCCTTCTCGACCTTAGAGGCGCCTATCGATTTGCCCTGCGCCGCATAAAAAGTATAAGCCATCCCGCCGCCGATGAGTATTGAATCTGCCTTGTCCAGGAGGTTCTCGATGACGCCTATCTTGTCCGAGACCTTCGCGCCGCCGAGTATCGTCACAAACGGCTTGGCCGGGTTCATGACCTTATCTTCGAGATATTCGATCTCTTTTTCAAGAAGGAAACCCGCAGCCGACTTCAGGTATTTCGTCACGCCCTCTGTCGATGCGTGCGCGCGGTGCGCGGTCCCGAAAGCGTCATTTACGAATACGTCTCCGAGGCTCGCGAGCTCTTTAGCGAAATTCGCGTCGTTGGCTTCTTCCTCTGCGTGGAAACGCAGGTTCTCGAGGAGGATGCACTCGCCCGGTTTCATGGCATCTGCCATCGCCTTGACGTCGGGCCCGACGCAGTCTTTCGCCATCTTCACCGGCTTGCCTAGCAATTGGCTAAGCTTCGCGGCGCACGGGGCGAGGCTGTACTTAGCTATGACCTTGCCGTCCGGCCTGCCGAGATGGCTCATCAGGATAAGTTTTGCCCCTTTGTCGAGCGCGTATTTTATCGTCGGCAAAGTCGCCCTTATCCTCGTGTCATCGGTTATATTGAGCTTGTCGTCTAGCGGGACATTAAAGTCGACGCGCATCAATACGCGCTTCCCTTTAAGGTCCAGGTCTTTTATTGTCAGCTTGTTCATATTTTAAAGGCCTTTCTTCACGATATATTCGCAGAGGTCTACGACCCTGTTCGAATATCCCCATTCGTTGTCATACCACGAAAGGACCTTTACGAAATCGTCTCCGATGACCTTGGTGCTCTTCGCGTCAATGATAGAGCTCAAGGAGCAATGGTTGAAATCGACCGATACGACCGGGTCTTCGGTATAGCCGAGGATCCCCTTCAACTTGCCTTCAGCAGCTTCTTTTAATACGGCATTTATCTCTTCGGCCGTAACTTTCTTGCCGAGTGTCGCGGTAAGGTCGACTACCGACACGTTGGCGCACGGCACCCTCATCGAGAAACCGTCAAGCTTGCCTTTAAGTTCCGGAATGACCAGCGAAAGGGCCTTCGCTGCGCCGGTCGACGTCGGTATCATCGATAACGCGGCCGCGCGAGACCTGCGCAGGTCTGAATGCGCCTGGTCCTGGAGTTTCTGGTCATTGGTATAAGCGTGTATCGTTGTCATCAGGCCTTTGACTATCCCGTATTTGTCGTTCAATACTTTTGCCAGCGGGGCGAGGCAATTCGTCGTGCACGAAGCGTTCGAAATGACATTATGGTTCTTCGGGTCGTATTTGTCCTCGTTCACGCCCATGACTATAGTTATGTCCTCGTCCTGGGCAGGAGCGGAAATAATGACTTTTTTCGCGCCGCCTTTGGTGATGTGGTTCTCGGCTCCCTTGACTTCCTTGCCCTTCTTATTGACGCCGTCCTTCTTGATCGTGAAAAGGCCGGTCGATTCTATGACGATCTCCACGCCGAGGTCTTTCCAGGGAAGTTCCGAAGGGTCTCTCTTTGCAAGGACTTTGATTATTTTTCCGTCGACAGATATCGTATCCTCGGACGCGGCCTTTACTTCACCGGGGAACCTGCCGTGGACAGAATCATATTTTAAGAGATATGCGTTGGTTTTCGCGTCGGTTATATCGTTTACCGCGACCAGTTCAAGGTCTTTGCTCTTTTTTTCGAGTATTGCCCTGGCTACAAGACGGCCTATCCTTCCGAAACCGTTGATACCAACTTTCACAGCCATTTCAACTTCCTCCTTTTTCTTTTGTTTTTTACAGGGATACTTCCCTTAAAGCCCAGGCGGCTACCTCGGGCGGGGTCTGGTTCAGGTAGAAACCCGTGCCCCACTCGAATCCAGCCGTCCTTCCCAACCTGGGCATGACTTCGATATGCCAGTGGTAATCCGCTCTTTCGCGGGAATCTATGGGAGAAGTATGTATTATAAAATTATATGAGGGATCTTTCAAGGCCAATTTCATGCGCACGAGCGTCTCCTTTAGTATCCGCGCGAGGTCTGTGATCTCTTCTTTCTGGATGTAGCTGAACTCGGCGCTGTGGAGCTTCGGGAATATGGAAAATTCGAACGGGAACCTCGATACGAAAGGCGCGAACGCGATGAAGCCCTTGTTCTCGGCTATGACCCGCTCCCTGTCTTCGAGTTCCTGGTTCACCATATCGCAGAATACGCATCTCTCCCTATACTCATAATATCTCTCCGCCCAACGGATCTCCTCGACCACGCGCTTCGGGATGATGGGCAGCGCGATCAGTTGCGAATGGGGGTGTTCCAGCGACGCGCCGGCCGATACCCCGTAATTCTTGAATATCAGGATATACTTGAACCTCTTGTCACCTTTTAGGTCGAGACACCTGTTACGGCACGCCCATATTACCTTCTCTATATCACTGTCCAGCATATCGGCGAGTTCCTTGTTATGGTCGGGATTCTCGATGATGACCTCGTGCGCGCCGATGCCGTTCATCATGTCATACATCCCGATGCCGATCCTGTCGAGGTTGCCCTCTACCCTCAAGGCGGGGAATTTATTCGGGATGACGCGCACCTGCCAGCCCGGCGCGTTAGGTTTGCTGCCTTCACGGGCCGCGTAGATCTCCGGCGGGGTCATGCTCTCGTTTCCGGGACAGAACGGGCAGACGCCGCCCCTCTTGACATGGGTCTCGACCTCGTAGTCGGAGGGGTTCTTGACCTTGTCAATCTCTATTATAACCCACCTGCCTGTTATCGGGTCCCTGCGTAATTCAGCCATTTGTCATTCTATCCCGCTTAGGTATTTGGCCGCGTCTTCAGGCGGGGTGGGGTTAATATAGAACCCGCTGCCCCACTCGAAACCTGCGACCCTTGTAAGCCTCGGCATTATCTCGAGGTGCCAGTGGAAATCGTCGTCTATCGTCCTCCAGTATCCGGCCTTGGGTACGCGGAACGGCGCGGTATGGAGTATTATATTATACGCCGGATCGACGAGAGCTTTCTTCAATTTCGTGAGCACGAGCTTGAGCGTCCTCGCCAAATCCGCCCTCTTGTCGACAGAAAGATGCGCGAAATCCGCGCTGTGTTTCTTAGGAAGGATCCACGTTTCGAACGGGAACCTCGACGCGAAAGGCGCGAACGCAACGAAACCGTCCACGTCGGCCACGATCCGCTTTCCGGTGTCCAACTCCTGCTTTATGACATCACAGAATATACAGCGTTCCTTGTATTCAAAGTACTGGCGCGCGCCGACCAGTTCATCCTTAAGGCGTATCGGGTTTACGGGCATTGCTATCAGCTGCGAATGGGCGTGCCTTATCCTTCCAGAGCCCGCCGCGAGGCCGTAATTTTTAAAGAGGAGGGCGTATTTCAAACGCGGGTCCCTGCCGAGGTCGGTGATGCGCTCTATGTACGCGGTTATTGAATCGGTAATCTGCTGCTCGGGCAGGTCTGCCATATTGTAGATGTGCTGCGGGGTCTCGACGATTATCTCGTGGGCGCCGATGCCGTTTACCACGTCATACATTCCCCTCCCGTGCCTTTCGACCTTGCCTTCCACCTTAAGGACCGGCGAGACTGAGGGAACGACCCTGACTTTCCATCCGGGCGTACACGGTTTTGTGCCGGGGTTGCGGATCGCAAAGATCTCCGGCTGAGGCGTCTGGTCTTCCTTCCCCTCGCAGAACGGGCAGGGAGGTTCGGCCATCTTCTCCTCGGATACGGAATGAGGCACAAAATCGGTGGGCCGGCGCGCCCTTTCGGTCGCAACTATCACCCACCTTCCGATTATAGGGTCTTTTCTGAATTCAGGCATCTATTCGCGCTTTCCGTTTTCCATCATAAGCTTTATCAGGTCATGCAGCGATATTACGCCCTGCACGGCGTTGTTCTCGTCCTGTATGACCAGGAACTCCGCGCCAGCAGCTTTCATCTTCTCCAGCGCGTCCTTAAGCGGTACGCCCGATTTCACGACTATCGCGGGCCGCTTCAGGAAGCTGTTTACCGGCATCTCGAGCCCCTTCATGACCGTATCTGACGTGACGACGGCCTGGAGGTTCTTGAGCGAGTTGACCCTGTTGCGTATATATGTATAAAATTCCGAAGATAGAGTCCTATTGAAACTTATGAACATCGGGAAATACGGCTTCTTGTCTATGAAATTAAGGTGGCTCTGGAGCGCGCACTGCCCGATCTGCCTGTCTATCGAAAGGAAATACCTCAAAGAGCTGTCCGGCATTATGTCGTCGAGTTCTTCCGGAACCGCGGCCATGTAAGTTATCTCGAGGACTTCATCCATCGAGACGTTCAGGCCCGGCCAATTTTTCGAAATGTAATAGCCCAGCTCGTCGTCCTGGTCCTTATACAGGTGAACGTATTTTTCCAGAGTATCGATCGCGTCGGCCAGGAATATCCCGAGCGCCACGTTCTTGTTATATACCATTCCCGCGGCAACGAGTGCCCCGTCATCCGACTGGCCCGGCCCGATCTTATGCCTTATATAAAGGTATCTTATCTTGTCAGGCGCGACCTTCTGGAGGTCAGCTTCGGCGATGATAAGGCCCGCTCTTTTGAACGCCTCTATCGAACCGGCGTGTTCACGGTGGGCGAGCAATTCACCGTCGAGATTCATCTTATCCATCACATCGAGATTTATCGGATAACACTTGCCATAACCGATCGTTATCCCAAATTTCTCTTCTGCCGCCGCACGCGGGCCAGGATCATCCCTGAGGCCGCCGATATATATGCCCCTGAGGACGTCATGGGCGTTCACTTCGATATCCTTGAGGTCAGGTACGCCGATGAACGGTTCGCCTTTGCCGTTAACGAGGCGCGTCCTCGGTTTCCCCTTGATAGTATCCTCAACGAACCCGGTGATGTCGTCTATGAGCATCTGGCGCCTGGTCTTGACCTTGTTCGGGTCGAACTTAAGCGCGCGGACGATATCGTCGATGGTCGTGTTGACGTAAAAGCTCTTCTGGAAGGCTCCCGCGCCGTTGTGGGACCTTCCTTCGAGTGACTGGATGAAAAGCAGTTCCGCTATCTCATCGGTAGTGTTTAGCTCTTCGGTCTCTTTGAGATGTTGGAAATCACGTCGTATTAATTCGCTGGGCGCAACTTTGTTGTTTATCATAGAAATTTTTGGAAATTCAAAGGAATATTATATCATATGCGGGAGGGAATTCAAGTCAATTAACGAAGCTGTCGCCGACTGAAACCTTGTTCCCGAGAACGTAATCCTTGGCCTTCATACGTTTGCCGCCCTCGGGCTGCAGCTCTTTTATCCTGAGGAAGCCGCTGCCGCAAGCTACGGTTATTCCGCCGCTGTCGAGCGCGGCTATCCTGCCGGGCGACTGGCCTTTTTGCGCCGGCAGGTCCGAGGGCTCTGTGGCCCATATCTTTATTATCCTGCCGTTAAGGCTGGAAAACGCCCCGGGCCAGCCGTAAAAAGCCCTGACCTTATTATGAACCTCGGAAGCCGGCTTATCCCAGACTATCCTGCCGTCCTCTTTCTTCAACTTAGGGGTGAGACTGGCTTCGGATTCATCCTGTTTTATAAATTGCGCTTTCCGCTCCTCTATGGAATCCACCGCCCTGACAAGCAGGTTAGCGCCAAGATTCGAGAGTTTTTCGGAGAGCGTCTCGGCATTATCGGAATCGAGGATATCCGCGTCTTTTTGCGTTATTATCTCGCCGGCATCCATCTTTCCGCTCAACTTGAAAACGGTGACGCCGGTCTTCTCTTCGCCGTTCAATATCGCCCAGTTTATCGGCGAGGCTCCCCTGTATTTCGGGAGCAGGGAAGCGTGGAGGCCTATTGAATAAATCTTCGGCAAAGAGAGTATCTCGCCCGGGAGTATCTTCCCATACGCGATGACGACGAAGAGGTCCGCCTTGTATTTTTTGAGTTCGTCCAGGGCGCGGGCGGAAGAGATGTCGTCTATCGAGGTAACGGGTATGTCCAGGGAATCCGCTTTTATCTTTACGAGAGACGGGGCCGGTTTCAGGTTCCTGCCCTTCGGCCTGTCAGGTTTGGTGACAACGGCCGCGATATCGTGGAATTTGCTCAATTTCACGAGGCTCGGGACCGCGAATCCGGACGTGCCGAAGAAGACTATCGTCATTTGAGCTCTTTTTTGAGTTTGCGTTTCGCCATGAAACGCTTGACAGGGCTGAGCCTGTCGATGAAGAGAATGCCGTCCAGGTGGTCTATCTCATGCTGGCATATCCTGGCTAAAAGGCCTCTCGCCTCAAAACAGACGGGCTTTCCCTTTATATCAACCCCTTCGACCCGGACATAGGTGCTGCGGCTGACCGGCCCGTTTATCCCGGGCAGGCTCAGGCAGCCCTCCTCTTTTTTCTCGCTTCCGCGCTTTTTTACTATGACAGGGTTAATGAGCGCGTCGGCCCGCCACTCATCGCAAGACGGGTTGAAGACGATGATCCTTTTAGATACCCCTACCTGCGTGGCCGCGAGACCCACCCCTTCGGAGAGCTTCATCGTCTCGATCATATCCTCGATAAGGCTCCTCTCGCGCTCGGTCACGGTTTTGACCGGCTGGGCCTTCTTCTTGAGGACAGGATCCGGATATTTGCGTACTTGTAAGATGGACATGGCACTATTCTACTATAAACCCACGAAAAAACCAAATCCAAAAAAAAGTTGACCTCTCCGCCCCGATGCTCTATAATCAGGTAAAAGGAGCACAAGCATGGACGAAGCGGATTTAGCTAATCTTCCGAAACAGGTAAGCGATTATTATCAAAAAGGCCTTGAGGCCGTCAAAAGAGAAAATTTCGGTTACGCTATAGAGCTCTTCAGTTCCGCGCTCGCCTTAAAACAGGATTTCGCGGAGGCGCGCTTCTACCTCTGGCTCTCCCTTTGGGAGCAGCAAAGGCATCATCCGAATATAATTAAATTGGTCACCGGAAAAATATTCGGGTTTATCAGTATGATGGGCGGGATGTCGCTCCAAAAAGCGGGCAAGACGTGGGAGGCGATCTATCAGTTCGAGAAGGCAATGAAGGCGGACCCGGGAAATTCCGCGATCCTGAACGCTATAGCCGATTGCTTCCTGAGCGAGGGGCAGACCTTAAACGCCATAAAGATATTGGAAGGCGTCCCGATGATAAATAACAAAGATTCCAAGACACTTAAGAAACTGGCGGGGCTTTACAAGGGCATGGAGAATTATGAAAAGGCGCGCGCTTTCTATAAGGCGGCCCTTCAGGCCAACCCAGGCGATATGGACGCCGAACACGGCATAAAAGAGCTCGACGCCATAAAGACCCTCATCAAGGGCTCGTTCGACCAGTAGACATCACAATCCCATCGGGTCTACATCTACCGTAATAATCAGGCCCGACTTCCCTTTCAGGTTATCCAGGGCTTTGTCTATAAATCCGCAGATCACCGCAGGGTCTTGCCCTTTAAGCAGCAGGTTCCACCTGAATTGCCCTTTTATCTTCGATATGAATTCCGGCGCCGGCCCTACCATCTCCACCGGCTTTCCCTTAGCTTCGCTAAGGACTTCGCCGGCGATGAAAAGGTTCAGGACAGCCCCGAGGTCCTGCGCGGCCTTTATCACCCTCTCTTCCTTCTTTCCCCTCAGCTTTATCTCGACGATATGCGTGAACGGAGGATAATTCAGCTCTTTGCGAAATTTTATCTCCTCGTTGAAAAATCCGACATAATCGTGCTCGATGCTCTTTTCTATCGCGTAATGGTTGGGAGAGAATGTCTGGACGATCACCCTGCCGGGTTCTGATCCTCTGCCCGCGCGGCCCGCGACCTGCGTCAGGAGGTTGAATGTCCTCTCGCCGGCCCTGAAATCCGGCAGGTTGAGAGCCGTATCCGCCGAGACGACCCCGACTAGCGTCACCCGCGGGAAGTCGTGGCCCTTGGCTATCATCTGGGTCCCTACAAGAATATCTATTTTATGTTTCTTGAATTCCGAGAGTATCTGGCGGTGGGAGCCCCTCTTTACCGTCGCGTCGGTATCCATCCTGGCTATCCTGGCGGCAGGAAAAAGCCTGGCCGCCTCGCTCTCGATCTTTTGCGTGCCGATGCCGAAATACCTGATATCCCCGCTCTTGCATTTGGGGCATTTTTCCGGCGGGCCGGCCTGATAGTTACAGTAATGGCAATTAAGCTTCTTTGTGTCGAAATGATATGTCATCGAGACGTTGCAGTATTTGCAGGTCACCACATAGCCGCACTTCTTGCAGTTTATGAAGGTCGAGAAACCCCTCCTGTTCATAAAGAGCATCACCTGGCCGTGCCTGTTCAGGACCTGAGATATGGCGTGCTCAAGCGCGCGGGAGAATATCTTCGGCTCCCTGGAATCGATAAGCTCCTGGCGCATGTCTATTATATCGACCTTCGGCAGGGCCCTCTTCTCTATGCGCTCGGTAATCTTCAGTAATTTGTATTCGCCTGACGCCGCCTTCTGGAAACTTTCAAGGGACGGGGTGGCGCTGCCAAGGATGACCGCGGCGCCCGCGGACCTGGCGCGTTCTATCGCGACGTCCCTGGCGTTATATCTCGGCGCATCGTCCTGTTTATAGGACGTCTCGTGTTCTTCATCTATCACTATCAGGCCGAGGTTTTTGACCGGCGCGAATATGGCTGATCGCGCGCCCACCGCGATCTTCGCGGTCCCTTCCTTAAGTTTTTTCCATTCTAAAAATCTTTCGCTCCCAAGAAGCCTGCTGTGCAGGACCGCCACGATACTCCCGAACCTCGACTTGAAACGTTCGACCGCCTGGGGCGTAAGTGAGATCTCCGGCACCAATACTATTGCGGACCTCCCTAATCTGAGCGCCGATTCGATCGACTGCATATAGACCTCGGTCTTGCCGCTGCCTGTGATGCCGTGCAGAAGGTAGACGTCGTTTTTGCCTTTCGATATGGATTCCCTGATGGATCTCAGAGCGGCGTCCTGCTCGTGCGTGGGCTTGAAATTCCCGGTGGGCTCGTATTCCTCTTCGACCAAGGGATGGCGGGGCTTTGTCTTTATCTTCCCTTTCTTCAGCGGGCCGGGAAGCGCGGCCTCTATAGCCTCTCCCCACGACGAGTGGTAATAACCGGCGATCCACTTCGTAAGCGCCAGAAGCTCGGCGCTGATCACCGAGCTCTCCTCGTCTATTACCGAGAGGATCTCCTTTATACCTTCCAAACGGGGCTTATCGACAAGATCTGTGACATAACCTACGATCCGCCTCGGGCCGAAAGGGACCCAAACACGCTTGCCGATCTCCACTTTTTCTTTCAGGGAGGCGGGAACCCTGTAGTGGAACGGCTTCCTGACGGGAAGGCCCACCGCTACTTCAACGAACTCTTTTGCCTGCGGATTCGTCAATCCTGCTCCGAAAGGATCTTCATTATCTTCTTTAGGTCCTGCCATACTTCTTTCTTGGCGGAAGGATTCCTTAAAAGGTATGCGGGATGATAAGTGGGGATAAGCGTGACGCCGTTAAATTCGAACTCTTTACCCCTGATCTTTGTTATGAAGACCTCGGTGCCCAGGAGCGCCTCAGTGGCATGTTTCCCGAGGCAGCAGATGACCTTAGGCGAGATTATCCCGACTTGCCTGAGAAGGTAATCCTTGCATGCGGCAACTTCTTCCGGCAGGGGCGCCCTGTTGTTAGGAGGCCGGCATTTTATGACGTTGCAGATATAGACGTCTTGGCGCCTGAGGCCCATCGCCTCTATCATCTTCGTTAAAAGCTGGCCTGCGCGGCCGACAAACGGGACCCCCTGAATATCTTCATCTCCGCCCGGCGCCTCTCCTACAAATACCAGCCGGGCTTCGGGATCCCCGTCTGAAAATACGTAATTCTTCTTGGTCTTATAAAGCGGGCAGCGCCGGCATGAGAATACTTCTCTTTTTACCGGATCGAGTAACCCGGATTTCTTAGAATTCGATGCGGCGTTTCTCGGCCGGGCAGGCGTGATGATATCGGCGGTACCTGCGGCTTTTTCGGCCTCTATATAGGACCTCAGGTCCCGGGCGATGCCGGCAAGTTCTTCACGAGTTTTGCTGGCGATGCCGGCAAGTTCTTCACGAGCTTTGCTGGCGATGCCGGCAAGTTCTTTCTTATTTGTCATAGCCGATGGTCAGTTCTTTACGAGTGTTGACATCGCCGATGGTCAGTTCTTTACGAGTGTTGACCATTTCTTCTCGATAGTCTCCAGCACAAGCAGGACTATATCGCTCGCTGAGGACGGCTTGCCCAGTTGTTTCGCCTTCGCCCTCATCGTATCGAGGGTATCTTTTGACCTGTAAAGGGCCTCAAGCTTGTCAAGGGTCTCTCCGATGGTCTTGACTCCTACGCCCACCCCGTGCTTTTCCAGGAACATAAGGTTGCTCTCTTCCTGTCCCGGGATATAGGTATTGACTATGACAGGCACGCCCTTGACCATTGCCTCGGAAATGCTCAGGCCGCCGGGTTTGGATATCATTACGTCGGAGGCATCCATCAATTCGTTCACGTTATCCACAAAACCGTAAGGTTTGATAAATACTTTTGATTTTTTAGCGATATTCTCTATTTCCTTAAGAAGCCCTTCGTTGTTGCCGCATACTACGATGAGCTGGAACGGCTCTGATGTCCCGGCGATAGTCTCGACCATCTCCGGTATCGGGCCGACGCCGAGCCCGCCCCCGATTATGAGGACGGTAAATAACCCCTCTTTCAGGCCGAGCTTCTTGATCGCCTCGCCTCGCTCCAGCTTCTTCGTGAATTTCTCCTGGACCGGGATGCCGAGCACCCTTATCTTTTCGGCCTGTATGCCTTTGCTCACAAGCTCGTTCTTGGTGTATTCGGCCGCAGCGACATAGATGTCCACCTGGGACGATATCCAGAAATCATGCACGCCGTAATCCGTGACGCACGTGATGAGTTTGCCGTCATAGAGTTTCGACATTTTAAGGTTGGATACTATGTCCGTCGCCAGGAAATGCGTAGCGACTATACAATCCGGCTTCTCTTTCCTTATGAAGGAGTAGAGTTTATGCCCGTTTACGAAATTCATCATGCGCCTTACTGTCCTTATAAGCGGCCGCAGCGGCTTGAAATCGGTAAAATAGAACGAGAATGTCCAGAGGAAAGGCGCCTTCGAGACCATGAAGTTATATCCCCAGACATAGGTAAACCTGAACAGCCGGTTCGCGTATTCCAGGGAATCTACTACCCTGACATCGTGGCCTGTGTTGGCCTTATCGAAGGCGTCTTTTATCGCCAGGGCGGCGCTCTTGTGCCCGGCCCCGGCCTGGGCATGGATGATGAATACCTTCATATATTTCTCCTATCATTCTTTAATATGAATTCCGCGGCTTCCAAAAGGTCCCGTTTAATAAAGTCCGGCTTTGCCTCCCAGCCGTCATCCTTCCTCGACCTTACCTTACCGGACAACACCAAAAGGGTCCTGCATCCTATCGCCTTCCCGGCCTGGACATCCCTGATATTGTCGCCTACAAAAAAAGTCTTCTTGAAATCTATCGGGCCCCTCTTCAGCGCCTTCTTAAAAAGGCCCGCCTTGGGTTTCCGGCAGCCGCAGTTATCCTCGGTCCGGTGCGGGCAGTAATAGGCCCCTGTTATTTTCCCACCGGCCTTTTCCGCTTCCCTCGCCATGTTAACAGTTATACGTTTAAGGTCCCGTATCGAGAAATACTTTTTTGCGATCCCCGCCTGGTTGGAGATTATGTATATCGAATACCCGGCGTCCGTAAGCATCTTTATGGCGCGTTTCGCTCCCGGCAGGAACTTGAAATCCTTCCACTTGGTCACATATTGGAATTTCAGATGTTCTGGGTCCTTGTTTATGACCCCGTCCCTGTCGAGGAATATTACTTTATTTTGCTTTTTGGCCACGAGCCAGCTCCCTGTATTTGGCGTAACTTAACAACTGGTAAAGACCGCCGTTCACCGCCACCATCAGGCCGATGACGCCGTCGCGATACCCTTTGTTGCCGACATAACTCCTGAAGAACCTGTCCAGGGTGCGCCACAAAGCCGTCTGCAGAGGCATCTTCTTCCCCGTAGAAAACCACTTCTCCGCTTCTTTTGAAGTCTGGCCGTTCAGCGAATCGATAAGTTCCGCGAAATTCTCGTAGGAATAATGTATTATATCGCCGTTGAGCCGGCCGCACTTTCCGTCGTAGAAGACGCGCGGGTGCACGGCCGCCTCTTCGTATTTAAACCTTCCCTTCCTGAAGAACCTGTCCTTATGCGCCGGATACCAGCCGCCCCATTTCACCCAGTGATCGCCGATATAATTGCGCATCGGCACGGCAAAAACAACATACTCGTTAAGCTTCTTATCCGCGTCCTCTTTGACTACGCGGGCGATCTCTTCCTTCAATTCGGGGCTTACGATCTCGTCGGCATCCAGGCTGAAGACCCATCCGTTCTTCGCCTGGGAGTAGGCATAATTCCTGTGGACGCCTTCTATGTCCATCTTCCTCTCAAATATCCTGTCCGTGTAGCGGCGGGCGATCTCGACTGTCCTGTCCGTGCTCATATCGTCCACGATCACGATATCGTCGGCCCATGCAACGCTCTCGAGGCAGGATGCGATCCTCTTCTCCTCATTCTTTACTATTACGACCACCGAAACCGGTATCTTCTGCTCCATAGTTTAAATTTCCCTTATCTCCGCGCCGCGGAAGAACCGGTAACCCGCGAGCGCGCCGCGCAGCACGGGGTCTCCGGTATATATCCTGTCGAACCTCTTTTTCCTTATAATGATATTCCAAAATGATTTCAACTTAAAGAAGTTTTTAGGGGAATCGTTCATAAGGTCAAGATGTTTTGGGAGGGAGCTGAGGTCGACGCCTTTTCCCGCGAAGAGCCAGACCCTGTTATGTCCGACTAGTTCCTCTCTTATCTCCTGCGCGGCCTTTTCCATGGAAACGGCTTCTCTCTCCGTCACGATAAAGGCGACGCGAAGTATCCTGCCCCATCGCTTCTCGAATATCCGCGCGCTCCTGTCGAACGTATCATCCTTGTCTTTTAGGAATTTCCCGGACTTGCCCTCCTCGTGGTACACGTAGCATCCGTTCGCCATTACGCATTTAAACCCCGCGGCCTGCGCCCTGCGGCTGTAATCCGTATCTTCGAAATAGGCGTAACCGAATTTGTCGTCGAGAAATCCGATCTTTTCTATCACTTCCCGCTTAATGAGCATGCAGAAGCCGACACAGGCGTTCATCTCGATCCATTCCCCGGAGTGTTCCACGAATCCCCTCGAAAATTCCTCCAGCGTGGTGTCTTTTCCGAAACGCAGCCCGAAGTTATTGGAAGAAGGGTTGACCATGCCTACCGACGGGTCGCTCCCGGCCACCCTTATCATCTCATCCAGCCAGCCTTCGGTCGCTATTATATCATTGTTAAGCAGGCAAACGTACGGGGCGCGGGATCTCTCCATCCCCTTGTTCATGCCCCGCGGAAAACCTTCATTGAGGCGGTTAAAGATCACCTCCACGCGGACGTTCGGCCCGTCCTTGATCTCTGACAGGAACTCGCGGATCCCTTTTTCTGTCGACCCGTTATCGACAACTATCAGGCGCGAAGCGACGCCGGTGCAGCGCATCAACGATTCCACGCACCGTTTCAGGATAGCGAGGTTGTTCCAGCTTAAAAGTACAAGGTCGCACCTTATTTCCATCCGCACGCCTCCAGCATTTTCTTCAGGCTGGCTTCATAGGTATACTGGCCCACCGCAAGCGCCCGGCCCACCCCGGCGATCTTTGCCCTATCTTCGTCATGGGAAAGATAATATTCCGTCTTCCTCAATAATTCCCCGGCGCTGCCGTATGTCACGAGGTTCTTTCCGTCCTCGAATAGTTCGTTAAAGCCGCTGTCATCCCTCAACCTGTTCGTAATGAGCAGCGCTCCGCACGAAAGCACTTCGAACATCCTCATGTTTATATCATCATTGATCGAATAATTGAACCCTATCTTCGCGCTGCTGTAGATGTTAGACATGAAGCGCGAATCCGCCCTGCCGATATAACTCTCCGGGTATCCCCGCGCGAGGAGCTTAAGGAGCTCTCCTCTTAAACTCTTTTTGCCTTCCGTCCCGACAAAAGCGATGTCGAGGTTGCGGTCGATCTTCAGGTCTTTATGTATCTCCGGGTCGCAGGCGATGTGGACCCACTCGGCGTCGATACCGGCATCTCTTTTCAGTTTTTTCACCCCGGACTTTTGTGCGCAAAAAACAAAACCGTAATGGCCGGCCTGTTCTTTTATCTTCCTGTACGGCTTCTCGAGATGGGTGTCTATTGCGTAAAAGGCGGAAGGCTTGAGGTGGCCCGGTATGTCGTATTTATAATCGCCATGGTCGATGCGCAGGTAAAGGTCGTATCCGGCCGGGATATTGCTGTTGCTCGTCCAGAAATGGTCGAATTCTATGCTCATTTTCGCCGCGGCGCGCTCAAAATAACGCCCTATCGTGTCTTCTCTCTCCTTGTTAAAGATCAGCGCGAGTTTCATCTGGCCGCCAATGCCTCCGTTGCCGCCTTAAAAACGGCTTCGGCACTTATTCCCGAAATGCACTTCCTGTCGCCGCACTCTTTCATCCTGAAATCCCTGTAACAGGGGCGGCATGCGATATCCTCTTTGACGACTTTATGCCTCGCTGAGGGCGGGTACTGCCCGTACACATTCTCATCGACCGGCCCGAATATCCCCACCGTCCTCGCGCCGGCAGCCACGGCAAGATGCAAAGGACCTCCGTCATTGGCGATGACAAGGTCACACAAGGCCATCAGCGCCGCAGATTGCAGGAGCGTTGTCTTGCCGCAAGCCATCACAGCCGGATTCCTCATGGCTTTCGCCGTCTTTTCGCATATTCCGGCCTCGGCCTCGCTCCCCATTATGATCACCTTCGCGCCCCGTTCTTCTATAAGGCGGTCCGCTACTCCGGCAAAACCCTCGCTTCGCCAATGTTTTATCGCCGCTTCCCTGCCCCAGCTCGCGCCTCCTGCCGGTGCGATACCGACAAGCAACTCTCTTTCTTTAATCCCGTTTGTTCTGAGGAAACCGCGCGCCCACTCTTTATCTCCCTGCGAAAGGTATAGGCTTATCCCTTTTTGCGCCGGCTCAACTCCCATAAACCGCAAAAGCCCCAGATAATATTCTATTACATGCTTATCGTGATAACCGTCTATAGTTATCTTCCTGGTCAGGCAGCTGCCCCTGTTCTTGTAATCGAATCCTATCCTTTCCTTTATACCCGAGAGAAAACATAGGAACCAATATTCCCTGCTCAGCGAAAGGTCTATGGCCGCATCAAATTTTTTCTCCCTTATATCTTTCGCCAAGGCAAAGAATCTTTTGAAATATCCGGCCTTCGATCGCTTCCAGAGCGCCCTCAGTTCGTCTTTTTCGTAGACGAAGACCCATTTTATCTTCGGGTTAGCCCTCAGCAAGGGCTCTGTGCGGCGGTTACAGAGGAAGCCTATCCCGGAGCCTTCGGTCCGCGCGCTTAGCGCCTCAATGAGAGGCGTCGTAAAAAGCACGTCTCCTATGCCGAAAGGATTGATGATAAGTATATTTTTTAGGGCTTTTTGCATAATTTCCCGCTCACCGCTTCAAATACGTTGTCAACCGTGATATCTGTGACCTTTCGTCTCCCGACGACGATATGCCCCGCTGCGGCGGGACTTTGCCCCTGGCCGTAAGGCCCCCACCTTTTTGATGACCCGCCCGAGCGCGCCTCTCCAAAAAGGGCGATCACCGGCGTTCCCATCGCAGAGGCAATATGCACCGGCCCCGAATCGCACGATATCAGGAGAGCCGACCTTTTTAAAAGGGCGCCGGATTCCTTGAGCGCCAGCTTTCCGGTAAGGTCGGTGACTTCATTACGCATCTTCGATTTTACTTCGGCGGCGGCGCTGCGCTCATCTTCTCCGCCGACCAAAACGGCTTTTATCCGGAACGCGTCGATCATCTTATCGCAGACTTGGGCGAATCTTTCGGCCGGCCATAATTTTTCCGGGTTGCTTGTGCCCGGATGGACGGCTGCGAAACCGCCTCCGGTGATGCCGTTCCGCGCTAATATTTCCGCCGCGGCGCGTTCATCCGTCTCTGCCAAAGGAAAACAGAGTTTTTTGCTTAAGATCACGGCACCTGCGGCCTTCGCAAGGTCGAGGTTATATTCGACCTCGTGTTTCTCGCAAAGGTATTTTTTGTCTTCGATCGAACGCGTAAGCAGGAACCCGAGTTTCCTGTCGTAACCTACCCTTACGGGTATCCCTGCGAGAAAGGCGGCGACATTAAAAAACTTGCTCGGATTGAAGATGACGACCATATCGAACCCCGACACCCTCAGGAAGCGGATAAATCTCAAGCGCTTTGCAAACGAATCGAGATCGGGAACGGGATCGAGCTTGACGATGGAATCGAAGCAGGGATTCCCCTCGACCACAGGCGAAGAAGAAGGTTTTACCAGGAGCGTAATTTTGGCGCCGGGGAAACTCTCTCGTACCGAGCCGAACGCCGGGGTAGTAAGCAACAACTCTCCAATCCTGTCCGTCCTGACGAGAAGTATCCTGCGGGGCTTTAACAAATTGGACCTACTCAGGCTGAACCCTTGCGACCGCGAGTCCGCACATCGACCAAAAAAGGACCGCCAGCGGAAGGGAATAGAGGTTGGTATCGACGAAACTATTGACGAGGGTAGCTATTATACATGCGACCGCACCTATTGCGGCAGCTTTCAAGAACTTATCGGAAGTACCCGTAAATTTTGAGATGCCCCGGATAAAAACACTCACGCAGAACCACAAAAAGACCAGAAGGCCTATTATCCCTGTCTCGGCGGCTATCTGGAGGAAACAATTATGGGCATAAACGATCCATTCATAACTAGCGGGTTTATATTTCTCGAATACGCTCATGAATGTATTTAACCCATGGCCGAATAAAGGCCTGTCTAAAAACATCTTCCAGCCTGTCTTCCATATTAAAAATCTGTCCATCGAAGAGAGGTCGCTCCCTAATTTAGATAAGGAGCCCAACTGGGCCTTGATATCCGGAGGCGCGATCAACGCAGTTAATGAGACCAGTAAAGCCACTATTATGAGCGCGGCAACGAGACGTTTCCAGCCGGTAAAGATAAGAAGAAATAAAAACCCGGCAACGAATCCCAGCCATGCGCCTCTCGCGAAAGTAAGCAGCAAACAGGCCGCAAGGACCAGGGATATCACTAAAAGCCCGATTTTTTTCTTCCAATTCATCACGCTAAAGGCAATGAGCGCAAGCGGCAAAGGCAACATTGTCGCTACATAAGTGCCGAAATCATTCGGGGCTTTGAACGCCGCGGTTATTTTCATGTCAGCGAACATGGGGAACTTCCGGAAAAGGTCATAGCCGGCCAATCTCTGGTATATGCCGTCTATTCCGGAAAAAAAGGCGGCGATTAAAAAAGAAGAAACAAGATTAAAGACCCTCCTCGGCGTGTTAATTACATCCGCCATTATCAGGAATATCAGAAGATATTCCATGGTCTTGAAGAGGAACGCTTCGGCGCTCATCCCAAGCCGCTGGCTTGTGAAGGCAGAGGTTATCAGGCTTACGGCCATAAAGGATAAGGTTGATGCCTTAAGGCTGAACCCATGATTTGACCTTGCGACCGCCAGGGCTACTATAAAAAAAAGTATGTTCAGGAATATGGCAAATAGGGTTATCGGGAGGAAGACCCCGGTCACGAACAGGTCTCCTTCAATATCAAAATGGTGAGAGATGACCGCCAGGGAGATCATGATCGATGAATATACGAGGAGGACCGCCAGGATACCCACAGGAACGAGGATCTTCAATACATCGTAAGTCGATGCGGGGGGGACAAATGATTTCATCTTCCCTAGCGTCCATTCCCATGCTTTGAGGCCGTTTTTATAAAGCCAGATCATTATCGACAATGTGGCAAAGACCTCGACCACGCTCTTGGAGGTGGGAATGAAGAAGACGAGGGTATAAAGCATATACTCGACGACCTTGTCGCAGGCCGCATAGAGTCTTTGCCTGTCGGCACTCATCTCAGGTATATCCCGCTTACTTGATGGTACTGCGCTCCGCTCTCCCTGCAGATCGCCTCTATATCCTCTTTTGTCTTGTTATCCGCTGAAGGTATGGCGATGATCACCTCGTCTATCGAGTGTACCTCAACCAACCGCGGGATATCGGACCTTACTCCTAATACCGAGACTCCCTGGATCCTCCTGCCCTGCTTCGACGGATCGTCGTCTACAAATCCCACCGGCCAGTAATTAAAGGCCTTGTTCTTGCGCACCTCGCGAAGGAAGGCATCGCCGGTATCCCCCGCTCCGAAGATCAATATCTTCTTCCCTTTCGCGTCCAGCGAAACGAATATCTGCTCCTTGAAGAGCCTGAAGGCGACCCTTACCGCGGACATGAGGATCAGCAGGATCATTGCGTCCAGCAGGAATATCATCCTTGAGAAACCCTCGAACCTGAACGCTACCACAAGCGCAGTAGCCGAAACCACGGTTCCCAGTATAACGCCTTTGACTATATTCAATATCTCGTTGAGCCCTATATATCTCCAGATATTCCCGTAAACGCCGGTGATCGAAAAAGCAAGCAGGTTTACCACTATCATTATCGGGAGTGATTTCGCTATCAGTTTAAAATTAAAGGGATCTATTACGCCGTCATAGCGGATTATATAACTGGAAAAATAAGCGATACAGATCAGACAGAGGTCGCATACTACCTCGAAAATGACCCTCTTATATTTTATCAGGGCGTCGATAAGCTCGGACTGGTTCTTGTAATATGAAACGCTGCGAGGCAATGTAGCGGCGGTTGCATCCTCTTCCCTGCGGGTCATCTTATTGAGGAACACGCCTAGCGAGAAGACTACTATGAGGAGCAGCGTCACTACCGTAATGCTTACATATGCCTTCATATACAAAGAAGCGTAGGCCGCAAGCCCGAAGAGGAGCGATATTAAATACAGGACCGTGACCGCTTTCCTTTCGTGCCAACCGAGAAAAACCATCCTGTGGGAGGTGTGGTCTTTCCCTCCCTTTGCTACCGACCTCCCGTCTATCGTCCTGGTCACCGTGACGAAGATCGTATCGAAGATCGGGACCGCGAGCGCCAATACGGGTATAAGCAAGACGAGAAATAGGTGCGAGGCTTCTTTCCATGTCCCCATGACCGTGATCGAGGCTAGGGTAAAACCCAGGAACATCGCGCCGCAATCTCCCATAAATATCTTAGCCGGATAGAAATTATGCGGCAGGAAGCCAAGGGCCGCGCCACTCAGTATAAGCGCGAACATGGCCATTTCATGATTATTGAGCGCCAGAGCGCAGGCGAAAACAGTGAGCGAAGCGATCGCGGCAACTCCTGACGATAAGCCATCCATATTATCGAGCAGGTTAAAGGAATTGGTTATTCCGACGATCCACAGTATAGTCAACGGTATGGCCAACGCCGAAGGTATTATATTTATCGAGACCCCCGAAATGACGGTCAGGGAAGCGCAAACTATCTGCCCGACAAGCTTGGACTGAGGGGTCAACCCCTTTAGGTCATCCGCTACTCCGAGCAAAAATATGGAGGTGCCTCCGATAAGAAGCCCAAACCCTCCCTTTAGGTCCCTGAGATAAACCAGATAGGTTAATATGAACGCGGCATATATCGCCACTCCGCCCATAATCGGTATGACGTTCTTGTGCCACCTGTCCTCTTTTGGCCTGGCCACAATACCCGCGCGGCCGGCAATCGCTTTTACCAGCGGTGTAAGGAGGAAACTGATCAAAAATGCCGTCAAAAACAAGTACAAGAATTTCAAGTCTAAGCCTTTTCCTTTGTATACATAACAACGTCTTCGATGATAGTCTTTAGATCCGCGGTGGGCTTGAACCCTATCAGGTCGCGTATCTTCGTCGTGTCAGGTACCCTCCTCTCCATGTCCTCGAAGCCCTCCTCATAGGCCTTTTCGTAAGGTATGCGGACTACCTTTGAGCGGCTGCCTGTTATCTCTATGACCTTTTGGGCAAGCCCTTCGATCGTGATCTCTTCCTGGCTCCCGATATTGAAGACCTGCCCGTAGGCTTTTTGGTTTTCAATGACTTTCGGAAGGGCATTCACAACGTCTTTTACGTGCAGGAAACACCTTGATTGTTTCCCGGAACCGTAAACGGTTATATCCCTATTCTCGAGAGCCTGTTTCACGAACCTCGGGACTACCATACCGTATGCCCCCGACTGGCGGGGCCCTACGGTATTAAAAAGCCTGACGATCGTGGCCGGGACGTTCTTCTCTTTCCAATATACGTAGGCAAGCATCTCGTCCACCGCCTTGGCGGTCGAATAGCTCCATCTCGATTTAAGGGGCGAACCGAGTATCCTGTCCTGGTCCTCCTTCAGCGGCCCCTGCGTATTCTTACCGTAAATCTCGGACGTGGACGTAATGAGGACCTTTTTATGATAGCGATACGCCATCTCCAGGACGGTCTCGCTTCCTTTGATATTCGTCGTAAGGGATTCGAGGGGATGATTTACGATAAGCTCGACCCCGACTGCGGCCGCGAGATGGAATATGGCGTCGCAGCGTTCGGCCAGCTTGTCCACGAGGGATTGATTAAGGATCGTCCCCACAACAAGCTGGAAAGAGGGATTGCTCTCGAGATGTTTCACGTTTTCTATCTTCCCGGTAGAAAGATCGTCAAGGACGGTCACCTTGTGTCCCTCTCCTACCAGCTTGTCCGACAGATGGGAGCCGATAAAACCGGCCCCTCCCGTGATCAGGTAATTCACGAATTTATCTCCTTTTGTAAGACTCTATTATAAGTTATCTGATACGATTTTGCAATATGCCTCAATCCCTTTGGCGAAGCGCCTCTTCGTAAAGGGCTTTCATATCCTTCACAAGGCGCTCTTTGGAATATTTCTGCAGGACTTTCCGGCGGCCGTTCCTGCCGAATTCGTCCCGTTTTTCAGGATCCACGGCCAGCTCAAGGAGGCGTTTTGCGAAACCCGCGGCATCTCCCGAAGCGACGAGACAGCCATTTATCCCGTCATCCACTACATCCTTCACGCCGCCCACATCGGTCGATACGACAGGCCTGCCGGCAGCGAGCGCCTCTATCAAAGCTACGGGAGTGCCTTCATTAAACGATGTCAGGGCGATGATATCCAGGTCCGCATATACATCGGCCATCTCCTCTTTCCATCCGTGAAAGACGATCTTCTCGCGGATCCCTGACTTCTCCGCATATCCTTCAAGCCCTGCTCTCTCTTCCCCGTCACCGATCACGATGCACTTTATATCCCGTCCGCCTGCCTTATCAAATAATTTCTTGCAGGCATCCAAAAACATCCTGTGGTTCTTGACCGGAACGAGCCTTCCGATTATCCCTATCAGGACGCAGTCATTGCCGATACCCAGCTCATTCCTGAGCTTCCCTTCCCTCGACCCGATCGAAGATAACACATCCAACTCCAGGCCTAAGGGCACTACTTTTACTTTTTCATCGCCGGTTATCTTATATTTTTTAATTATCTCTTTTTTCTGCGTCTCGCTGACTACCACTATATATTTGGAAAAAAAAGCCAGGGATCTCTCTATGAAAAGAAAGACACCGGCAGAGAAACTATTGAAATAACTCTCAAATATATGCCCGTGGAAAGTGTGTATCCTGACCGGGATCCCCGCCAAAATTGCCGCGGCCCTTCCCAATGCACCGGCCTTGGCTGTATGGGTATGCACTATATCCGGCCTCTCCCGCCGCATGATCAAGTACATCTTCCATAGCGCTATGAGATCGTTTACCGGATCGATCCTTCGCCCCAATTCCGGGATGATAAGCGGTTCTACGCCTTTTCCCCTGGCCAAATAGCCCATATCCTTTTCATCGATACCGACCCTGCCCGTAACCAGGATAGACCTGTAATATTCGTCATTTAAGGCTTGCGTCAAGAGGATGGTGTGAATGGCCGGGCCGCCTACATTCAGGCGGGCGATGATCCTGAGGACCTTCAGTTTTTTTGGGGTCATTTAAAAATTTTACTTAAAATAAAACTGTTCTTCTTGATCTCCTGCCAGCCGGTTTCGCAGGAAAATCCGCCCAGGCATAAAATTAAGACTGCGCTTTTTATTATCATATCAAGTAAACTCATTTCCTTGTGAAGCGCTAAATCCAAAAAAATATTCACCATGACCGCCGTAAATATAAAAATAGACGCCGATCTGACCGCTTTATTGAAAAAGCCTTGTTTGATCCTTGATAACAAGACCGCTGTTTTGCTGTTTTTTATTAAATCCCCGATGATCGACCGCGATTCACCGTAGAAACCGGACAGCCACGCCGCGACCTTGCTTTCCTCTGTCACTCTTTGGTTCATTTATTCCCTTTTTTCTCCGCTAAGTGCGCATTGTCAAAATCTATTATCACGCCCTGGAAATTATAACTATCAGTACTTAATACTACACTATTACCTATTTTCACGGCGTAATTGTTAAAAAATAAAACCCCTCTCTCTTCCGTGCAATTTACATCAAATAAACACACGACATCCCTGCCGCTCGGGTTCGGGACTAAAAAATAATCGTTGTTCCTCAGGTTGAACTGGTTTATAGTGATGATCTCCGAAGGTACGTTGCTGATGATCTTCTTTAAGACCCCTATCGTATTGCCTTCGTTATCCTTGACTATATCCCCTTCGCGGAAAAAACCCGCTAATTCGGGCATGACACTGGCGCATTTGATCTTTATAGAGATTTTTTTATAATCTTTAACAGCCCATTTATGCGTCAATGCCTTATTCCCTAAATAAAATACCGGCGTAAGGCCCAGCAAGAACAGGATCACCAGAAAATCAATAAGGTTGATCCTGCCGAATATTTTCCCTTTCTCATCGATAAACTTCATTTTCCTTCTCCTTTGTTTGGCATCCTGTTTAAATATAACCGTTCAACCAATAATAAAAGATGGCCAGATATTCACGGAATATGCCCTCTATCTGCGCAAAGCTGATCTGCTTCCAACTCCCCCCGGCATAAAAATCATCCGTCCTGTGCTTATAAAATGAATTTTTTTTCACCGGGGTATAGGCCACTTCCAGCCCCTTGCCGGTCTTTTTAAATACAAGCGAGACCCGCCGCATATGATACGGGGAGCTTACCACGAGGATCTTGTTCCATCCCTTATTTTTCAATATCTCCTCTGAAAATACGACATTTTGATAAGTGCTCATCGCCTTGTCTTCCAGGATGATCGCATCTTCGGGCACTCCCAGTGAAACGGCGATGACTTTCATCATGACAGGCTCTTTGAAAATATACATATATCCCGAAGAAAAAATGATATTCTTAGCGAAACCAGCCTTATATAGCTCGACCGCGTATTCGGTCCTTTCCAGGTAACCTTGGCCTACCTTCCCCGATTCGCCTACGCCCCCGGCAAATACCACAATTGCGTCAGCCTTGCGCGGAACATCGGTTATCTTGAGCGGCCCCGCCAAAAACCAGACAAGCGGGGTGTAAAAGATGATGAGGTAAATAAACGCTACGGCTACGGCGAGGCGCGCCAGGCGCTTTTGCGCCTTCCGGTAAAAGGCGAGCAGGTTCTCTTTCCAGCCGGCCTCGTTCCGGGCCATCTTTTCTTCAACGGCTCCCTCTATAAGCCGGCTCATCTCCTCGATCCGGTTCTTCCAGCTGTTCTTTTGGGCATAGGCGACCCGCTTCTCTATCATACTGCTGTCATCTTCGCCCAAGGCCTTATCGATACAGGCGCTGAACTCTTCCTTATTTTCCGCTATATAAATTATGTTCCCGTATGTTTTTTTCACATGCCTGAGCTCGGGCAGGCCCGTAGAAACGACGCTTTTGCCCAACGCCAGATACTCGTTCAGCTTTGCCGGATAGATGCATTCGGTGAACTCGTTTATGAGATACGGTATGACCGCCACATCAAAATTATTCACGTAATTCGGCAACTCGTCGTGGGATTTCTGCCCCAGGAAATATATGTTTTTCAGCCGCGCAAGCTCCCCGACGTCCATCTGCAAAGGCCCTACAAACACAAAGGAATATTCAGGGTGCGACTCGGCCAGGTATTTGATCAACTCCTTGTCCAGCCACTTCCTCACCCCGCCCGAAAAGCCGATCACCGGCCTCCTGATGCCCTTCATGTCTACGGGCAAATCAGCCGCGCCCGTCTTACCCCTGTCGAATTTATCTATATTTACGGTGAACGGGAATTTATAGACCATTTCGTTAAACTGCGAGCAGTACGAGTAAAGCTTGTCCGCCGTAACGAATACCAGGTCGCTCATCCCAATGACCTTTTTCTCGTATTGCTCTACTTTTTTCGCCGTAGATGAGACCAGCTTAAGGTTATCAAGGCAGTAGTATATTAGTAATTTCCTGTCGATCCCGTTGATAAGGTCAAGGGTAAGGGCGGTGGGCAGAAAAACCCAGATTATGGGGTTTGTGAAATTTAGCGCCTTCATCCATTTTTTCAGGACGGATAAGATCATTATCCTGTTGATCCATCGGGCAGGCCTGAAATACGGGAAAGGCACGACCAGCGGCGAAAGGATATAGAGATTCGCGGATTCCTTTCTCACTCCTTTTACTCCCCTGAACCAGTTCTTGAACCTCTTTTTTATGCGCGAGATGTCCCTCACTCCCGGCATCCGCACCCCGGTGTTCTCTATGAAAAACACCTTATTGCCGTTCTTGGCCAAAGTCAGCATTATCTCTTGATGCCCCTGCCAGATGAAATCCCAGTCTATGCTGGATATGCAGATAATATTTTCGTTTTTGATCATTTGCTCTTATGCCCCCAGCAAACCCAACCGGCCGTATCCTTCATTCTCGAAATTTTTGTCCCTGTAAACCCGGCTTCCTCCAAAAGGCCCAGTAATTCAGACCTGCCAAACCTATGCTCGATGGGCGCGCCGAATCTATCGTAAAGGTCGCCCCTCAACGAGAATGGCCCCTTTCCAAAATTAAAAGGGACATTCTCGGCTATCTTTTCCGTTGTTTTAAACATTCCCAATATTTTTGAAGGGACGGTAAAAAATAAATAAATGACCGGCGAAAGCGCATAACACAATAAATAAAGGACCCTCTTGGGAACCCTTGTCGTGAGCATCCTTAGAAGGTTGATCAATTTGATGGCCATATATTTAAAAAAATTCTCGGAATGGTCTTCATAGAGATACAGGAAAATAGGCGCGTCTTTCTTTAAAATCCGCGCGATCTCGGCCAAGCCTTTCTTAGGTTCCGGGGTATGGTGCAAAACGCCGAATGAATAGGCGAAATCGAATATCCCGCCGTTTAAAGGGATCTCTAAAGCGGAACCCTTGATAATCTCAACATTATTAAGCCCGGCTGTGATCTTTTTTTCCGTAAATACCCCGTCCGAAATATCCATGCTGACTATCCGGACAGAGGGATTGTCCCTTGCCATGATGAAACTGTCAAAACCGCAGCCTGAGCCCACATCTATGCCGATCTCCCCCCTTACTATCGGCTCATCTATTACGTCCTGCATCCTGTCAAAATGCCATTTTTCTACCGGCTTTAAGACATTCGGCCTTGTCCATAGAAACCCGTAAGTCCTCCCCGTTATTCCGGACTTATCCATCTTTAGGCGGTAAGGTAGGGTTCCAGTAATTTTGTCACAGGACCCAGATCCCTGCTATCATAATACCGGTCAACCATTTCGTTTATATCTTTCTTGTTTACTTTCTCTTCCAGGGCCAGGAAAGAGATATACATTGCCAAACGGTTAATAAAAGAAACGTCGTTGTCCCTCCCGTCGATATTTACTTTATAATATTGCACGCCTTCGGGCGGTTTATAAAAATCATCTGTATCGGCTTCTGTGATGAACCCGCGCTCCAGGGCCATATTGGTTATTTCTGTCTTTGGAAAATATTTTAAAGAAAACAGGTTAAGGTAGAACGGCTGGGGCAGCTCCAGGATAAGCTTGATGCTTTCAAGCGAATCTTCGAATGTTTCGAACGGGTTATCGAAAATGAAGTCGTATTTCACATTTATGCCGTATTCCTTGAATACTTCCGCCTGTTTCAGGACTTTTTCATTCGGGTAAAACCTTTTGAAGATATCCCTCCTTATCCTCTCGGACCCCGATTGTACTCCGAGCCAGACCCCGTTCAGCATTGCTCCCTTCAACGCTTTTGCCGTCTCCCTTGAGCATGTCCCGGGATAGAAAAAACAGTAAAAAGGCAGGGCAACCTCTTTCAGATACTTGCCGCAAAATTCCTCCAACCATGCCTTGTCCGGGATAAAGACTTCATCCAGGAAATCTATCCTTTCTATTTTCGGGAATCTCGCCTTGATCTCGGACAGTTCCGACAGCACGTGGCTGACGCTCCTGTGCCTCGTCTTAGACCAGTCCCGGTGATAGACCTTGTTTGCCATGTATTCATTGGAGCAATATGTGCATTTATAGGGGCAACCCCTGCTGGCCATGATGCCGTACCGGACATTATTCACAAAAGGCTCTCCCGGGATCAAACTGCCGTCTTCGATGGAATATACGGTCTCATCATTAAAAACCGGTACGGGATTGTTGTTTAGGTCCTTAACCAGAGGCCGCACGCCATTTTTTACCGTAGCCCCGGCTTTATTGACCCATAAATTCTGCAAATGGTCGATCGGCCGGCCGTTGAACAAGCTGTCAACGACCTCGGATATGGTTTCGTCTCCCTCGCCGATACATAACGCATCGCAATATTGTATGGTATGCTCGGGGTTAAGGGATGCCTGCCAGCCCCCTATTATAATGGTAAAATCGCCGAGGCCGCGGATCTTGCTATATATTTTCTTATAAAGCTCAAAGTTCGATGATACCAGGCTGAATGCTATTACATCGGGTTTATAATCTACGACGAAATCCGCAAAGATCTGTAATTCAGTATCTGTCAATTCATTCGGTTCGTGTAAAAACGACTTTTTCAGGTACTCTTGTCCTCTCTGGTTCCTTATGGGGAATTTCTTGATAAAGACCATCCGGGCATCGTAACCTTTATGGTAGACGATCGAATGCAACAGCCTTATATTCAAGGCCTCATCGTTAAACAGCGAGGCGAACAGGACGCGGAATTGTTTTTTATCTTTCATATCCATCTTCGACGTATATGTTCCGTTTTATCTACTTTTGTGATAAAATGTTTCCATTAACAGAATAAATTAACAAGACTTAGACTAGGTATACTGATGAAGATATTATTTATTGCAGAGCCTTTGACCTCACATACCCAAAAGTGGCTGCGTTTTTTGGGCGAAGCGGGACATCAAATTTATGTGTTATCTTATCATAACAGGTATGCCAATACAATTAAAAATGTCTCTGAAATAGCCCATTTTGAGCCCGTCAATAAGAACCCTTTCATTTTCTTAAAATACCTCCTCGAACTTAAAAAGATCGCAAAAAGAATAAAGCCGGATGCGCTGACATGCCACTATGCCCTTGGAACGCCAGGCTTATTAGCGGCGCTCTCCAGTTTCCATCCCCAAATGATAACTATTTTGGGGGGCATAGACATATACGGCCATAGATCTACGAATTGGCTAAGATATTTAATACATAATAAACTAATGGCGAAATTTATCTTCAAAACAAGCGATATGATAATCGTCGGCTGTAAAGACCACAAACAACATTTGCTTGAAAACGGCGTACCCGGCGAAAAAATAGTCGTTATCATGGGCGATATCGGCTTAGGCGTTGACTTAAAGATGTTCAATAACAGGTACGATACCACACAGATAAAAAGAGACCTGGATCTAACGGGTAAATTCGTGGTTTTTTGCCCCAGAAGGCTGGTTGCCTATACCAATGTGGAGCTGCTGGTAAAGTCGATCCCGTTATTAAAGGACAAAATACCCAATATCGTTTTAATGTTGCATACTTATGTCGCAGACGCCAAATATCTGGACTATATCAAAGAGCTTACCCGTAAGACCGGGATTGAAAACAATGTGGTCTTCACGGAAGAAAGGGCTTATGAAGAAATGCCCCTTCTTTATTGCGCCTCGGATTGTACCGTATCTATCTCCTCTTTCGACGGCACGCCCTCAAGCATAGCAGAATCGATGGCCTGCAGAATCCCGGTAATAGCCTATGATATCACTTCTATCCGCGAATGGATAAAAGACGGCCAAAGCGGGATACTCATCAAAAAACTGGATCCGGAAGAGCTATCTAATGCCATTCTCAAGATCTATTCCGATAAAAAGGAGACGGAAAAAATCATTGAAAATGCGGCAAACTTTGTAGAGAAAAATCTGGACATGGAAAAATGCAAAAAAACTCTCCTGGATATATACCAAAAGATAAAGGCCTAATCCTCGGCAACCGGTTTTTTCATGAAATACATAAATCTCCTAAGCGGAGATTGGATCGCGCCCCTGCTTAGCCTCCATTTCTGAAAGTTTATAGAATCCAAATTTTTGAAAAATTTTTCATAGTTACCGGGGATATCTCTTTTAATGCCGCTGACGGCTTTCCAGTCTCCCCCGGATAAGTCTGAAATGCCGGCTATCTGGCCTTTTTTGTTCACGAAATAGACGCCGTTATAGACGTCAAAAACGGCCCACGTACCCCTTAAGTTCACGAACGACAAAGGTTTCCTCCCCTCCCCCGTTTCTGAATATACGTCATAAAAGAAGGAATTGACGTTTGCGTAGTTACAGAGGGTGGTAAAAACGTCCTGGAACTGGTCGTCGACCGCGTATCCCCTTATAATGATATGCCAGACATGATCGTCTATTATGGGTAATTCCTTCGGATTGTCCTTTAAGTTTGCGCGTGTCCATTCAAATATCTTCATCGCCTTATCTTCGTCGCTTTTGGCGCCCGAGACTATCTTCTTCGCCAGGACCCCATAATTATAATGCCTGTCAAAGAAATCCAGTAATTTAAGATATAAAGGCAGCTTGACGGCATGGACTTTATAATTTACTCCCTGCAGGGTCGTGACCTCCAGGTTAAGGAGGAGCGCCGTTACGGCCAAAGCGGCGATACAGCCCAGCAACCCGTATCTGTATTTTTTCATATCGCGGTATCCATGAATTTTTTATGCCACAATTCGAGCATCAAGATCGCCCATAACTGGAATGCGTAATCTTTTTTCCCGGAGGTATGGTCTTCGACCATCCTCTTTATCGCGCCGGGTTTAAAATACCCCCTTTTAAGAGAGGGCGCGGAAAGCACCGTGTCGCATAAGAAACCCTTGAGTTCCCCCCTGAACCATTGCCCGACCGGCATTCCGAACCCCATCTTTCTCCTGCGGATATTCTCTTCCGGAAGCAGCCCTTTGACGGCCTTTCGCAGGATGTATTTCTTTGTGCCCCGCCTGATCTTAAAATCGGAAGGCAGCTTTGCGGCAAACTCGATGAGTTTATGGTCGAGGAACGGAGACCTCGCTTCGAGGGAGTTAGCCATACTGGCTATATCAACCTTGACCAGCAGGTCATCGGGCAGGTACGTCGAGGTATCGGCCAAAAGAAGGCGGTCCAGCAGATCCGGTTTGCCGGGGCGATTTAAGTAAGGTTCCAGGATAGCTAAAGGACCGGATGAACGGGTCTCTTTTAAAAACTCGTCCGAATACAACTCATCCGGGCGGACCTCCCCCAGGATACCGGCCCACCTTAGGTACCTCTCTCCCGCCGGCAGCCCCGCGCTGCCTAAAAATCTCTTTAACCGCCTGAGCGTATCTTTTTGATTGACAGAATCGGGAAGGATGCCCGCTAACCCGCTTATCATGTTTCTTAAGTATATGGGTAATTTTTGCAGGTTTTCCGAGATCAGCATTGCCTGGTATCTCTCGTACCCTCCGAATGCCTCGTCGCCGCCGTCGCCGTTCAAGGCTACCGTCACGAATCGCCTTGTCTCCCGGCAGACGTAATAAGTAGGTATACAGGAGGAGTCGGCATAAGGTTCCCCGTACCTTTCTACCAACAAAGGAAGGATCTCAAGCGCGTTCGGTTTCACGATAAACTCGTGATGTTCCGTCGCGAATTTTCCCGCGACCATCCTTGCGTATTTAAGCTCGTTGTAATCGGATTCCTCAAAACCTATTGAAAAAGTCTTTACTTTAGCGCCGGATACCTGGCTCATCAGGCCTACTACCGCGCTTGAGTCGATTCCTCCGCTTAAGAAAGCCCCCAAAGGCACATCGCTGTATAACCTGATTTTTACCGCTTCTTTGAGCAATCTTAAGACTTCCTCCGAGGCTTCTTCTTCCGAAATATTTATTTTGCCGGAATAATCAACCTGCCAGTACCGTTCCAGGCGGATATTTCCGTCTTTCAATGTCAAGGTATGCGCCGCCGGAAGCTTAAAGACGCCGTTATAGATCGTGAACGGGGCCGGCACATAACCGAAATTCATATAATAATCAACCGCCTTGAGATTTATACTTTTATTGATTAAGCCGCTTGCCAAAATTGATGAAAATTCAGACGCAAAACAAAAAATATTCCCCGATCGGCAATAGAGAAGCGGCTTTTTCCCTACCCTGTCTCTCCCCAAAAAAAGGTTTTTCTTTTTTTCATCCCATACCGCAAATGCAAACATGCCGCGGAGATGCCTTACGCACTCCTCTCCGTAAGTTTCGTAAAGATGTACCATGACCTCGGTGTCTGAATCAGACTTGAATATATGCCCTCTCATTTTCAGTTCATCTTTTAGATCTTTGTAATTATATATCTCTCCGTTAAAGACCAGCTGGACCGACCCGTCCTCATTGCTCATTGGCTGGTGGCCTGCCTGGGACAGATCAATGATGCTTAGTCTCCTATGGCCCAGGGCTACGGAAGGAATCCCGTTGTTCAGATAAATACCCCCGTCATCCGGGCCCCTGTGCCTCAATTCCCTGCACATATCCTTTATCGTCTTTTCTCCCGCAATACCGCTCCCTATATGATCGACGATCCCGCAAACACCGCACATTATATTTGACCCTGCCTGTTTTTCTTATAAGCTTCTTTTAAAACAGCTATAAATTTAGGCGCATTTACCTTAACCGAGTATCTTTCTTCCACCGTCTTTTTCGCTTCAATCCCCATTCTCTTCCTAAGCCCGGAGTCTTCGATCAATAGGGTGAGTTTTTTTAGCCATTGATCTTCGTCAGAAGCCAAGAAACCGTTAACCCCGTCCGCTATTATCTCCTTGTTCATGCCCACCGGAGAGCATACAGAAGGTATTGCCATGCTCATGTACAGGATAGCCTTGAACCCGCATTTTCCTCTTGTCCATTCGTTATCCGGCATGGGCATTATCCCTATATCAAACGTCCTCAATTGGCCTAATTCTTCTTCAAGCGACCATGGCACGCAGATCACGCCCGGAATTTTACCGTTATCGAGATCCCCTCCGACTATCTTAAATTCGATATTGGGAAAGCGCTCCGATAACTTCGCAAATACGCCCGTCATCGGTTTTAAGAAATCCATCGTTGTGACGCTGCCTATCCAGCCAACGACCACTTTTTCCCGGATGTCCCCGGCGGCCGGATAATACTTATCCAGATCGACGGGAGTAGGTATCACGGAAACACACCGGTTATGGCGCAGCGCAAATTCGGCCAGATAGTCGTTTCCTGCTATCACGTAGTCGCTAAGTTCCACTATCTTGGCTATTTTCTGCGGTTTTTTGTATTTTTCTATAAAATTATTCTGAGGGCTGGTAAAAGGCAGGAATATTGCGTCATCAAAATCGAATATTACCGGTTTTCTGACAAAACTCACAACCGATTCGAAGAAACAGCTGCCGAGCGGAAAAGCCTCTCTGTGTACAAAAACGACGTCATACCCCGATAACTGAAATATGTCCAGAAAACGCGAGGCGACCCCTAATAAAAAAAAGAATACCTTTTTAAAATAGTTCCCCTTTTCATATAAAACCTTAAAGGCGGCGCTACTCCAAAAAGGGTGAAGAGCGGCAGATATGCCTTCCTTTTCTAAATAAGGGAGGTATTGCTCTATCCTATACCTGTTGCTTGCGCCCTCGTGCGGATACGGGACCCAGAATAATACTTTCATCTCAGGTCAGCCTTCGGTAGATCATGCTGTATTTATCGATCCCCTGCTCAAGCGAAAAATATTCTTTCGCGGAGGAGACACACTTCTTCCTGAGGCCTTCACTTACAGGTAATAATCCCGATGCCTTCACTGCGGCTTCTTCGATCCCTCCGGGGCCTGAAAGATCGGCGACCACGCCTACGTTTTCCCTGTTTATCACCTCTTCCGTATCGCCGATGCCGGAATTGATCACTACCGGCAGGCCGCAGGATAAGCTTTCGGCAAATTTTATGGGGGAGCAGCCCGCCGAGGAGAGCCGGCGCTTATAGAACATTATTGACAGGGCCGAGGAGGATAAGGCAAGCGGAATATCCTTGCGGGATAGACCGGTTACCGCAAAATCATGCCTGTCTATGCCGTGTCCCAAAATAACGCCCTCGACCTCCCCGGCCGCGGAATTCGTGACCAGCCAGAAATAGGCGCCGCGGATCTTTTCCTTTAAGGCCTTAAAAAAAAGCGCCATCCCATCCAGGTCGTAAAACGTCCCGGTGCTTCCTAAATATATTAAAACGGGCCTGTTCATTGCGTCACCGGGCAGGATATCCCCCCGCGGTTTCGGACCAAAGAACCCGGTATCAACGCAGCACGGGATGACCGTGATCGCGGCCCCGGGGAAATCCTTCTTCAGGGACCTCTCCGCCGACCCGGCCAGGACGACTATCTCATCGCTTCCTTTTATAAGCATCCTCTCTATCTTCTTGAATAACGCATAGACCGGGCTGCCTTTCTCCCAGGCACCTGCGTCGACTTTTTCGTCCGGCCAAAAACCCCTCATGTCAAATATTAATCTTTTCCCGGCCACCCGCTTAAGAAAGAGCCCTATCAGCGCAGGGATATATCCCCTTGCGTGCACGGCCCCGACATCGCCCTTTCGTATACTTGATAACGCCGAACAAGAACCCTTTATAATGTCATAAACAGTGGCCGGGATCGCGGGTGACCTGTGGTATTTTAACGGTCCCCAGGTTATGCCGTTCTTTTCCAGCTCCGCCTTGACCTCCTCCCGGCCCTTCCCTGCGCCCATTCTTTCCTTCTTCTCGAAACTGATGACGGAGATGCCGAATCCCCTGTTTGACAATCCCTTGAGATACGGCAAGACCTGAGATTGGGCTACCGGGTCCATCAGGCCGTCATAAGTGATATACAGGATCTTCTTCATGAACCCCGGTTATCTGCCCGTTGTCTTGTAAGGGCGTACGCCGCAAATATAAAAGCGACGGGTATGAACATGTCTTTATGCCGGAAAGCCGTCCCGATATTGCTTTCGAAAAGAGCGGCAGGCAGGATAAGCACCAAGAGTAAAGCCGTGAGCGTAAGCGAGGTATACTTATCCTTCTTCAGGAAAAGCAACCATCCCGTTACGGTAAACGGGGCCATTAAATACCAATAAATGACCTGCGGATAAAAAGGCAGGAAGCTCAGGCTCCAGTTCCCGAACGGGAACGGTGCAAAGAAAAAATACAAGATCGCTTTTAGGATAGTCGCAAGGTATCCGAAAGAAAAGACATCTCCGGGCGACAGCTTACCCTGCTGGTAGACCAGATCCGAGTATATCCTGTAATTTGTCTGAGAAGGATGGTATGCCCCGCCCGAAACTACCTGGGCAAGGTTAATTCGGGCAATGAAATTAGCGGTATTTACGATCTTTGAGGTTATTGTCGTCCTATCCGCAAATACAAACGCTAAGATAAAATATACGGCGAAGATCAAAGATACCCTTAGGATAGTGCTTTTCCCTACCTTAAGCGCTTTTAGAAGGGCGAATACAGAAACCACGCCCAATCCTGCCAACAATGATATTGATAACTTAGTCCTGAAGAGGTTCGATAGATATATAAAAAGCAGGGCCCAGAATATATATTTAAACTTCTTTTCCGTGATCAGCTTGACAAGGAATAATAAATAAGCCAAAAGCAAAAAATTACTGACGCTGTCGCGCAAGCCGGTGACAGACCAGTAGAAAATAGACGGGAAGAACGCAAAAATTACGGCGGCGATACGCGAGGGCTTCTCCTCTCCAAAGAGCCGGCGGGAGATCAAATACACAAGAATAATGCTTAAGCAGCAAATAAGGCTGTTGGTCATTTTAGCCGCGACCGGCGCATAACCGAGCCACGCATAAAAAACGCCCAACCCAAAAACATTACTGTCGAATTGGTATCCCCCGAGGTCGGGCAGCCGGTTGTCATGGAAGTACCGCGTCTTATCAAGCATCCTGTCCAAGAACGGGTCCCTGGCCCTGGCAAGGTTTTCTTCCGCGGGATTATCCTTCAACAAATGAGAGATATAAAAGGCGTTAACATTGTAGACTGCGGCGTCAGGCTGGGTATCTCCTCCCCAGAAAGGAGGCTCGAGGCCTACATTATAATTGACCAGGCACATTGCCGCCCTGAGGATAAAACTTATGATGAAAAGTTTTATCAGGAAACTTGAGGATTCTTTTTTAAAAAATAGTTTTATTGCGAGCAGGGACGCCAAAAAAAGGGACAGGACGAATAAACCGGCGGTATAGAACGTCAAAATAAAGCCGAGGACGATCCCCAGTAAAATATATGAGAATACCGCTATTTTATTCAAGATCATTTGCCCTTTGCTTTATAGAGCGAGATTATTTCCGCATCCGTCACGGTTTTATCGCTTTTTCTCCCGAGAAAATAAAACCCTCCCGCCGCGTCGCCGGAAGATGCCTTTTTTACGAGGTAAAAATCTAAGTATTTGATCCAAAAGAACGCGAAAATAGATAACGTACTTAATATCTTCTTGATGAACGGGGAATCGGTAAAACTCATGAAAAAATACCTGAGGCTCCACGCCAAGGCGCTGGCAGGCCCGCCGGCTACGCCCCTTTTTATCTCCTCGAAATTCCTGAAAAGCCTCCTGTGCCCCAAATCAGTGAACCTCGTAAAATCATACCTGCCCATATGGACTTGCTGCATAAAAGGGACTTCGCTATACACAAGCCCTTTCGGTCTCAAGATGCGGTATATCTCGCTTACGCATCTGTGAGGGTCCGTGACATGTTCGAGCACGGCCTGCGCAATTATCCCGTCAAGGGAAGAATCGGCGAACGGCAGGTTGTGCGCGTCGCAAATTATTTGCGTCCGCGGGCCGAAAGAAACGTCGCTCTCGATGAGCATTATTTTGTCATTTTTGGCGATCTCCGCCAGGCCCGAGCCCAAAACTCCTCCCCCGATGACCAATATCGCGGGCCTCGCCGCGGAATTACATGCCTCCTTGATGAATTTTTTGAAATTCCTTTTGCTGTAAATATTGAGAGTAAGCTCCGGGGTGACCCTGCTCCATATCTTCCTCAGGAACCCTTTATTAAAGCCGCTTAATTCGATGGTAGTCGAAGATCTGCCCAGAAAATCCTTTATCCTGAATAAACTTTTGTCCTCATTTATCAGTACCGGGATGCCGTCGACCACCGGGTATTTCCTGTGGCACTTATTACAAGTAAAGTCCCCTTCGCCGAATGACAGGTCCCCCAAACAGCCCGGGCAAGCCAATTTATCCCTCAACTCTTCATTTAACATCTACCAAAGCCCTATCTTTTGGAATATGGACCTGAAGAACACTTTTGTTTCATATGAGGCCGCATAAAAACATACGTTCAACATAAAGTAACCGCTTATCAATAGGCCGGGAAAAATCTTATTCCTGGACCTGCGGATAAAATGGAAAATGCCTGCGGCGCCGATCATGATAATATACGGTTCAATAGGCAGGCGGAACCTCGGCGAACCGTAGAACACCAAAGAAACGCAAAAAGAATAGATAATAGGCAGATAGACAGGAGCCAACTCCCAGGACCTTTTGGAATTAACAAATATGCCTAAGATGAAAAACGGCATAATGAACGCATACATGTAATTATACACGCCGTTACCCAGGATCTCCCAATCGAAGACGCTCCAGAAATAAACGGTCTTTAATACCTCCAGTTTTAGGACACGCAGCGGGTTGTTTTTTATATATTTTAGCGCCTCTTTTGCCAGGAAATCGCTTTGCGCAGCCTCGGATCCTAATGACCTGGACTTTTCCACGACTTCATCACTGGCGATAAAGCCGTATAATTTCCCCTCTCTGGGCACATATGAGCTATAAAGCCCTATTCCCATCGTGGTGGAAATGGGGATAAAACGATGGGTCACTTTCCAGTTCCTGACGGTCCAGGGAGCTATCGGCAGTATAAAAAAAGTCAGCAGGATGGCCGCACTTATAATATACTTTTTGACGCTGCGGGCATGGGAGAGAAAGATCTTTCCCATCACCAGAAGGATAAAAAAGGGAAGCAGGACTATAACAGAGCGCGTGAGCGAAGCTATCCCCAACGCGGCCCCGCAAAAGGCCAAATTCCCATAACCGCCGTTCTGGATAAACCTTAAAAGGAAGAATATGATCGAGATAAGCAAAAAGGTATAGAGGAGCTCAGTTATCATAAGCCCGGTGGTCCTGATAAATGCCGGGTAAAAACAACAGATCAACGCGCCCAAAACGGCTGTTTTGGCGTCGAATAATCGCCTTGCTGTCATAAAAATTATTACGCATGTCAACGCGCCTATGATCGCCTGGATAACTTTAACGGCCGCGTAGTTATTGCCGAATATATGATATAGCGACGCCAGGAAAAAAGGATAAAACGGCTCTTTGAAAGTAGTAGGCTTCCCGTCCACGCTGAATCCCTTGCCCTCGAGGATGTTCCCGGCAAGGCCGTTGTAATAAAGGGAATCCGGCGTAAGGACCTGTCCTTCGGAAAGGGCTGCATAGAGCCGCGGCAGCAGAGCCACGGCAAAGATCGCCAGGGCGATCAATATTGTTCTTTTCATTTCATGATAACCCAATGGAAGAACCTCTTCAGGAGGAACTTGAAATGCCGCGGAGACTTGATCGCCAATATGTTCTTTATCATTATTCCCGGCCGCATATAAAATCTTAAGAAAGCTTCACGTTGCAAAGATTTGACCTGTTTTTGGTTCAAGCCGTCTCCCGCGTACGGGGCGCTCATAAAATAAAACCTGTCCCAGTCAACACCGCCCAATTTCCCCTCTGAAGCCAACTCCTTATAACTGGCCGTGCCGGGAAAAGGCAGGTACGTAAAATAATTCGCCCTGATCAAACCCAGATCAAGCGAAAAACGGATCGTTTTCCTGATGTCCTCTTCTTTCTCGCCCGGGAAGCCAACGATAAAAAATCCCGCCACATCTATCTTAAACCGGCGGATCATGTCTATCCCCTTCCGTATCTTATCGGTGGTGGTCCCTTTCTTCATTAAGGCAAGTACCCTGTCTGAGCCTGATTCTATCCCTAATGAAATAAGGTAAAGGCCGCTTTTTTTCATCAGCACAAGCATTTCTTCGTCCAGGCAGTCTATGCGGACCCCGTTCGGGGTCGCCCAGCTTATACCCAAGTGCAAATCGGCGAGTTTCCGCAGCAATTCCTTTGCGTAGGCCCTGTCAAAAGTAAAGTTATCGTCTATAATATGGAACTCACGTATGCCATGCCTATCATACAGATACTTGATCTGCCCTAGGATGAAATCTACGCTGTGCTTCCGTATCTTCTTCCCCCCTATTATGTTACCCGCGCAAAACGTGCAGGAGAAAGGGCAACCGCGGGTGACTATTATAGGCGCTATGGGGAACTTCCTGAAAACGGCGCCGTGCTGGCATTCGGGATATTCCTCGGGCCGGATAAGGTCCCATGCCGGCATTCCCAAGCTGTCCAGGTCTTCGACGAATATCTGGGGATTTATGCGCACACGGCCGTTCTCCCTCCACCCTAACCCGGGGATATCCGAAAGGTCCCGGGGTCCTTTTTTCCCAAGCCTGTCGAGCAGAATAGGCAGGCCTTTTTCGGCTTCCCCGACGAAGATGAAGTCCAAAGGAGCGCCGAAATACTTAATGCTCTCTTCGGGGGCGGCAGAAGGATGCGGCCCGCCCAGGACAGTTATCAAGCCCGGCTCCAGGTTTTTGCATCCTTCCAGGGCCTCCTTGACGAATTTCAGGTCGAACGTATAGCACTGGAAACCGACGACATCGGGCTTTGCCTCTTTGACCATACGGATCAAGGCATCCGCCTTCATGCCTTTTTTAATGCAATCAAGTATCGTCACATTATGCCCTGCCTTCCTGCACGACTCGGCCAAATAGCCCAGGCCCAGGGAAGGCTGGATATGATCGCTGAGGTTATAAGGTTTTACCAGTAAGATGTTCATCTGTTTATGTCCACAGGTAATTCCAATGGGATTTCACGAACATGACTAAAGATTCCTTGATGCGTATATAGGCATTCCTGGGAACGGAAAGGAACGGTATAGAGATGATCCTAGTGAAGCCGTTGATAGGCATCCTCTTGATCACGGGGTGCAAAAACGCCGGCATCCTGGTGAGAAAAGGGATCAATACTTGCAACCTCAAGGCCTCTTTCTCGTCTATATCCCTGATAAGCGACCCCTGTTTATACCCTCCCTCGCCGTTACAGATCTTTTCGTATTCGCCTTCCTTTATGAACCCGCGTTCAGCGCAGAAATCCGCCAACTCTGTTTTCGGGAACGGATAAAAAATCGACACGATGGTCCCGTCAGGTTTTATCTTCCTGTTCAACTCGTAAGTCTCCCACATCTGTTCGGTCGTCTCCGTCGGGAAACCCACTATGTTCAATGTGCAGAACTTGATCCCTGCCTCTTTCAGGACCTTGGCCGTATCAATAATATCGTCGTTGCTCATGTTCCTTTTTAATAATTTATACCTTACGTCCTCGCTCCCCGACTCCAGGCCGATATCCACATAGATACACCCCGCCTCCTTCAGGAGCAGCATAATGTCTTTCTTGACATTCTTTGGGTGCACCAGGACCTTAAAAGGCAAGTTTATCTCCTTCTTATACCTGCCGGCAAAGTCCCTGATCCAAGCGTCGTTTATCGTAAATACATCGTCGTAAAAGAAGACCTCCTTGATGCGGTACCTGGACTTGAAATATTTAAGCTCCTCTATCACCCTTCCGACGCTCCTGCGGCGGGTATAGGAATGGCCCGGCTGGTTCAACAGTTTCCTGTAGTAAGAATTAAAACAATACGTGCATTGGTACGGGCATCCCCTGCCGGTCATGACATAAAGCCTGTCCGAAAAACATCCGTACCTCCTGAACATATCCTTGTCCGGGAAAGGCAGGGAGTCCAGGTCCTGCATCAGGGGCCTGGACGGGTTCCGGACGATCTCCCCGTCCTTCTTGAACCAGATGTTCTTTATCGAGTGATCGATCTTCCCATTTTGCATGCTATTCGCCAATTCTACCAGGGCCTCTTCGCCTTCGCCGACGCAAATCATGTCTATATCCGGGTTTTTTATGACGAACTCGGGCAGAATGGTGGGATGGAGGCCTCCCACAATGATAGGCACGGCCATTTCTTTTTTCAGCAGGGAAGCCATTTTGGAGACCCAAGGGTATAAATTGGTCAAACAAGAGAACGCTATGAGGTCGGGTTTATACGCCTTCGCCTTTTTTATCATTTTACCGGAAACGTCGAAATACCTTTCAATGATATTAAATTTATACTCCACGTCACCCGAACCGGGGTCGAAGAGCAGCTCGGTGTCGTGCCCCGCCCTCTTCAGGGAGCTAGAAAGATATTCGATCCCCATCCATTCCGCGTTCCTGTGGAAAAATAAGACCTTCATCCCCTCTTCCTGCATATCAATATGATAGATAGGCCTATAGGAGGCCCTATCAGGTTCTCGAAAAAATCCAGCAACGGAGTCAAGAAATTAAACATGCTCAACAGCCTGGTGGAGATCTTTTCTTTTTTCAAGACCTTCCCGTTGAAAAACCACCCGATCAGTCCGAAAAAATTAAAATACATCTTTTTGTCGATGGTAAAACCGCATTTTTCTATCATTTCCGATACCTCTGACAGGCTGTACCTCCTGTAGTGACCTGCCGCCCTGTCAAGGCTGCAGTATAAAGATTGGAAGGCGGGTACCAACAAGATAAGGGTGCCCTCTTTGTTTAATATAGAGTTGAAATTATTCAAAACCGCCTCGTCATCCTTTATGTGTTCGAGGGTATTGACGCAAACGACCGTATCCAGGTTATTTCCCGAAAGCTTTGTTATCGACGGGTCGGTTAAGTCGTATCTTAGGAATTTTACGTTCGGATTATCCGAAAACCTGCTCCTGCATTCATCCAGCATGTCGGAGTCATTGTCTACTGCCAGCACCAGCTGTTTGCCCGACATGTAAGAAGTCAGGTTCCCGGTCCCGCATCCCGCCTCCAGGATCCTCTCTCCGAGGTATGGCTCGATCTTTTTGTAAAACCAGGACTTCAAACGCTCGAGCCTTGACATGAAAGTAAGCGTATCAAAAACGACTTTGGGCATTTATTTCCCTACCCTGTATTTTACGAGCACGTATAATGCCTTTAAGCCATCCCGCCATGAGATCTTTTTGCCTTCCTGGTAATCTCTCGGAACATAGGAAATAGGGACCTCGTATATTTTTACCCCTTTTCTCAACAATTTTGCGGTTATTTCAGGCTCTATTTCGAACCCCCTGGCAGATAAGTCTATTCCGTCCAATATCTCTTTTTTGATGACCTTATAACAAGTCTCCATATCTGTAAGCCTTGCCCCGTAAAGAAGCATCACCATAAAATTAAGAAATTTATTTCCTATAAAATGCGTCAGATAAAATACCTTTTTGCAATGGAAAAGGTCTTTTCTGTTCAGGAACCTCGAACCATATACAACATCCGCTTTGCCTTCTTTGATGGGTTTCACGAGCTCCGGATAATCCCCCGGATCATATTCTAAGTCCGCATCCTGGAAGATTATTATGTCGCCGGACGCATTTTTGAGGCCTGTACGGATAGCCGCGCCCTTTCCGCGGTTTTTATCATGAGAATATACCTTCACCCCTTTAAGGGATAGGCTTTCCAGGATCTTCATGGTATCGTCCTTAGAAAAATCATCGACGATGATTATCTCGTCGACGACATCGCTATCCGTGACTTTTTTCAAGATCTCTTTTATTGTCCTTGCTTCGTTATAAACAGGGATAATGACGGATACCTTCATTTCAATCCATGCCTCCGCGGTATATCGATTCTATTTCCGGGATAAGTTTCCCGGAGGAATATCTCTCCGTGAACCGGTTGATCGCTGCCTCAGCGAATCTCTTCCTCATTTGCGGATCCCCGGCAAGCTTAAGTATGGCATCAGCCAATGCCTCAGGGTCTTTAGGAGCGACCAAAAAACCTGTTTTGCCTTCAACTACCAGTTCACTTACTCCCCCCACATCGGCGGCTACTACAGGTTTGCCGTAAGCCATACCTTCAAGCAGGACCAATGGCGCGCCCTCTGTCAGGGAAGAAAGCACAAGTATATCGATGCGGCACATGATATCGGATATATCCTTAAACGCGCCGGTCAACTCTGTATTTGCGGCCAGGCCGTTTATTTCGATGAGGCTGATTAGCTCGTTTTTCAGATAGCCCTGGCCCGCGATAATGAATTTGATATTACTGCGTCGTTTATTTATCAACTCCGCGGCCTTTAAAAAAAATACGTGCCCCTTTTCCGGGGTAAGCCTGCCGACGATGCCTACGCTTACATCCCCCTTCCCCTCAACGGGCACTATTGCATTCTTTCCGGGAGAAGGGAGCATGGTCGGTACGACGTATAGCTTGTCCGTAACCGCGGCGCCGAGGCCTACCATGTGCCGTTTCATAGATTCCGAGAGGGCTATTATAGCATCACATCGCCTCCAGAAAAACCTCATAACCGACAACTGGGAAGGCGAAAGCCAATCCCCGATAAGGGACGTTTCGGTGTAGATTATCCTTTTTACGCCGGCCATCCTGCCGGCAAGGACAGCCATCTTGGTCTGGTTCTGGTATAGATGGACGACATCCGGCCTTTTTTTCGCAAAGGCGGCAAATAATTTTAAAGCCGCCAGGCATTCGTTAGCCAGCCGCCTTAACCTGTCGACGGCATCGCCGCTTTTCCTGAAAACGCCGGCCTCTTCCGCGGGCCCGCCGACTTTTTTCCTCGGACCGTCCCCGGTGACGGCCCGGTTATATAGCCTATGGACCTTTATCCCTTTTCCGGCCAACCTGTCCGCTATCGGGCCGTCGTCGAAGAAACAATAGACTCTTACCGAGTGCCCGTTGCCGGCCAACCCTGACGCCAGAAATTCAACCTGCCTCTCCCCGCCGCCGTAATTCAGCGCGGGAGTCACTATAGCTATATCCATCACGGCGTATTAAGGTACATATCCATAAGGGATGTGCTTATCGGGATCTCCGGTTTCCATCCCGTCAATGCCTTGATCTTGGTAATATCCGCTGTCTGCGCCGGTATGTCTTTCTTCATGACCTTGTCTTTTCGCTGCTCGACCGAAAATTTCCTCCCGCAAAGGCCGGAAAGTATCTTTACGATCTCCCGCACCGAATGCGGTTTTCCGCTGCCTACGTTAAATATCTCTCCCGCGACCGGTTTTTTGCATGCCATAAGCATCCAATAAGCCCTGACCGCGTCCCTAACATCTATAAAATCCCTGCTCGTATGAAGGTTTCCTATCAGCAACCTGCCTTTCCTGCTCCCCTGCAGACCCATATCCTTGATCTGGTTGATGATCGAACCGCAAACCAGTTGTGATGTCTGGCCCGGCCCTATCAGGTTAAAAGGCCGCGCGACGACTATGTCCAAGCCGGATCCTTGATGGTATTGCAACGCCAAAAGCGTCTGAGCCGCCTTACTGAGGCCGTAAGCCGTTATAGGCGCCAAAGGGCCTGTCTCTTTCAATGGTATATTCCGTCTGCTTATCCCATATTCGCCGGAAGTGCCGATAACCAGTATCCGCGGAGATAACCCATTCTCGATCACAGCGTCAAAGATGTTCTTCGTCGCAAGTACGTTATATCTCAGCAGGTCTTCATGATCCTTGCTGAAAAGCAATGCCGACAGGTGCAAAATATAATCGGGGCGGATATCGCCTATGATCTTCGAGATCTTCCCCTTGTCGAGTAGGTCTGACTTTATGAATTTAAAATCCTCCGGACTTCCCGGGAAACACTTTTTATCTACCCCGAAGATCCTTACCGTCCCGGGCCTCATCTTGCCGGCGAAATCGACAAAATACCTTCCCGTAAAACCGCTGACTCCCGTGACTAAGATTTTTTTCATGTATTTACCTTCCTTCGGATGTGCCTGATACGCAGCCGGACCCTTGATGCCAGTTTAATGAATATTCCCCTAAGGTGCGCATAAGCGGGTGACACGAAAACATACAAAATGAAGGACGGAAATCCCGACACTTTCAATGCGGACTTGAAATTTTCCCGCGCTTTCCCCGGGTCATTCCTGCGTAAATGCCTTCTTCCTAAAATAACATGGAACCTCGACAACTCCCCTCTCCCCCTCCTGTCGATGAGGCCGTTGAGATCCGGGTAATCCGCGATAACGCCCTTAAGGGTATTTACGATATTGGTAAAAGTCCTTACGTCGTCCTTTCGGAATGTGGCGGCGTGGTCCCTGTACCTGACTAAAGGCCTGTCGATAAAATCAACCTCGTAAAAAGCCGCGATCCTCAGCCATCTGTCGTAGTCCTCTATCGGGACAAGCGCTGAATTGAAGAGGCCGACTTTGCTAAAACACTCTTTTCGCGCCATCACCGAAGATGTTGGAATGAAATTTTGCGCAAACAGGTATTTGAAGACTTTTCCCCTGTGCGGGGGCCTGAATTGAAAAGTCCTCAAGTTCCCGGGGCCGTAATCGTTAAAAGAACCGTCTTTTAACATGTATTCATCGGCATACACAAGGCCCAACGACCCCTTCTTCTCAAAAAGATCGACCTGCATTCCCAGCTTATCGGGCAACCACGCGTCATCCTGGTCCAAAAATGCCACATACTCCCCCTCCGCGGCTAAAACTCCCGCGTTCCTGGCATTTGCCGGGCCCCCGTTCTTTTGGGATATATAGGTGATCCTGGAACGAAATCCGGAAAGGGCATTTTCCGTGGAATCCGTCGAGCCGTCATTCACGACGATCAATTCGTAATCTTTATAAGACTGCCCCAGCACGCTATTGACGGCGGCAGCTATGAACCTTTCGCAGTTATATGCGGGTATAACGACGCTTACCTTTGGCATATCATCCTTGGGCTGATTTCTTCATTAATTCCAGCCCTTCTTTTACGGTCAAAAGCTTTATCTTCAGTTCTCTTTCGATCTTGGCGGTGTTATAGCTCGTGTTGCTCGGACGAGGCGCCAAATCTTTGAATGCGGCGCTTGAAACGGAGCTGATGAGGGCGCGGTTTAACCCAAAGATATCCGCCACAAGAAGGGCAAACTCATACCGGTTCAAGATATCTTTCCCGGCTATATGATAAAGCCCCTCCTTGCCCGATCTTATAAGGGCCCATATTATCTCGGCGCAACTGGTATTTAACAACGGATTTTCAAAGACATCGTTCACCATCTTCACCCCTTCGCCGCGGCCAAGCTTCTGGATCAACCAGGTAACGGGATTAGACCGCTCATTTTTGTTATTCCAGCCATACATCAGTATCGGCCTGACGATGAGGTGCTTCAAGCCGCTCTCCCTGACGATCTTTTCCCCTTCCAGTTTCATCTCGCCGTATTTGTTGATGGGCGAGGGCTTATCGTCCTCCGAATAGGGGGCGGACTTGCCGTCAAAAACCGCGTTTGTGGATATGAAGGCCATCTCCGAGCCGTATTCCCTGCATAATTCCGTAATGACCTGCGTGCCGAATACGTTTGAATTCCGGGCAACATCGTAATTTCGCTCGCAATAATCTACGCTTGCGGCGCCGGCCGTGTGTATGACGACCTGGGGCCTTGCCTTGTCAAAGAGACTGCGCATTTCGTCCTTTTTGCAGATATCGGCCTTATGGTAGGCGACATTTGCCCCGTCTTGCATGTTATAGGCGCCGATATAGGCGGCACCTATCTTGGCATCCCCGCCGGTCTCGATAAGCGCTTTTCCCAGCAATCCCGTGCCGCCGGTGATCAATATCCTGTTTTTTCCCATTATCCTTCCCTTAACCCGTACCATGCGTAACATGCTTTAAGAAGACTAAATAATCCGGCGGGGAGAAAAATTCCTTAATATTAAATTCGGGGTACTCCTTAGTCCCAAGCGCGGCAACAAGCTTCTCCTTGAAATCGTCCGCAAAAGAAACCTCTAAATAGTCCCTTATAAAATACTCGAGCCCCAAAGAAATACCCTCGGGGATGTAATACAGCGTTTTAACGCCCAGTGAGAGGGCTTCAAACACTACCGTTGACGCGGAGGTGACCAGCAAAAAACAATCCTCCAGCAGTCCACTCATGTCTTTTCCGGTAAATTCGCAATTTTCATATCCGGAGAACTCTTTGGCAAGTAAGACTGAGCCCCATGAATACGGGTGGGGCTTGATAAGGAACTTATATCCGTTGAATTCACCGCTAGCCAGGCACGCGAGGACCTGCCTTTGTAAAGATACTGTTACCTCGGGGAAAATAGGAAGGGCAACGACGATATTATTCGTCTTCCTCCCGTTACGGTCCTTGCCGCGAAGAAAGAGGTGCTGAAGCCGGGTAGCGCCGGCCTCCTCCACCCGGCAGGCCCTATAGCGATCTTTTAAAAAATCGAGCCACTTCTTCCCGGCAGCCAGTATCACCTCCGGCAGGGGCGCATCCTTCTCGAAAACCGAAACGTGGTAATCCAGCCAATTGACCGGAATCGTCATATGCTGGTAGGCGATCTTCTTTACCTTCTCACCGAAAGCAAGGTTGAGCATCTTCTCCCACGGCTGGTTCTCGAACGGATATATCATAGAAGTCCCCGGAGCCAGCTTTTTTGCAAGGTTCCTGTAACAGTAATAATAGAAAAGGTACGCCTGGAAGCCGTTCGTCTCGTTCTCGTTCTTTTCTTCGTTCTTCAGGAGAAAATCCAGCAATTCCTTGTCTTTGATACCGCTGTCTTCGGAGGGCCCGCAGTCAATAGACATCCTGGTAAAGAATACGCGCAAAAAGTCTGCCAATCTTAAATATGGCAGGAGAAGCGCGATATCCTTAAAATTTTTTTTCAATTCAATCGCGTGTTTACGCTCTACAAAAAGCGGCGTTACCCTGAAGACACCACGGCCGTTCTTTCTTAAAAAACTTTCCAACCCCCCGAAGTATGGGTCATTGTACTCCGGAAGCCGCGAGAAGACCCTGTCGTCGATAAAGCTGTGCAGCAAGGTATCGCCGGCTTTAGGCCCGGCGGAAGTAAAGAACAACCTGAAAAATAGCCAATGGAAAAATATGTCAAAGAACGCCCGGGCGCCCTTGATCTTTTTCAGGGCCGTCTTTAGATAGTCCGGAGCCACCGGCCCGCAGACCTCTGTATTCGGAAGCCGGAGCCGCTTAAGATTCGCCAAAAGCCGGATGTCGTCCGCCAAAAATACATGGCTGCCTTTGGAAGCCGCATAGGATCCTATGAGCTTGATATATACATATTGGTGGAACATGGCCATCTGGGAAGTCGACTTAGATGCCACCCTGCTCGAATACCACAGTACCCTGTCCTTTTGGAGCGTCGAGACCTTTCCTATATAGTCGATGTAATTATCCCTGACCAGAGAGACAATCCGTTCTATCCCCTTGCCCACAAATACCCTTTTCTGCCTGCCGAGGACGGCCTCGGCCGGGCAAGATCCTTTATCGACGCCCAGGTAAGACCAGGACAAGCCTTTTAATTTTTCTATATTACGTCTATCTTCCGGAAAGACAATGTATACCATTAAATATTATAAGGATCCCAGGATAGAAGACAATCCGGACAGGTCGTTTATCTTCAGGCAATCTACCGCCGCGAAAATACCGGTATTGCCGTTTATCCGCGCGATGAACCTGACGCCGTTATCTTTTGCCGCCGAATAATCGCTCATCGCGTCGCCGACGTACACCGCCTCGCCGGGCGATAACCGGTTTCCGCTTAAGATATCTTTTACGATGGCCGATTTCGATTTGGGCGCGCCGTAAATACCCGCAAAATACCGGGCCATCTTCCTCTTCTGCGCTATCTCTTCGATCTCCTCCTGCGGGGTAGCGGACGCGATAAAGCATTTGTATCCGGCGCTGTAAGCTTCAAGGAATTCCCTGCCGCCTTTGACATAAGGGGCGTTTACGACTTCTTCGAGGACAAGGCCGGAGAAACGCTCGCAGAGTTCCTTGAACCTGCGTTCCGTAAGCTCCTTCTTAAGGAGCGTCTTGTAAAAATATTTTATCTTATCGAACCTTGATACGCCGGTATGCCTCACATGATAATCGACGACCTGCTTGACGATCTCAGGGCCTTCATCCTCAAACAGCCTGGCGAACGCGTTTGTCTTTATATCGACCGATTCAACGAGGACGCCGTCGAAGTCGAATACTATCGCCTTAATCACTAAAACCTCCTATGATAGTGCATGGCGCGCTGTCTGCTCCCTCAACCCTAAGCGGCGAGACCGTCGCTTCGGACAGGCCCTTTAGGTCGCACGATAAGTCCATATCTTCTATTATAAGGACGGGGTTGTTCTCGCCCTCCGGGTCCAGGAATGCCTTGTGGGCCTGCCTGCCGATAGGACGGGCGCAGAACGGGGAAACGGATATCCAGTCGATCCCCACGGCCCTTATGTTAGGCAGCTTCTTCCTTATATACATCCCCACGTCAGGGTGTATCCCCGGGTTCTCCTTGCAGTACAATTCCTTGTCCCTGTGCCTTGTCCAGCCGGACTTCAAAAGCAGGATGTCCTTCGACCCGTCTATCTTCTCCAGCCACTTGCCGGCGCTCAAAAGCTCCGAAGGGGCCAGCGTGACGTCAATGGCCTGGGGAGCCCTGAAGACCCAAAATTCGGGCGGATAATCCGCGGCCTTCTTCCCGGCCTCAAAAAAATGATTGGGCGCATCTACGTGGGTACCCCAATGGCTTCCCATCGAAAACCGGTAGATGTTAGCCGAGCCGCCCCCTGAGATAGAACCTGTCTTGGCCATATCGAGGGAGTGTCCGCCGCCGTACGCGGGCAATTTATCCGTTAAGAGATGGGATAAAAACCTGTATATCATTTTCCGGCTTTCTTTTTAGCTGCTTTTACGGCATGATCCGCGCGCGGGCTGAATTGCTTGTGCATTTCATAAATGCTGTCCAGGATCCCCTGGCTCAGGTCGAGATAAGTCTTGCTCGCCAGCCTCTTGCCTATCCTGGGCTTAAACGAATAAGGCGTTATCTCGTAGTGGCCGCTCTCCCTCGGGGACAGGAATTCGATATCTATCTTGTTATCGAACATCTCGCGTATCATGACGAGGAGGTCTTTTATCCTCATCTGCTGGTTCCCGGTGAGGATCACGTGCTGGTTGGAGAACTCCTTCGCGAGTATTTCAACACTTCCTTTGGAGGCGTCGAATACGTGTATATATTCCCTTAATTCTTCCCCGTCGCCGTACCGCCTTATCTTGCCTTCGGTCAGGGCCTCTCTTATTATCCTGTGGATGAAATTGCCTTTATCCGACCGCGGGCCGTAAAGGGACCCGTAACGCAGGATCGTATAGGGAAGGCCGTACACTTCGTGGTAGTCCTCGATCAAGAACTCGCATGCCTGTTTAGCGCTCCTGTAGAACGAACCGGCCTTGCTGTAGACGTAAAGGGAGCTGGCAAATACGAACCTTTTGATGCCGGCTTTCCTTGCGGCTTCCAGCAGCACGGAATTGCCGAGTATATTGGCCTTCACGGTATCGATAGGCCGCTTGCTCGCTTCCTCTATGTCCGCAATTCCGGCAAAATTATAGACGACCTCGCACCCCTTCATGCTCTTTGACACCAATTCCTCGTCCAGCACGTCGCCTACGATCATCTTTTGCCCCTTCTTGAGATATTGTGAGCGGACAAGGTCATAAACTATGACATCGTGCCCGGCATCGGTCAGGGCGTCCGCCACATGACTGCCGAGGAATCCCGAACCGCCAAAGACTATGACTTTCATTTAACGTCCTCCAGTCCTTTTAACAGATTCTTCACCGCTTCCACCTCCATCTGTATCCTTGCCTCCCTGGCATAAGAACCGATGTGCGGCGTAAGTATGACATTTTCCATCTCTTTTAAAGGCCCCTGGTAGGGCTCCTGCTCAAAGACATCCATTGCCGCCCCTGACAGGCTGCCGTCTTTCAAGGCGCGGCATAAGGCCGCTTCGTCGACCATTCCTCCGCGCGACACATTGACGACCCACGCAAGTTTCTTCATCTTCTTAAGCTCGTTCTCCCCCAGCAGGTATCCTTCTTTTGTCTTGGAGACGTGTATCAGAACTATATCGGACGTACTTAATAATTCGTCGAGCCCGGTCTTTTTGGCGCCTGCGGCCGGCTGCCCGGCGGCATCCTTTATGTCATAATATGACAATTCGCATTTAAACGGGCCCAATAACTCCGCCACTTTCCTTCCTATGCGGCCAAAACCGATTATGCCGACCCGTTTCCCGCTCAGGAGGCTTCCCATCCTTTTTTTCCATTTCCCGCCGCGGATCTCCCTGTCCATCTGGGACGTCCTTCTCAACAGGCTTAACAATAATCCCACGGTAAGCTCAGCCACGGCGAGCGTCGGGGCGTCGGGCGTATTAAAGACGCGTATGCCTAACTCCGCGGCTGCCTTCAGGTCCACATTATCCATCCCGGCTCCGCAGCGTGATATGACTTTAAGGCCGGGAAGGCGGGCCAAGTTATCCCTGTCGAGCGGCTCGGTCCCGGCGACGATGCCTACCGCACCCGAAGCGAGCTTGGCTATCTCGTCTTTTGCCAGGCTCCTGCCGTTCGTGTTCAGGCCGGCCTCATAACCTGCCTCTTTGAGCAGGTCAAGCGGCGCGCGGTCAAATTCCCCAAAACTCGATGTCGAAATAAATATTTTTTTCATGGGCTCCTCGTTAGAAATACTTCTTTTGGTATTCTTCGCTCAATTTCTTGAATATCGCTTCGCTTCCCGGTTCAAGATTCTCAACTTTTTCGATATCAGGCCACATCGCTTCCGGGAACTTCACATAGAGACAGAATGTCTTGAGGAGCTGGTTGAGGCGCTCCTTTGTAATATTCTTGTTCTTTATGACACTATTCTGCAGGAGCGAGGCATTCGTGACAGAGCGGTCGATAAGGCCGTCCTTTACGCAAAGGTCATATAATCTCGTCCCGGTATAGGGATAGAATATGAAAACGCTCACCGTATCCGACCTTACCTTCCTGTTCAATCTTATGGTGTCAAAGATGAGTTCGCGCGTCTCATAGGGGAACCCTATGATATTGTTGACGCTCAGGGGGACGCCCACTTTATTGATGGTCTCGGTGGCCCTGATAAATTGATCGTTGGTAAAGTTCTTCCTTATTATCTTTCTCCTGAATTCCTCGTTGCCGTGTTCGAGCCCGACGGTGATACGGTCGCAGCCGCAATCCTTAAGCAGCCGCACCTTATCTTCGCTTATCGTCTCCACCCGCGACTGGCACCAGAAAGGAAGGCCGACCTCGTCCCTTATCCTCGACATCAACTTCACTAATACATCATCTCGGAGCGTCAGGAAAGTGTCGCTGTTAAAATAAAGGTACTCGAGACGGTATTTTTCCGCCATCTCTTTCATCTCTTCGATTATCTTCCCGGGGTCCTTCTTCCTGAAATAGCATCCGCCGTTCTGCTCCCGGTACCAGTTCCGGTAAGCGGGCGAGGCACAAAAACTGCAGTCATAAGGGCATCCCCTGTCAAAGTCTACAGGCAGCATCCTGTACATCTTTCCCTGCATGGGGCTGTGCAGCCTCTTTGGGTCAAAAAGCGAATAGTCGGGGGTAGGCAGCTTGTCCAGGTCGACCAGCGGCCTGACCTTGTTCTTGACGACCTCGCTGCCGCGCCTAAAGCATAAGTTTTGGACGTCCGAGTGATCCAGGCCGTTTTGCATCCTTTCGCATAATTCCACCAAAGCGCCTTCGCCTTCGCCGAGGCAGATGGAATCTATCTCCTTATTCTCAAACGCCTTCTCCTTGAGGTAAGAGATATAAATGCCGCCGAAGATGGTCGGCGGCCTGTCCTTACCCAACGATCCTATCAGCCTTAAAGCTAGCGGCATCGTGTCTTCCACGACCGTAACGCCTATCAGGTCGGGCTTGAATTCAGCGACCTTTTTTTTGAAATCTTCGGTAACATCCGTTTTTTTGATGGATATCCCGTAATCCTGGGCGTCATAGCTCCTTACCTGCAGGTACGACTTCCGGATCTCGTCCGGGTTCTCCATGTCGGTGCAGTAATATGTGGTATCGAACAACCCGACTTCAAAACCCTTCTGCTTAAGGCAAGCCGTGAGCAGCCCTATGGACGGGGGAAGCAGGTTCTTCATCATCATGTTCGGATATACCAACAGCGCTTTTATGTTATTCTTCATTTTCCAGGCTTCCGATCCGGGGATCCCTTGGCGGTAAACGCTTCTTTAATTACCTTGTAAATCTGTCCGTGTCCTAATCCGGTGTAATGGACGCCGTCGTAGGAAAGTTTTTCGGGCCTATAAGCGGCCCCCTCAAAAGGATAGAGATATTCGATCCTGCCGCTCATCCCGCAGATTCCGGCTAAAAATCTGTTAGAATCTTTCAGTTTTGTAAAAAACTCTTTCGGCCGATTCCTTTTGATCTTTATTCCCTGGCTTACTTCTAACGTGCCCATGAGTATCGCGTTTCCCGAATGGCGTTCGATGCAATCCGCTATCTCCTTCTTGAACCTCTCCCGGTTAAAATCTATGGAGTAGAGATCCTTGATTTCGCCGTTCGATAGCAGGTATTTGCTTAATCTTTCAACCCGGAACCGCGCTTTTTTAAAATAGACGGCCTTTTGGTCCAGTATATCGTTTATTATTTCAATCTTTTTCGGAGTAAAGTCGACGAGCCCGATCTCGGTGATCAAATGCTTAAAATAGAGTTTGTTCGACTCCAGGAAATTTACCAGCGTCAAAAAGACCGTGCATTCCTTGGGACGGACCACAAGCATTACTGACATCTTCTTGTCCTTAAAATAACGGAACATCCTCATGCTCCAGCTGTCATTGATAGATTTGATGTTGGAGCTCCTTGAATCGGAAAATATCAATACGTCTATCGCGCCTTTTTTCGGAAGGTTGCAGCATTTGAATACAAAGTCCCTGTTCGGGTTATCCCTGCCCGGCCCGAATTTCAGTCCTGCCTGTTTTTTCCCGCTTCTCGCCATTTCCGGTATCTCAGCCCCTGCAATCCGCCTTTATTACCTTTGCGGGAACCCCGCAAGCCAGGGCCCCCGGCGGTATATCGCGGTTCACGACTGCGCCGGCGCCTATGACGGCTCCTTTACCTATCGTCACATTGCGCAGCACGACCGCATTTGCGCCTATCCAGACATCATCCTCCACGACTATCCTGCCTCCGGTATGGCCTTGTTTGTTGATAGGGATATCCTTGCGTCCGTATATGTGGTTGCTCGCGCGAATGACGACATTCGGCCCGATCGCCACGTTGTCGCCCAGGATTATTTCGCCGTCGTTTGCGGCCCCTATTATCACGTTGCTGTTCATGTTGACCCCGTTGCCGATCTTGATGGTCCCGTTATCATTGGCATAAAGGCAGCAGTTGTGCATTATATTCACGCGATCGCCCATAGTGATGCCTTTCGGGTTCGTGACCCTGCAGCCGTATGAGATAATGAAGGAACGGCACCGGAGGAATTGCGGCGACCAGTATAAGCGCCGCGCCAATATCCCTATCCTTCCCGGAAGATAAGCGATAAACAACCTCTCGAACCACTCCCTGCACTCGGCGACCACCGTTCCTGCGGCGCGTTTCATGTTTCCTATCAAGCTCATGACAAGGGCCCTTTCTTCCTGGCTATTATCCGCATATGGGAACTGAGATCGTTACTTGCGATCCAATCCTGCAACCCTTCCTTGCACACGTCAGTGCCGGAACGCGCTACCATCTCCCATAGCCTGCCGGCTTTTACGCCTTCATCCTTTATCATCCCTTCGACTATATCCCAGTCAAGCTTGCCCGGCGTCGAGACCTCTTCCGCCTCGAAACCGATCCTCTCCATCAAATATCTCAATGAATGGGGATTAAAGAAATTAAGGTGGTGGGGCGGCGAAATACTCTTTGACTTTTCCCATAACAGCAGTATGTCAAAGCCCATCCCGTTCAAGGTGGTCGCGAACAGCCGTCCGCCCGGCTTCAAGAGCGAGTGGGCCTTCTTGAAAAAGGAAAACGGGTCATGCAGGTGCTCGGCCAGTTCAAAAATGCTGAGCACATCGAATGAGCCGTCCAGGCCGGTTATATCTTCCATGCATGCGCATTCCACCTCAAGGCCGTTCTTTTTGCAGATATCGGCCATTTCCAATGACGGCTCTACCGCAATATACTTGTTCCCGGAGGCAATATCCCTCAATTCTTCAAGGAAGATCCCGAACCCGGCCCCTATGTCCCCTATGACAAGCTCCCCGCTTTTACCGAGCATCTTGGCCAGATATTCCGCCCTCGGCCTGAATATCTTTTCCCTCCTGGCCGCGGCTACCGGCTTAAAGAACTCGTTTACCCAATAACTCGTCGAAGGCGAGTTTGAGTAAAATTCCTTCAATTTATTGAACGGCGGCCTCGGATTCACGAACAGGGTTGAACATTTCTTGCATGACACATACTTAAAACCCGCCTTTTCAAACTCGAAGGTGTGCTCTGCGCCGCCGCAGGACGGGCACCCGGCCGCGGCAAACGAAGCCGGGTCAAAGAATTCCCGCGCGTCTTTTTCGACCAACTCGAGATACTTATTGAATGTACTGCGTTTTCTTATATCGTTTTCTTTCATGGTATCCCGCCTAACGGTATCCCTTCATCAAACGGTCCTTAAGCATCAGGTTCTCGACCTTGCGGAGGTCTTCTTCGGTATCCACGCTGTATGTGTCGTATTTCGTCCGGACCATCTTTACCTTATAGCCGTGCTCCAGGACCCTGAGCATGTCTACGGATTCCACGACCTCAAGCGGCGTCATCTTCAGCTTATTGAACTTGATGAGGAAATCCCTCCTGAAAGGGATTATGCAGACCTGCTTATACATCGGGACCTCCTTTGCGCCTTTCTTCCAGGACGGGATAGGCTCACGCGAAAAATACAGGGCCGAACCTTCCAGGTCCGTCACTACTTTTACCGCATTGGGGTCTCCCTGCTCTTCCTGCGATTTCAGGGGCGCCATAAGGTTGACTATCTGGACGTCCTTATCCTTCAACATCGGCCTTATCGATTCCTGGATCATCTCGGGATAGATCATGGGCTCATCGCCCTGTATCATGACCACTATGTCCAGCCTCTTTCCGGTCTTCTTCTCTATCTTCAGCATCGCTTCAGCTGCCCTGTCGGATGCGCGCTCGTGCGTATCTTTGGTCATGACCGCATTCATGCCGTTTTTTTCGCAATACTCCTTTATCTCCTCATCGCATGTGGCGATATATACGTCCTTAAGGGACTTCGCCAGCTTACTCCTTAGGTATACATGGCCCACCATCGGGATGCCGCAGATCCCGGCCATCGGTTTCCCCGGAAAGCGCGATGATGCCATGCGGGCCGGGATGATGCCTGCGATATTGATACTATGTTTTTTGTTCACCTCAGCTCTCCTGTCACTTCAAGGCATTTCCTGCCGAGATACAGGGAATCCAGCCCTACCGCCAGGAATTTATAACCTTTTTGCTTCAATTCCTTTGCCCTTTTTATATCCGGCTCTACCACATGGAATCCCATCGGCTTCTTCATCTTCCTGCAGACATCCTCATAACGCTTGATCGCTTTTTTGACTTCGGGCCTGTCAAATCGACCGGGATACCCAAGCGAACCGGATAGGTCATACGGCCCTATTATCGAGCCGTCGATCCCGTCAACGGCAAGGATCTCCTCCAGGTTATCAACGCTTTCTATGTGTTCTACTTGGGCTATGATTATGCTTTTCTCTCGCAGCCATTTCTTGTAACGCTCGAACCCAAAACCGTACCCCTGGGCCCTTGCCAGTCCTACGCCCCTTGTCCCTTTCGGCGGATAATTCACCGCCTTTACCGCCGCCTCGGCGTCAAACCTCGTATTTACCATCGGGACTACCACGCCGTGGGCGCCCGCGTCCATCACTCTTTTTATAAGGCATGGGTCATTTTCCCCTACCCGGACAAGAGGGACGACCCCGGACAACTCAATGGTCCGGATCAATTCCTGCGCCTCAGGCAAAGTCATGGCGGAGTGCTCCATATCCACAACAAGCCAGTCGAAGCCCGCCCTTGCCATTATCTCGGCGACGGCGGTATCCCCGATAGTAATCCAGGAACCTACGCTGTATTCATTCCTTCCCAATTTCTTTTTCAGGTCAACCATTATCGCCTCCCTCTGATTTTTGCCTCGCTATCCTTTTGAATGCCTCGGATCCTTTGGAGAGGTCCGAAAAAGTCCCTTCATCGACGATTTTCCCGCCGTCAATGACATAAATATGGTCGGCGTGCTCAAGCGTATGCAGCCGGTGCGTAACTATGATGACCGTCATCTTCCTTCCGAGGTTTTTCAGCGCATTATATACCTTCTCCTCGGTATTGCCGTCCAGCGCCGATGTGGCCTCGTCGAGGACCAGTATCTCCGGGTCCCTGTAGAGCGCCCTCGCGATGCCTATCCGCTGCTTTTGGCCTCCCGATATCCGCACACCTTTTTCGCCGACATGGGTATCGACCCCTGCGGGCAATTCTTTCACAAAATCTTCGAGCTGGGAGACCCTGATGACCTGCCGCAGCTTCTCAGCATCGACCTTTTCAGCGGGGACCCCGAATGCGATATTGGACGAGATACTCTCATCGGTAAGGAATATATTCTGGGGGATATACCCTATCGACCGGCGGTATTGCAGCATATTGCCCTTGTCAAGCGCCTGGTCCCGGTAAAAGATTTTGCCCTGGTCCGCGCCCAACAGGCCTACAATTATATCTACCAGGGTGCTCTTTCCCGCGCCTGTCTCGCCTGCAATAGCTACCGTGCTGCCCAGTGGGATGGAAATATTCAGGCCTTTAAAGATGGGCTGGGCCGCGGCCTTGTAGCGGAACGTGACATCATCCAGCCGCAAGGTCCTGGCTCCCGGCCCGGCACGCAGGGCCCTGCTACCGGCAGGCGCTGCCTCCAAATCTTCGATCTCATCCTTGAGTATTTCATGCACTATATTCAAACTGTTGAAACCGTATTGGAGATAGCTGATGCTTGAATATATCTTGGTAAATGACGGAAGGAGCCTTAACGCTGCCACCGCGAGGACAACTAACACCGGTATTACCTCTGCGGGCGTCCTATGCATGTACGAACTGGCCAATATCATGGAAAGTATAAAAGCGAACAATATGAGTTCGAATATGTAACGCGGCAACCCCGAAAGGACCGAGAACTTCACGAACCCGTCCGCATATTTCCTGGTCACGTCATAATATTTTGATATGAAAAACTGCTGGGCGTTATAAAGTTTTATTTCCTTGATCGCGCCTAAAGATTCTAAAGCCACCTTGAACATCTTTCCGTTGAATAACTCCCGCTGGCTCGCATACCCATTTATGCGCTTTTTGAAAAAAATGTTCACCCATATGGCAACGATACCCACTACGGAAACAAGTATTACCATCAACAGCGGATACAGGGCTAATAAGAACAGGGATATGCCTATGATTATTATGCTCTCCGAGACCACCGAGACGACCGGGTTCAGGAAATAATATACGACGTTCGAGACCTCGGTGGAGACGTTCTTAAAGAGTGCGGCTGAATTGCTGTCGAGATAAAATGCGTAAGGTTTGGTCAAATATGCCCTTAAGGTCTCACTGCTAAGGCGGGAATATATGACTCCCATTACCTTCTGCTGATAGTAGAGCATTGCAGCCGAGTAAAGCGACTTAAATAAGAATATCAGGAATGCTGCGGCGACCAGGATGGTAAGGAAAGACACTTCGTCCTTCGCGCCTGACATGACATAAAGGTCCGACAGTATCTTTGAAGAGTGTATCTTCTCCGGCGCAAGGAAGAGCCCCAGCACAGGGATCAGGATCCCTATGCTGAATATCTCCGATACCGATAATACGCACGCGCCGAGAGACAAGCCTAAAAGCTTCAGCTTCTCGCCCTTGGTCAGCATCCCCCTTATCTTAGTCAACGATCCTGTCTTTGGCATATCCCCTCTGCGTTAAATATTAATTGCGTAGGTATTCGATTATCCTGCTGCCGGCATTCCCGTCGAGTTTCCCCATGTATTTGGCCGCGTGTTTCCCGAGGAAATCCTCCAGGAACCGGTTAAGATCTTCAGGGTCATCCAGGTTTTTCATTATGATATCCATCAGCTCTTTCCCGGTTGACACCCTTAACACCTCTTCTCCGTTGATCCCGTTTAGCGGCGGGAGCAGGGTTTCGGGGTTGAAATAAGGCTCGAGGAAGACTGTCGGCACGCCCGCCGCCTGCGCTTCATAAAAACAGCTGGTTACGTTGGAGACAACCAGGTCCATGTCGTACACGACCCTGGAGAAAGGCGTGTCTTCAATATATACGAACTTCGATGTATCCACCTTGAAAAAATCAAAAAGATATTCAAAATACTTTTTTTCATAACCCGGATGGGGCTTGAAATAGACCTTCACATTACGGGAATTGAGCTCGCCGAATATAGAGAAGATCTCCTCGTAATACTTTTCCTGGTATGCGAACCGGTCCAAGTGGCTGTAAAAACCGTCCTCAAAGCTCAGGAACATTACGTTCCTGATCGAACTTACGTGCTTGACCTTGTCGGGGGTATAAATATCCAAAGACGGGTTTCCCAGCGCAACGTACCGGCTCGTGCCCGTGCCCTGCGAACGGTAGTAACCGGTAAAGAATTCTCCGGAACAGATGACCAGGTCGGACCTGCCCCTGTCGCATACTTTTTGGGCGTGGTTGCTCCCCTGGATACCGTGGTCTACCCATACTGACATGATGCCTGCCGACCTGCATGCGGCAATGACCGCCTGGAATTGTTCGTCGATCTCTTCAAATATTATCATCTTCGAGATACCGAACTGCCTTACCGCTTTTCTCACCTTTCCCGCATACTCCATCAAACCGGGTATCACGCTGCGCACCAGGTCCTTGACCGCGGGGTAATATAAGAAACGGTAGTCTATGCCGTTGAATACAAAAAAGCCGTCGAGATATGCTCCTGCCCCTTCAACCAGGTATTTATTTTCGATCGACTCCAGAAATCTTCTTTCATCTTTATCAAGATTATATGAAACATCGTCGAACTGGAGAAAACGCGGATTCAGGAAACGGCGCGGGTTTAATACGTTCGAGCCGGACCCGCTAACTATGAACTTATCCGTCATGTGTTCCAGGATGCTGTTTATATTAAAATAGGAAAAGAAATATATGTTACCGCGTGACCCGGTTAGCGCGCTAATGAGCGCGCTAACTTCTATCAACATGCCTTTTACGGCATCCTTTAGGCCGCGTACCAGAGTCTTACGGCTGCCTGCCTGCTTAAAAGATACGCATAGGGACGGGATGTGAGTGGCCGGGACGATCGGGACGCATTCGCGTTCCAACTGCCTGCACACCTGCTCGACAAGGCGCACTTTATTAAAGAACCTTCCCTTGTCATCGCCGCGAAGATAGAAACTGTTACTTGAAACAGAAAGGTCAAAGTAGACCTTTTGCGCTTCCGGCCAGCGCCTTATCGCTTTCCGGACGGCTTCACCGTACTTCAGCAAGACCGTTAACATGTATTTCCGTGAAAATGTGATCCTTGCCATATCCCCGTAAGATATCCCCCCGTAGACGGAATGGTCTGTTCCGTCCCTCCGATACCAATCAAGCGCGAAATGGTCCGTGGCCGAATGGAGCGACTTATAATCAGCCGGGGTGAACAGGTCTTCGATAAAATAAAAAATATGCTTCCCGCCTTCTCTCTTCAGGCGCAGGTAGGCCAGGTAGTTGAAGCAGACCGTCACGTCGCTGCCCTCACGATATGCTGCGGACCCTTTGAAGGAATCTAGGGTGCGGTCATTTTCGACAAGGAACAAGTTCATCCGGCTGCGCGCCCGTCTTTATTGGCAAGGAAATATTTTGCGATATGGAGCATCTTATAATCATCATATTTTTTCGCCGCGACCTGCAAGCCGAAAGGCAATCCGTTCGGGCCCGTAAATGCCGGTATGTTCAAGACAGGGTAACCGAGGAATGTCCAGATCAGGCAGGTATCCGGCTTTTCCCTCTCGTCGATAAGGGGAGGCTCTCCGGAAGTGGACAGTGTCAACACCGCATCGTATCCCGCCAGTTCCTTCCCTATCCTTGCGCCGATCCGGACTTGCTCTCCTAACGCATCGGCATATTCGGCGCCTGTGATCCGGTTGCCCCGCTCTATTATCTCATACATCAATTCACTGATAAGCGTGTGCTGTTTAAACTCATCCTTGAAATAATAGGACAGTGTCTTGTCGTAGATCGTCGAGTGGATGTCATGTATCTTATTAAAATCTGCGGAGGGCTTGATCTTGACAAGCTCGACCTGCCCCTTCCCCTTCAGGCCGCGGATATACGAATCGAACGCATCCATCGCGTATTTTTCGAACTTATTAAAGACATGTATCCCGCCGGAAATGAAACCGACTTTGATCTTCCTGGAAAGTCTTATTGGGGAATTCCGGTCAAGGGTCGCGTTGACGAAAGGATAATTGCTCCCCCTCACCCTGATGACGTCAAAAAGCAGCTTGACGTCATCGACGGTCCTGGCCAGCAATCCGACCGTATCCAATGAATCCGTCGTCTTGAGCATGGCCGTCCTCGGGACCGTCCCGAACGTCGGCTTAAAACCGTATACCCCGCAATAGCTCGCCGGCCTTATTATCGAACCCGCGGTCTGGGTGCCTAAAGCTAACGGCACCATATACGAAGCGACGGCCGCAGCCGAACCGCTCGATGAAGTGCCGGGGGAATAACGGGGATCGTGCGGGTTAACCGTCTTATTCTTAGGCAGGTAATGGACTGCGAACTCTGCGCTGACGGTCTTGCCCAGGACCAGCCCGTCCTGCATCCGGATAGAATGGACTACCCTTGCGTCGTTGCCGGGCGTAAAACCCTTCCATAAGGGGCTCCCCATAGCGGTAGGCATATCGCTGGTATTGAATATATCCTTCACTCCTACCGGGACCCCGGCCAATGACCCTAATTCCTTCTTCTTGTCAAGGCGCTTCGCATGCCTTATTGCCGATTCCGGGTCTATATATTCCCAGGCCTTGACTACAGGGTCTTTTTCCGAGACCGCTTCCAGACAGTCGCGGCAGGCCTCTTCGACGCTTACTTTTTTACTCTTGATTTTCTTGATCAGCTCTGTCGCAGAAAGAAGGTTTAATTTCATATTTTTACCTTTTCGTATCACGGGAGCAGCTTCGCCTTTTTGTCGCGCTTATCTTTCAGTATCTTCTCAAACTCCTTTTCGCTGTAACCCGTAATTTTAAGGTAGTAATCGAGCGATTTCGAGGGCCTTTGGGCGTCATGTTTCTTCGCCAGCTCAAAACCTTCCTCCCGCGTCAATAGCCCGGTGCGGACGTCGATCGAGGCGTGGTCGGTGCCCCTGCCGAATCCCCTCTTGATGAATTTGGAATAATCGTGCATCCCTGCCATCCTGCATTCGGCGCTTTTGTATCCCTTGTAAGTCCCCTCGATCTTATCTTCGCGCCAGCCGAAATTGTCGCGGACGAACTCTGTCTGTCTTTCGTCGTCCCAGAACATGTAGTCCCCAAGGTAGATACCTACGATGCCCGCCTTCTCGACCTCTTCTTTCGAAGGAAGGACATACCCGAGGACATCGCTTAAGGATATGTTTTTGTCTACCACCTCTTCCGCGTAGTATCTTGCCGATATCTTGGTGAAATAATCGCGGTCATACGGGATGGGATCGAAATACGTAGCGCGGCCGTGATTCTCCCCGCCCGGCTCGCCCCATATCAGCAGCTTTATTTTGTATTTCACCGCTATCTGCAAAGGGAACGCCCCCACGCCGGCATGGCAATGCCAGCACGTGTCCCCTATAAGCTGCAGGGATTTCTTCGCCAGTTTATTGACCGCCGACCTTTTGGGCGTGAACATGATGTGGTCCACATCAAATCTCTCTAGCGCGTTCTCGAGGTTATATTTGCCGGTCTCGCTGTACCAGTTATGGTTGAAGGTGACAGCCAAAGGGTTCAATTTGTATACCTGCGTCACAACATACAGCTGGAAGGTGCTGTCCTTTCCGCCGCTTATAGGGACGATACAGTCGTAATTGCTCCCGTCCTTTGAACGGTATTTCTCAAGGATCTTCCTCAGCTTCGCCTCCCTCTCCTTCCAGTTTATGTGTATCTTCTGTTCGGAAGAACGGCAGGGCTGGCAGATACCCATTTCGTCGAATGCCAGGCCTTCGGCCGTCTCCGGCATGCAGCAGCGGACACAGTATCTTATCTTCCCGTGAAAGAGCGGTTTGCCGTATCCGGCCTTTTTGGCCAACCGTTCGTAACGCGTCTGCTTAACGCGCTTTTTATCGCCCATTTCCCGTCACCTCGCCTTCTTTCTTCTCATATACTCATCGCGCAATATGCCGTATTCTATGATATCCTGGTAGGCGCCGTCCTTTAAGAACGCCTGGCGCCTGCGGCCTTCCTTTTTCATCCCCATGTGGGCGGCCAGTCCTTGCATCGCGATATTTTTCTCGTTGGTCCCGCAGTAGACCCTGTGCAAATTAAGCGCCAGGAAAGCGTGCCGCAATAACAGGCCCGACGCTTCCTTGGCTATTCCCCTGCCCCAATACTTCTTCTCCCCGATGATTATGGCAAATTCCCCATTTCTCGCTATCCAGTCGATCCCGTGCAATGCAATATTCCCGATATGCCGGTCGTTCTTTTTGGACACTATCGCGAGCACAAGGTCAGAGCCGCTGTTATTCACCCTGTCTACGTAACTTTCCGCCTTGGCGGCCGAGTTCGGGAAGCGCCCATGGGCGTTGTTGCGGCATACTTCCCGGTCGTTAAGCCACTGAGGATAATTGCCTTTAACATCACCCTTCTCAATAGCTCTGAGATAGATCTGTTTTCCTTCCAAAAATACGGATCTCATGCGCTACTCCTTCTTTTTAGTTCGGAACGGTTCTCCCAGACTTTTTCGAAGGCTCTCACGACATCATCCAGGTCATTCTTCTTCATCCCGGCATGCATCAGGTCGTTTATAAAAAGTTCCGACCCGTACATCCGCTCTGCGACAGGACAGGACCCTTTCGAATAATCGGCCTTCCCTTTATAGAACTTCCTGCCAAACGGCAGGCCGGACCTGCCGTAGGCGATCCTCTTTTGGTACATCGGCTGCATATATAAGGGCCTGACGTATCCGCCCCATATGCGGACGCCAAGGTCTTCGGACTTTTCGGTAGGCGCAAGCTCGGCGCGGACCGCGTCGAGGAACAAGTCCCGCCCTACGCCTGCGGCCTCTTTATCGAATTTGAACGGTTGTATATAATACGCGTGCTCGCAATGCGGCCTCTTGGGCGGGACGACTATCGCCGGTACGGCGCCCAGTTTTGATTCCAGGTACCGGCAATTATTCTGCCGGATCCCCAGCAGGCCCTTAAGCTTTTTCAACTGGCATATGCTTACCGCCGCTTCAAGCTCGGTCATCCTGAAATTGTAGCCTATCATGTTCACGAGGTTTTTTTGTTTTTTGTCTCCTACGACCGCTTCGGCGTGGTTACGGATAAGCCGCACCCGGTCGGCCAATTCATCGTTGTCCGTGACTACTATACCGCCTTCCCCACACTGGATATGCTTATGACAATTCAAGGAGAATACGCCGATATCGGCCAGGGTCCCTGCGTACTTTCTTTTGTATCTTGCTCCGGGTGCCTGGGCGGCATCCTCTATTACTGCCAGCTTATGGCGCCGGGCTATCGCATTTATCCTGTCCGCGTCATAGGGTTGGCCGAATATATCGACAACTATTATAGCCCTGGTCCTGGACGTTATGCGCTCTTCCACCGATACCGGGTCGAGGCAAAAGTAATCTTCCTCTATATCGGCAAAGACCGGGACGCCCTGGAAAATAACGGCCGCCGTGGCCGAGGCTGACATGGTATAGGGTGAAACTATTACCTCGTCCCCAAGGCTTATCCCCGCTGCGCCTGCCGCGCAATAAAGTCCCGACGTACAGGAATTGACCGCAACAGCGTGCTTCACGCCGAAGTATTTTGCCCATTCACCTTCAAGCCGGCGCACCCCGGGACCGCCGAAAAAATACTTCTCATCCCATGATCCCAGGAATTCCGAAAGTACCCCGGAATCTATGACTCCGCAAAGCGCCTTCTTCTCTTCCTTTCCTACTGTCCTATAAAAAGGAAAAAGCCTCTTGCGGACCGGCTTTCCGCCGTAAATCGCCAATCTGCTCATCTTCGCCCCTTCCTGGTTAATTCCGCCTTCGCGATCCCGCAAAATGTCTTGAAAAAATTCTCCCGCGGCATCTCATAGCGTTTCTGGGCAAGCCGGGCCTTCCTGACGAATTTTTCGTCGGTCAACAGGCTGCGAACCAGGCCCGGGAACTGGGAATACGCGTTCGCCGAAGGGCAGTATCCTGCCATCTTCAAAAAAGGTATGCCCGGGATATCAACGCCCGGCAGGAAAGATGAGACAAGCCTTCCTCTCATCATCGCCTCGAACAGGGGCGTCGTATTCATGCCCCAGACATAGTCTGAGCTTGCTATCAGTTCGCTGGCATTATATTTTTTCTTCACCATCCTGACGTTGATATTCCCGGCCAGCTTCTCTTTGGCTATACGGCCGTAACGCCTGTAAATATCCTCTTTCTCGCCGTTAGGGTGGAACTTTACGATCAGGTTCAGGCTCTTGCCGTATCCGGCGGAAACCTTTGACAGCTCGCCCGCTACCCGTTCAAAGATCTTAAATTGGTTGTATTCTACCGGCGGTTCGGTCGGCTCGGCAAGATATAATATTGTCTTTGTGCCCGGATCCAGCGACAACTGCCTTAGCATACGCTTTCTAATATTGCCAAGGCCTCTCAAAGGGGCTGTTGCCGATGAAAAATACGGGTTCCCTGTGCGGACTATCCTTGCCCGATTGCCGAAATATTTGCGGCATAAACCTTCCGCTATGCCGTCGACCACGCAGATCCAGTCGGGGACGCAGGTCTCGCCGGTCTTAGAATAAATGAACCTCTTTTCGAAATTTGTCCACCAATCTATGAAAGATACGACCGGAACCCCGCAGGCCTTTCCGGCCTTTATATAATCCCTCTCGAGGTCATCGTTTATGCTCGTGCCGGTCACGATCAGGTCCGGCCTTTCGGCCCGGACAAAATCACATATGTACGGATAACCGCTCTGCGCCTGCCTGCGCACGTCTGGTCCGGTGCCCGCTTCTACGGCCAGGGGAAATCCCGGCCCCCGGGCCGCTACGCAGACATTTGCGCCGAGCTTTTTCAACGGCCGGTACAAGAGCAGCACCGCCTGCGATGCGCCGGGGTCGCGGATAGCCATTATTATCTTTTTCCCATTTAAATCCATATGTTTCTTACGGCCTTCTTGCCTTGCGCCAGATCTCCGACGCCAGCCTGATTATTTCCATTTCATTCTTCAAGGGCCCGTGGTCTATAGACTGCGCGCGGAAGGCCTTCACGATACCGGAGACGGAATTTTTCATTGCCTTCGAGATCGTTGAAGGATAACGACGGGCAGGTGCCAACTCCTGAAAATCCGGATACACACATGATCTCCTTACCTTAAAGATATCGACCTCGCCCTGATCGCCTATTCTCACACGCGCCTTTTTGTAAAACAGGTCCAGCTCAAGATAAGGGTAGTCTTTCCCGTCTACCCAGCTGAAGAATACCGGTTTCCCGTCCTTCGTTTTTAAAAGGATTGAAGCGCCAAAATCGTCTTTGTAAAGCTTGACTATTGACGCGATCAGCGAAAAATCCGGCTTGTGCCCGAACAATAAAAGTAGGTCGACAAGGTGAACCGCATTTTGCAGGAAACCGCCGTAATAGACCGCCCGGCCGGCTTGGAAACCTCCGAACTCACCCCCGATTATGCGTCCTTTAACCCTGTTTATCGATTCATCCCAGCGACGGAGGTAATTTACGGCGATATAAGCGCCTTTCTTTTTAGCTAAATCGGCGAGTTCCGCGGTCTGGGAGATCTTGTAAGTAAGCGGTTTTTCCGCCAGGATATACCTGACCCCCGAATTCTCCAGGATCCATTTTATTATATTATAGTGGGCCGATGTCGTGGCGCAGACGCTGACGACGTCAAGGCGCTCCTTCCTGAACATTTCCCTGTAATCCCTGTATGGGATAACCCCCGGATAAACGCGGGCCATTTCACGCGCCCGGTCGAATATGATATCGCTGCAGGAGACCAGCCTCGCAGACGGCTCATTAAAGTACGATTTGGCGTGCGTATTATAATGCGGCCCTTTTGGGTTGTCCCATTTAAACGCTATATTCCCGCAACCAATTATCCCTGCTCTGACCATGTTATTTTATACCTGTCCTGTTTATGGAACGGCCTTTTAAAGGCTCCAATATCCCGGGCTCATCATCAAGCAACTTGATGATGTCGCCGGTATCGAATAATTTGTTCACCGGGTAAAGCCGCCCGTATATCCTCCTCATGACCTCAAGGTCCGCCTCGGTATCGAGGGCAAGATGGATATCCGGCCGGTTAAATTTTGCCGGGGCCGGATACCGGTACGACGAAAATAACTCCGGGTGGCTTTTAATGAAATAATTTGTGTGCTCGAAATTATTGCTGTCCGAATTGTAAGGGGCGCGGCACGCCGTCTCATGCGCCCTGGATAACGCGGAAAATCCGGCCACCTGCATATCTATGCCTACGGGATAAGAGTCCTCCAGGCAATTCGATACCAGGTCATACGCATTCTTGAAGAAGAAATCGACGCCTTCATCTATTAACGAAGGAGAGATGCATGAGCAATCGCCGGTGACCAAAACAAGCGCCTTCGCGGCTGCGACCGTCCCCGCTCCCACTACCCTTCCCAGGACATCCGTTTCGCTGCCCCGGTAGCATCCGGCCCCGAACCTTTTCGCGATCGGCAGCAGCCGGTCGTCGCTGTCTTTTTCGGTCGTCGCTACCACCACCCCTTTGACATTTTTACACGCCGAAAGCCTTTCTATGACCGCCCCCAAAGCGGGAAGCCCCGGGTACAGGTCAAGCGCCATCTTTCCGGGAAGGCGCGTAGACCCCATCCTGGCCTCTATCACGGCGTATACCTCTTTCGCGGTTTTCATGGTCAAATAAACCTGTCGCCTTTTGCGAAATCACGGGCCGGCCTTCCGCCCTCAGCTGCCACATCGCTTATCCATATAGCCCTATCCCCGGCAGACACCAAAAACGAGCGTTTATTGCCCTTCTTTCGCACCGACAGTATTTCACCGGCATCTCCGGCCGCCCTCCGGGAGCCGCCGATCTTCGCGCTCCAAACAAAATACTTTACGCCCTTGCTATATGTGAACGCGCCGGGATAAGGACGGGTCAGGGCCCGTATCCAGTTGTAAACATCGATAGCCGGGGCGTTCCAGTTGATGCGCCCGTCTTCCGGCCGCCGCTTCGGCCAAAACTTACGGTTCCCGGAAACATTCTTTATCCTGCGCGCGCGCCCCGCCTCGATCTCAGGCAGGTGCCTGCTGATCAAACGGCACACCGCCGACGCGGCCTTGTCGTATACCGTAGCGCAAGTGTCCTTAATACTTATCGGAAAACTCATTTGGGCAATTATATCCCCGGTGTCCGCCTGAGGGTCGCAGTAGAACATGGTAACACCGGTCTTCTTCTCTCCGTTTATTATCGCCCAGTTCACGGGCGCGCGGCCCCTGTATTTTGGCAGCAATGAAGAATGGAAACCTATCGCGCCTTTGCCGGGGATCTTCAATATCTCCGCGCAGACCAATCTTTGCCAGCCGCATATCACTATCAATTCCGGTCCCATCTTTTTAATGCGCGAGATATTCGCAGGATCGTTGAGGTCCTTTACCCTGTACAGCGGTATGCCGTGTTTCCTGGCGACCGCAGAGAAATCCGAGAACCCCGAGGTCCTGCCGGCATATTTCCGGGAGAGGGTAAATATGGCCGCAACATCGCCGCCGTCTTTTATCACCTGCCTCAGGCATTTCATTCCAATCTCGACGCAACCTATAAAAACTATCCTCATCCCTATTTTCGCACTTCCCTTATAAGCCTGAACGGCTCGGCATATTTAATGCCCGCCGAGATCCCCCAGTAATTCGCGTAAGCCTTTATGGCTTCGGGGCTCCTGGGATGCGGGTACGGCCTGGCTTCGCTTTCGTACCGCGACATCGCCGCCGTCTTCACCCCGATCTCGCCGGCGATATCGAGAAATATATTAGGTATGAACAGGTCCTCTTTTTCCATGGAGTTCCATTCGGTAGTGGAAGCCACATTATACGTGAAAAGCCTTTTTATCTTCTGCCCGGGGATGGGCCTAGCGGCGGTTATCGACGCCTCGTATACTATCCGGTGGTCCTTGTTCAGGTCCGCGGCGTGGTGGGTATACAGGCTGTCCGCATCCAGCCGCGATATATATTTTTCTATGCACCCGATGATATCTGAAAGCGCGATGGTATCGAACTTCTGGTTCGGGAAATCCTCGAAAAAGACTTTCTTGGTTCCGACCTTCTTATTCGCCTCAAGGGCGTTCTTCCTGAGCGCCGCAGCCTGCCGCGGCGAATACCTGCCCTTTGCGCCGTCCGTCAGGATCACGACGTATGAATCGATGCCGCATTTCTTTTGCTTGGCGATCAGGCCTCCGCATCCCAATATCTCGTCATCGGGGTGCGCCGCGATTATCAAGTTTTTCATCGGCTCCACCTGTGTAATATGGTCCTGGTTTTTTCGATCACGGAAAACCCGTTCCTGATGTAAAAATTCATAGCCGCAATATTCCCGATCTGCGTTTCAGTCACCATTTCAAAACGCCTAAAATGCCTGATAACATGCCGTATCAACGCGGTGCCCACGCCTGCGCCCGCGAACTTTGCCGCTACCGCCACATAGGCCAAAAAGACCTTTTTCTTCCGCGCATCCTTATGGCACAGGATTACTCCCGCAGCTTCACCGCCGATTCGCGCGGCGAAGAGAGACCGCGTTGCGGAAGGTTTGAAATTTTTTAAATAACTGATCCAAAGCAGGTCTGCTTTTTCTTTCCGTATATGCCGATCGGTATGGAAACGGTCGCATGTGAATACCGAGCCCAGTCTGGAATACGGCAGGCCCTCATTCGTTTCCAGCTTTTCTATCTTACAACCAAGCGCTCCTCTCTTGGCGTGCGCAGCCATAGACCTCCCGGCGCAGCATTCCCTATCCTGATATTTAAGGGTTACTTCGGTATTAATGTATTTAAAACCGGCAGAATACAAAAAATCTAATACCTTTATTCCGGTCGCCGTGTCGATCTTGGCGGTAATAAATGTATCCTTAAAGGATCTCCTGAACTTTTCGTCAAGCTCGGAGGACGGCGTCAATTCCAGCCTGCCGGCATCCAGCAGAAAAGAAGGCCTTCCGAAAAAACCGGTGTCCCACGACAAAAATTTCAGGCGGATCTTCGCGCCGGCCGCCTTAAGCGTGATGTCTTTCATATATTTCATCCACTGCCTCCCTGATAGAGTCTGTCCTCGGGAAAATGCCCGGGTCCACGGCAACGCTGCGGCGCAGCGCCTCTTTTACCATTACGGGATCGATCGTCCGGAATCCCATATAACGGGCGTATCTTTTCTTATCAAAATATTCGCACCTCGTGACTTGATGTTCATACACCGCCGTCAGTAAAGCCGGCGTACGCGTACAGACCAGTTCATACGCGGTAAGCCCCCCCGCGGAGATAGCAAGGTCGCAATTCATATATTCCTGGAACATGCTCGCAATATTCTGTTTTAATTCATACTTTAGCGCCAGGTCACCGAGCCTGCGCTTCAGCGTTTCCCTGTATCTATAACCCGAGCCCAGGATAATATGCAATTCCAGCGAGGTATCGAGGCCTGCCAGCGCCTCTACCGCCTTTTTTGTGAGGTCAAATTCATCGGCTCCGCCTAGCGTTATCAATACAGTCCTGACCGTCTCTTTATCCTTCCTTTCGCGTATACGATCGAATTGAAAGTCGGCCGGCAGGATCACATACTGCGGCCCAAGGAGGAAACGCGCCCTGCCTGCCGCGCGCCCTCTAAAGGTCTCCTCAGCCGATACATCCCAGTTCACGACCAGGTCGAAATCGTCCGGCACGGCGCCGTCAAAGCACACACACGCCTTTATCGCTTCAGGCGTTATCCCGCGGTAATCAGCCAGCGGCCTTTCAGTGATCTCAAAGAAGGCCGCGTCGATACCGTTCTTCTTTATATACCTGTTTATGTTGTCCACCTCTTCTTCGATGCCGCTGTCCGGGTCGATCACGCTCAGGTTCTTTAACGCGTGTTTTTCTGCCAGCGCTAGGCCCAGGTCATACCCCCTGATGATAAAATGCGCTCTCCAGCCCTCCTTCTCAAAATACCTGGACAGGTGTATCAGGGAGACCAGGTCACCCGTGCCGATACAGGTTTTAGCGTCTGCCCTGAATACTATGTTCTTCATCTCAAAATGTCCGCCCAGGTAAGAGGTTCGCCTGACGGAATATCCCTTTTAGCGGTGACCCTGTGATCCTCGAATAAGCTCATATATTCCGGCGCAAGCCCATGCGCCTTTTTGCCGGGCCTGAGGACGGCGATGTGCGAGGGCTTTATTGCCTTCCCTTTCTTAATGTCCCTGCGCGCAAAAAGGCTCATGAAGGCAAAATCCCTCAGGTAACGTTCATGGGGAAATGTCACCTTGGCCGTCGTGCCGTACAAAAGTTTATCGATAGTGAAATTTTTACGCTTATGCGCGGTTTCTGCCGACCTGACATCCTTTACCATCTTTTCAATCTCATCCGGTTCCAACGCAAAGAAATGGTCAGGACCCGCCATTTTTCTGTCCAGGGTAATGTGTTTTTCTATGATAGAAGCGCCGAGATAGACCGCCTGTACCGCGGCGTCGGAGACCTCTGCGGTGTGGTCGGAGAATCCGACCGCGATGCCCGAAAAAGCCAGCTTCAAGGTCTCTATCACCCCAAGGTTGCAGTCCTTGAGCGGCGTCGGATACTTCAACGAGCAATGTAAGAGCGCTATTTTATCATGATAACGTTTAACGGTAAAAACTGCCTTTTCAACCTCGCCCAGGCTCGCTCCGCCCGTGGAGATGATTACCGGAAGCCCGGTCTGCGCGCACTGTTGGAGCAACGGCAGGTTTGTAATCGAATACGAAGCGATCTTGATCCGTTTCAGTCCCTTCTCAACCATTGTCCTGAGCCCGCGCGCGTCGAAAACAGAGGCGAGGAAATCTATCTTCTTCCCTGCGCAATGGCGCATGAGCCGCGTAATCCACGCTTCGGGCATTTCAAACCGCTTTGCCGCATCGAAGATATCGTAAGAATATGCCCCTTTGGCGTCTTTCCAGTCCAGTTTGCCCGCCGTCTCCGGATAAAGATATTTCGCTTTGAAATGCTGGAACTTCGCGGCATTACAGCCCGCGGCTGCGGCGGCGTCGATCATCTCCAGGCAGTTATCGAGAGAGCCGTTATGGTTGATGCCTATTTCCGCTATTACATAGACCGGCCTGTCAGGCACTCCTTAACCTTCCCACCATATTGATATTCCTTGCCAGGTGGTTCTTGTAGATCAGTTCCGGTGTAAGAAAATCCAGGGCATCGGCATTATCGCCGAAATAGGGGTCCTTGTAGCTAAGGTAATTCTTGATCACCCCGATCTCCGTGATTATCGTTTCGTGCTCCAGGACCTCAAACCCCGCTTTTTCAAAAAGCATGGAAAGGGTCTCCCTGCTAAAGAACTGGATATGAGAATGCCCCGCAAAAACGCCTGCTTTTTCATGCATGATCCGGTTGACAAGCGCATCCATGCAAGGGACTGAAATAAAAATTATGCCTTTTGGTTTTAATATCTTCTTTACCTCCAGCACTGTCTCTAAGGGCTCCCTCAAGTGCTCAAGGGTGTTCAATAAAAAGATGCAATCAAACCTACGCTTGATCTCTTGCTTAAGCGGGAAAAAATCGCCTATATAATCTATTTCTTTTTCCGTTAAAAATTTATGGCAGCGCCGGTTAGGTTCGACGCCAAAAGCGTAGTATCCCCTCTTTTTTGCTTCGCCAAGTAATGTGCCCGGCCCGCAGCCCACATCGCAAATACCTATATCACTTTTTTCCTTACTGTCGAAATAAAACTCGGCGATATCCAGGCTGTACCTTGCCTCCAGGGCCTGCATCTTTATCTGCTCCGCGCTTTCCAAAACAGCCTCCCAGGAATCCTCGGCGCTCCAGAGTTTCTTGTATTCATCATTATTCAGGATCCGGTTTACATATACCAACCCGCAGCTCTTGCACTTTACATGAGGGAACCCATACTTTACAAAAACCGCATCGTGGTCTCCTGACTTGCACAACGGACAGGCTCTCTTCTCGGCGAACTTATCATAAATAAGCCCGGTACCGGGATCGGTCCATTGGTCATCATGGGTCTCCCTGTAAGCGAGGTGGTCATCGCGCTTGGTCAACAGGTTGAACTTGCGAGTGCCATAGACTATACTGGCATCAAACTCATTCCTTCTTTTTACTCGTTCCTCAAAATTCATTTTTCACTCCCGTGTTTGCATGTCAGCGTAAGGGGTATCGCAATTGCCACTTCCCGCCCTCTTTCTTCCAGATCTCGGGATTCCTGTGCTTATCCACTATCTCATGGAAATCTTTTTCTGTAAGATCCAGGTATTCCAGCATATCCTTGAAATAATACGCCGGGAATTCATCGTCGTATTTTTTTGCCAATTCCAGGCCCTGCTCCCTGGTGAGCTGCTTATTCTGGATCATCCTGCTGGCATCCCTCACCGCCCTGCCGAAACCGAACTTTATGAACTGCATGTAATAGTAAAGGTTGTCGGACTTGTCATCGAGGCTGTCGAAATCGGTGTAGGTCCCTTCCGACCTTCCGGTGGGGCATGTCTTGAAGTCGAATTTTTCCTTTATGTACAGGAAGTTCTCGTAACTGCTCCATTTGAAGAAATAACCGAAGTAAAGCGCCTTTACTCCCACCTTCCTGACTTCCTCCAGGCCGGGATAGAGGTAAGGATTGAGGTCCTTCGCCGTGATTTTGTCGTCTACCCAGTTCCTGGGATCGTCGCCTATCTGGTGCTCTATGACCTCGGTAAAGTCCCGCAGTTTCTTCGACTCCTCTTTCAGGACCTTCCCCCCGTATTCGCTCTCCCCGTGTTCGGCGTAAAAGACCAGCGGCACCTTGTAATTCACCGCGGCCTGGACGGGTATCGTATTGACGCCGGCGTCCCATGCTACCTTATGGTTGCCGCGTTCTATAAAGAACCTGCGCGACAGCCGACGGTGTATGCGCTGGTTGGGGCGGAAGAAAAGATGGTCGAAACCAAGTTGGACCATCATCTCGCGGTTGTAGTTTCCCACATCAGTAGGCAGCTGCGGGGAGAATGTCGTCATGAGCGGGTTCATCCCGAACTCATATTTCAACTTGTATGCCACGGCGCTGCTGTCCTTTCCGCCGCTCCACGGTACGATACAGTCCCATGACCCGTTTTCGGACCGATATTGCCCCAGGAGGTCGAGGAATTCCTTTTTTCTGGCCTGCCAATCTATGCCTTCCCATTTATTCTCGGCATTCCTGCACGCGTTGCAAATACCTTCCTTGTCAAAAGATATCCTCGGCCTGGTGGAAGGCATGAGGCACCGTTTACAATAAATGACCATTTTAAATCCTCTCCCGTTTATGTCCTGACATCGATACCCGAGTCCTTCAGGAAATTTTTCGCGCTCTTTATGCTCGTTTCCGTAAAATGGTATATATTCGTGGTGCAGACAGCCGACGCGTGGCCGTCCTTAAAGCCGTCCACAAAATCCTGCCATTTCCCCGCGCCTCCGCATACGAGGACCGGTATCCCTACCTCATCGGCGACCATCCTGTTAAGCCCGTTATCGTATCCTTCCAAAGAACCGTCCTTATCTATGGAAGATATAAATATCTCTCCCGCGCCGAGGCCTTCGGCCCTTTTTGCCCATTCCGCCGGGTCCAGCCCGGATTTCTTCCTGCCAAAATCCGTGAAAACTTCGTATTTACCCCGTTCGTCTTTCTTCGCGTCGATGGAGAGGACGACGCATTGCGAGCCGTACAGCTTTGCAGCCTCGCTGATGAACTCCGGCCGTTCCACCGCCGCAGTATTGATGACCACTTTATCCGCACCCAAACCAAGCAGCGTCTTAAAGTCCTCAATGCACCTTACCCCGCCTCCGGCCGCAAGAGGGACAAAGCATTTTTCGGCGAAGCGGCCCACGACATCATAAAAATTCTTCCTCTCTCCGGTGCCTGGACGGGTCACGTCCAGGACGACGATCTCATCGACCGACCAGGAATCTACGAAATTCAGGGTATAACGGTAATCCGGGCAGAAATCTTTAGTCCGGAAAAGGACCCCGTTATTGAACGTCAGGACGGTTATCAGCCTGTTCTTAAGCATGCCGGGCCCCGGCCAAAAAATTCTCAAGCATCTTTAACCCGTGGAGCTGGCTCTTCTCCGGATGGAATTGTGTCGCGTATATGTTTCCGCGGTTAAGTACGGCGGCGAACCGGTTTCCATATTCGCATTCTCCGATGACATCATCCGGATTGGCGCACCGGATATGATAACTGTGCACATAATAAAAAAGTGCGTCCTGCGGGATCCCGTCGAAAAGCATGTTCGCCTTCCGCTGGATAAGGCCGTTCCACCCGACATGGGGGATCCGGACGCCCGGCGCATCTATCTTTACCACCGACGCATCGATCCATCCGAGGCCTTTATGGTGGCCGAATTCAAAACTCTCTTTTGCCATCAGTTGCGACCCCAGGCATATACCAAGGACGGGTTTATGTTCCCTAAGGACCATCCTGTCAAGCGCATCTGCGAGCCCCAACCGGCGCAGGTTCCCGATGCCGTCCCCGAACGCGCCGACTCCGGGTATTATGATCTTTTCGCACTTTTCCAGCCCGGCGGGATCGGCGGTGATAAGAGGCTCATAATTCAGTTTCCTGACCGCGCCTGCGACCGAACGGAGGTTGCCCAGGCCGTAATCGACGATGGCTATCATCGGGGACCTGCCGGAGGCACGGTCTCGACATTGAAGACCTTGACCCATTCGTTGAAGACATGCTTCCTGTATTCGCTCCTGTCATACTTGCCGTTCTTTCCCCATCCGAACCAGCGGTTCACCGGCGCGCTGAAACCCCTTTTATCGACACGCGCTGCTATTTCGGCCGGGATGAACTTCTTCGCTACCCTCTTCAGTATCCATTTGGTGACACCATCCTTGATCTTATACTTGGACGGCATGCTGAATGCGAACTGGATAAGCCGGTAGTCCAAAAACGGCGCGCGGTTCTCGACATGAAAAGCCATGTTGATCCTGTCGGCGAACTGCAGGAGCTCTTGCATGCTCGTATAGAAATCCGCGAGCCCCATGGCGTGGATATGGTCGTTATTTATCCTCCCGAAGAAATCCCCTATCGTCTCCTCAAGGTACTTCACGACTTCCTGGTTATATTTGTTCTCACAGCGGTTCACGATCCTGGCGTACCTCTCCACCGTGGAACCGTAATAACGGTCTATGAGGTAAGAATACTGTCTGAGGGCCTCCAGCTGCTTTATGCTCTCATCGTGGTTCAAAAGGTGGTAGCGGTGATACCCGGAAAATATCTCATCCGCCCCGTCCCCGGAAAGGACGACCTTTATATCCCTGCTGGCGCGCTCAAGGAGCATCCAGAGGCTGAAGCTGGTCCAGGTGCACGGCGTATCAAGATGGTATACGATCTTTCGGTTCGTTCGGCGGAAATCCTCCTGCGTGGGCCTGACCACCACCAGCCTCTTCTTGATCTTTTTCGCGACAAGCTGGGCATAATGCAATTCGTCATAGTCCTTGGCTATGGGATAATGGCACGTGTAGATGTAATCCGGCTTGGCAATGCAGGCGATCAGCGCGCTGTCCACGCCGCCGCTCACGAATGTCCCGAAACGGTGCACGCAATTCTTCGTCCTCAAAAGTATGGAATCGACAAGAAGGTCTGTCAACCGCGACTCTATCTTCTTAAGGTCATCCGGCATCTCCGTCAGGTTGTCCCATATCTTCCAATATGAGTGTTTCGTCACGTTAAGCGCCCTGTCGATCTTCAGGTAGTCGCCAGGCATCAAGCAGTAGATGTCTTTGAACAGGGTCTTCTCGCCGGTGTTGAACTCGAACGCCTCATACGAAAGGCACTCGCGGTTGTAGATGGGCTTCACCAGTTTAAGCAGCGCTTTGATCTCGCTCGCAAAAGCGAAAAAATCACCGCTGCGTACATAATACAACGGTTTTTCTCCCGCCCTGTCCCGGACGATATACATCTCTTTATCCCGGCCGTCATAGATAGCGAACGCATACATACCGTTATAATCACGGAACGAAGAAGTTTTTTGTTTCAGGTAATGGCAAAGCACAGTCTCCGCATCCGATTGGGTCTTGAACTCATACTCTCCGCGGTATGAACGCCGTATATCTTCGTGGTTATAGATCTCGCCGTTATATACGATGACAGCCGAGCCGTCCGGCGCCTCATAGGGTATATCGTGCCTTTCCTTGTCGATGATGCTCAGCCTCACCATCCCCAGCGCCAGGCCCTTACGGGAATAGATCCCGGACTGGTCCGGGCCGCGGTGGCTGATCTCCTTCAGCATATCATGCACGATCTGCCGCGGGTCATGTTCGGGGTTGTTCGATATGTAGCCGGCTATTCCGCACATAGTCTATTTTGAAAGGTCCAGCGACCCGTCTCCCACCTGGTGGTAACGTATGGGATCCCCAAAACGGAGGTGTTCCCATATCCCGTAATTATCGATGATCAGCTTCACTTTCTTTTTGGCATTCCTCACCTTTTGCGGGGCTATGCATTTGTACTGGTTGTGGTCGGAGGCGACCACCACGACATCCGCGGAGAATACCTTGGACGGGAACGATCTCACCGTGACGCCTTTTATGTACCTGCGTATCTCATCCCCGGTGCAGTACGGGTCGCATATGGAGACCTTCAACCCGTTTTTTATGAGATAGTCCGCCAACGTAACCGATGGGGAAAGGGTCAGGTCTTTCTGGTTGCCTTTATAAGTTATGCCCAGTATCTCCACGCTCTTATAACCGTGCCGGATGATATAGTCCGCATAACTGAGCACTGACGAAATGCCTATATCCTGGAACTCCTTAAGCAGGGTAAGGTTCCCCGGCTTGTCGCTGCCTTCTATGAGATAGTCTGTCGAGAACGTCATCTTTTCCCCGCCGGTGCCGATGTTCAATTCGCAATCGGCGAGCGAGATATTGCCGAAAAGGGCTTTCGACATCTTCTTCATATTCACGAACGGATACCCCATCGCGAGCTGGCGCAGGAAATCTATGGCCATCGCCTGGATGACGTTCATGGAATTTGCGTAGATCTCGGCATCTTTTATGCTGTCGAGCATTATTACGGGCAGGCCGAGATGTTCAAGGAGCCTGCGTATCGCCTCCGAACCCTTCGGGCAGCACCCCGCAACGGGCATCTTGTCCTTTTTACCGATAAATGCCTCCACGCTCCAGTCTGTCCGGAAAAAGACCCCCACATGATAATCCTTTGATACAGTTATCCTCTCCTTACGGAGCTTGTCTATGAAGTTCTTCTGGATGTTCCCGGGGATGAAAGCCGATTCGAATATCACCAGGGGGACCGTACCGCTCTTTTTTATATTGCGGGCGAAGATCACCGCCATCCTGGACGCAATGGTGTCCTTCCCCGTGTTCTTGCGGCTCTCCGGCATCGCGATGATATGCAGGCGGGAATCTTTGAACATCTCCTCCGCGCTCTTCGCCACCTGGATGGACGGATAATCCAGTTTCGGCAGGAACCCGTTAAGCGACCAGGTCGCCTTTTGGTTGTTGTCGGGATACCTGCCCCCCGTGAAGGCCTTAAGCTGCCCGGCATTCAGGTCATAGACCTTGACCTTGAACCCGCTCGTCTGCAGCTTGAATATCGTGGTGTATCCCAGATAGCCAAGGCCCCAGACGGAAACCGTCTTGTTCTTCATGATATTTTCGAATATCATCTTACCCTCCGCTCTTAAGGACATCGTTAATGGTCTCGATCACGTAATCAACGTCCGGATCAGACATTCCGGGATACATAGGTATGGATACTATCTCCTCGTAAGCGCGGTCCGCCGCGGGAAAGTCCGAATGGATGAGATCCTTATAGAAAGGATGCTTATGCAGCGGGATAAAATGCACGCTCGTGCCGATATTGCGCGCCCTGAGCTGCTTAATGAATTCGTCCCTGGGGATGATATCCTTGCCGATGCGCATGGTAAAGAGGTGGTAAATGTGGTAGTGTTCCGGCTTGTCCTCGGAAAAACGGGCGCGCGGATCAAGGCCGGCCCGGTAGAGCGATGCGATGCGCCTCCGCCTCTCGTTCATCCGGTCCAGTTTTTTAAACTGCTCAAGGCCTATGGCGGCATGGATGCTGTCCATGTTATATTTATAGCCGATCTCCTCTATCTCGTAGAACCAATTGCCTTTTTGGGAATAACGGTTGAAGGCTTCCTTGTTGATGCCAAAATAACTTAATTTCCGCATCTTCTCTATCATTTTCTTGTCCCGGGAAACCGCCATGCCCCCTTCGCCGCATGCCAGGTTCTTGGTAGCGTAGAAACTGAAGACGGAGACATCCCCGAAGCTGCCGATCTTCCTGCCTTTATATTGCGTGCCGATGGCGTGCGCGGCATCCTCTATGACCGTCAGGCCATGCTCTTTGGCCGCGGAAAGTATCGCATCCATCTCGCACGGATAGCCCGCAAAATGGACCGGCATGATTGCCTTGGTCCGCGGATTGATAAGGGACTTCATCTTTTCGACGTCGATATTAAGGGATGACTCATAGACATCGCATAATACGGGTGTTGCTCCGGTCCATAAGACCACGTGGCCCGTAGCGGCAAATGTCCATGTCGGGACTATCACCTCATCCCCTTTACCGATACCGCAGGCCAATAAGGCCAGGTAGAGGCCCGCCGTGCAGGAATTCAGGGCTACGGCATTGGCCTGGCCTCCGAGATATCCCGTCACGGCATTTTCAAATTCCGTCACACGCGGCCCGGTAGTCAAATACCCGCTCCGGATGACTTCGGCCACCGCCTCGATCTCTTCGGTCCCCATAAACGGCTTTGCCAGCGGCAAAAATTCATTACGCATTTTGTACGGTCTCCCCTGTTCCCTGGTTGCCGATCTCCGGATACCAGGAATCGCATCCTTTACACACTTCATCGATCAATTCCATCGTTTCGTGCTGCCTCCGCAGGTCCTTATAAGACCGGCAATTCCATATCGCTTTGATGGGCGAGGTATTGGCGTCCCCCAGCGGCGAACTGTTCCAATCGTGGTTGCATCTTCCCACTTTACCGTCAAAAAATATAAGCATCTCATAGAACGGCATCACGCACCCCACACGCCCGCTCCTCTTCACGCCAAGGGAGCCGAACGTGCCGTTACGGGAATGTTCCTCATATATACGTATGCGGTCTACCTTGCCATTCCATATGTTTTTGAAGATCTCCGCGTTCCGGGGCGGCGTCTCCGGTGTTTTTACCATTGAGACCTGGGTTTTAACGCGGCCTTTATTCATTTTTAAGAACTGCAGTATTGCGGCCTCGACCTTGTCGTATTTCGCCGGCGCGCGCGTCTTGTTGTATACTTCCGGGATATCGAGGCTGAATGAGATAAAATTTATCGCCTCGATGACCGCCTTTGACTTCGGCCCGTCTAAGAGCGTCGCGTTGGTCGCCATCTGGACTTCCTTGAATTTACCCTTCACATACCCGCATATCTCGATGAAATCCGGGTGCAACAAGCTCTCCCCGCGCCTGTGGAGCACGAGGATCGTATCCGGATACGCTGATATCTCATCGATCAGCCTTTTAAAGAATGAGAGGTCCATGAAACCGCGGAGGTCGTCCACGTACCTGCGCGGGCAATAGGAGCAGCGCAGGTTGCACGAAGCCGCCAACTCGATCTCTATCCTCCGGGGGAAATCCCCCGCATCATATTTCTTCATGCCATAAGCCCGATCGTTTTGTTCCTTACGGTTTCCAGCACCTCTTTTGAAGTGAAGGCGAGCGGGTCGACCAATTCGCTCACGATAGCGTTAGCCCTTTTCAGGTCGCCGGGTTGGTCGATAGTCAACCTTATCCCATGCAAAAATTCCGGGTTGAGCCCGGCGTCGATGAATTTTGCCGAAAATTCCTGCGGATGCGACGTTATGTATTTTGTCACGTGCTCCAGGTCTTCTTTTTCCCTGGTCCTCATCGCCGCCTTCTCCAGGGCTTCCGCGGTTACCGCCTCCGAATAGAAACCGGACGCGCATGTGCTGCGCTCCAATGAAGCATAATCCAGTTTTTCTGCGATGAGCGCCTTCAGCAGCGTATTGACTAAAGCGGTATCCACGAAAGGGGTATCCGCGCACACGCGGACGACGTATCCGGCGTTCACCGATCCGGCTGCCCGTATGTACCTTTCTAAGACATTGTCCAGGCTGCCCCTGAAGACGGGTATTTTACCGGACCTGCAATGGTCATAGACGGTATCATCGGAGGTATCTTCCGAAGTGGCGACGAGCACATTGTCTACCGCGCAGGTTTTGCAGCGCCTGTATACGTATTCAACCAGGGGCACCCCCCCCAGGAGGGACATTACCTTGCCCGGGAACCGGCTGGAGCTCATCCTGGCCTGGATGATTATCGCGCTCGACCGGCCTTTATCATCCCCTATCCCGTTTTTATCTATATATCTCTTCGCCGCGAAGTCCAGTATTTCCCGCGAATTGCCCGTCTTGAGGCTCATCTCCATCACATCCTGTATAAATCTTCCCAGCCTTTTATCCGCATTGAAGTCGCCGAAATGGTTGAACAGCCGCCGCCATTTAGAGAAATCCCCGATCGAACTGTCGCCTTTGCTCGCCCGGATGATGGCATCTTCCATTCCGTCAAGCGTCTTGAAAATGAACTTCTGGCCGGGATCGCCGTAAAACGGGTGCTTCGTCCACCCGGAACAATCCCAATGCAGCACCCTGTTCCCGTGCGCCCCCGCTACGATGCCCGCGGAATTCAGGCCGAAACAGACCGACAAATCGGTAAGTGCCGCGGCAGTCGCAGGGGATAACCGGTTATCCAGGAAAAAGACCCTGTCCGTTCCCATGAGCGACCGGAATCTGCGCACTATATCTTTACCGCCGGGCAGAGCCGAGAGGCTGTCGATATCGCCGTTCTTGCTCTTCACGACCGCTCCCCATGACGGGTTCTTTTCAAGAAGGCCCAGGAGAAGCAGGTAGAAGCGCGAAAGCGACAAAGGCGTTTGATGGACATTATGCGCGGCGCTTGAGTCGAATACGGCAAATGTGAATTCGAGGTCTTTCAGCCGGCCCGTTATCCCGCCCGGATCGGCTGCATCTCTGCATATCCACATCCCGGAAGGAAGCCAATAATCACATACCCCCTCCTTCACGGGAAGGAAATCGTCGAATATCCTGCCCCATTCAAAAAATACGTTGTACGGGAAAAGGTGCGACGGGGTCATCCGGAACGGATAATTGGACCAGTGGAACCCGAGCATTATGCCCCCTGCCGATCCCATGGCCGCCGCCTGCGCTTCCTGTTTCCAGGACGTGTCCTGGTGTTGGATAAGTATCTTCACCTTAAATTTATTAAAATACGCCGCATAGCACGCATTCCAAAAAGCATATTCAAAATCGAACATTCTCAACCAAAACGGCCGGCCATCCGGCTTTACCAGGTCTTTTATAAGCGCGGCTATCGCAGGGGTGCCTATATCCGACGCTACCGCCCCCAAATGCGCGTCGGCCCACAACTCGCCCCTCTCCTCTATCTCCCCGGTTATTTCATCATTGACAGGGGTATCTCCCCTGTCCAGGTAATAAACGATGCCGAAAAGCGATTTATCCACGTTATTTTTCCAGAATGCTAGATCGATGGCACTTTTTTGGTCGTATTCTATCCAGACCGACGGCCTTATATCGGTAATATTGGACCTGGGAGCGACAGGCATTACTCTTGCCTTCACTGCGCTCTTTACCAGGCTTAATATCGTCCTGGCGCGCTGCGCATACTCAAACATCCCGCCGGATTCCTTGATTGCAAAACCTCTTTCTTCGTAAAGGCGGCGCAGCATTTCGTTCATAGGATGCCGTTCAAATCTTAAGATATGGTCTTTATCCCTCATAAGCGCTGCTTTCGACCTGGCAATGACCGCAAATACTATTTTGCCGCGCAAGGACTCCGATATATAACACTTGATCGCGTTCTTCAACCTTAAAGGCCTGCCGTCGGCATAGGTTTTAACGGCCCTGTCGCCGCACAGGAGCATATCCTCGTTCACCTCATATGCAAGCGTCTCTCCGTCCGGGCTTTCCTTTTCCAGGGACAGGCTGACGGGAAATACGTTAAGGCCGACCCTGAACCGTTCTGCCAAAGCAAGGATAAAGCGGGCCGGGGCGGAGACCGAACGATCTCCGTAATATATTACGCGGCCGGAAAAAGGCCGCGATAAGCCTGCCGCGACCACATCCGGGGCGCCCAATTTTTCCAGCCACAAGGTCTTGGGACCTTTTTTTTGTGCTGTTGCGCTGCCTGCGGTCATCTCGCGGTCCGGCCCCTCGTTTTTAAATACGTCTCTTCATAATCCTCGATGCGTTTCAAGTCGCCCTTGACCATCAACTCCCGCAATCCAAGCAGTTCGACCGTATTGAAATTTTTTGAGATATTGCAGGTGATATCCTTGGCGTCGCCCAGGCTCAGCAGGAAAAGCTGCAGGTCCCCGCCATATTGTTTAAGTATCAGGTCTTTATACGAGTAATACCATTCCGATCCCGGGTACGGCGTCGCAAAAAAAGGATTCGACCGTATCCCTAATTTTTTCCAGGCAAGGACGTCAGCCTTGATGCTTTCAAAGGATTCATCCGGGAAACCTATGATCTGGTTCGGGATGGGCCGTATCCCCGCATCCATAGTCATCGTAACCGCCCTTGAGTTTATCCTGCTGTTTGAACCTTTGCCGGCGGACAAAAGGACCTCGTCCGAAAAAGACTCTAACCCGTAATCAAGGTGGGAGCAGCCGAGGCCCTTAAGTTTCCTGAGGATATTTTCGTTTACCATCGCGGCATGCGCGGTAGCGCCCCAGTGTATGCCGCGGCAGGATTTAAGCCATCTCCGCGAAAACTCATCGAACCAGTCTTTGTTCCTGCACAACGCGACAAAATTTTCATCATAAAATGAGACGAAGTCTATCCCGAACCTTTTTTTGGCCGATCTTACCAGGTCGACGACGTATTCCGGGCTGTGGTGCCTTACCTTACGGCGGCCGGTTATTAAGACATCGCGCCTGCCGTTCGACTCAACGGTAGACAGCTCACCACTCAACCCTAAATGAAAACAGTATTTGCACCTGAACGGGCAGCCGTAACTCGCCATGACACCGATATGGCGTTTGGCAAGCATCGATTCTTCGCTCAAAAGCAGGCTGCTGTTCTGGAAATAGATATCTAAAGGAAAAATATCCCATGCCGGGAACGGCAGGGAATCGACGTCCTCCAAAAGCTCCCTCTCGCGGTTCAATACCAGGTCGCCGTCCGGGCTGCGATAGATTATCCCTTTTACCCGCGACCAATCGTCCTCTCCCGCGTCGACCGACTTCAGTATCTCCATCAGCGTAATATACGCCTCCCCGACGATACCTATGTCCACCTCCGGAAGGAATCCCATGACCTCATGCGGTATCGGGGTGATGAATCCCCCTCCGGCGACGATAAGGGAGTTTTTAGCCGCCTTACGCGCGATAGAAACGGTTTTCTTGATAAAGCCGTAAGTCGTGACCAGTCCCCCGGTGGCAACCACGTCCCACCTATCCGCCCGCAATACCGCGTAGATCTCTTTATCCGACGGCCTCCAGGCATTGGCATCAAAGACCTGGACCTTGTGCCCTTCGCGCATAGCCAATGCCGCCAGCTGGGCCAGCCCGTAAGGAACATGTGCGGGCTTTCCGCTTTCGCGTATTACAGGATTAATGAACAGGACCTTGGCCATTTTCAGGACTTTCTCTTTGCGAACATATTTAAGACCTCGGACAAGCCGGAAAATATTACGCCCTTGCCGAACAGGATGCCGCCTTCGGTGCAATTGTACGTCCTGCAATTCGCCACTTTCGCCATCTCCAGGAAACTTTGCGTATACCAATAATAGGCGGGATCGGTAAAACAGGATTGTTTAAGGTGAGGGTTATGCACCTTTATCAATCCGCGCTCCGGCTCTCCCGGGAATAACTCTTTAAGCACGTCGTAATACTGCGTTTTATCTACGGTAGTGCCGGGAGGATACGAGAGGTCCATGCCCACCACGACCACCTCGGGGCTTGCCAATACGGCGTGCGAAAATACCCACGCCGACGTGCCGCAGTTGCCTCCCGTGACCATACAAGGCGTCTTGGTTATCTTATGTATCTTCCTCGAATAGCTTCCGGGATCGTCAAAATCGTCGTAAAGCGGGTTCCACCAGTAAAGCTGCATTCCGGCTTCAAGGCAGCGCCTGGTGATCTCCGGGCTCACGCTGGTCGAGATGATCACTTTTATCCCGGGTCCGTGGAGGTTTACCAGACGTATCATTTCATCGTTACGCTCGATCTCGTCCTTGTTCAGCGCCGGATCGAGGTCCTGCCTCCTGAAGTAGTCATCATCGGGCCTCTTGGAGAGGTGCGTATCCCCGAACCAGCGGATGATACGGTGCGGATGCGGGTCCACCGTAATGACATAATCCGGGACGATGCCGTTACGCAAACAGTGCCCCAGCGTCCCGTCCACGGCCACGATGTGCCCTTTAAAATTGCTCTCCTTAATGGCCTTCAGCGATCTCCTGCTATGCAGGCTCGGGCCGGCAGAGATGACCAGCGCCGGTTTTGGAGGGACGGGACCGATATCCCTGATGGTCTGTTTTATATACGCGGAGTTTAACTTCGCGTGCTTAAGGCCGATCTCCCCGGTCTTCCTTAAAGTGGCCATGGAGATCAGTTCCAATTCTTTCTTATTTAGCTTTTTCATCCGCGTCCCAGATGAACTTGTTCGATTTCATCACAAATGCTATGCTCCCCCCGAGCTTTTCCGTCGCCTTCTCCTCGAAAATACCGGTATGGCTGCGGGCAGGTTTTTTGCCGCTCTTAGATTTTTTGGTTTTTATCTTATAATTCCCGCTCAAGAACCTGTTATTCATCGATAACGACCTCCTTTTTATCAAGCAAGAACTCGGCGAATATCAGGTCGATAGGCTCATCGATATCGACCGATGAAAGATCTGACATCACATGCGCCCCGGTATTTTTCGAGATAATGACCCCTTCCTCGAAAAGGGCCTGCCTCCTTGTAGCGTAAGCAGCGCCGTTAGGGATAACTAGTTTTGGCAGGGACTGGAAGACGCCTCTTTCCCCTTCCATCTTTCCTCCCAGTAGGAGCTCGGCGCGGCCCCCGTCCTTGACCCCGAACATCCACTCCGGCCTTTCTTTCACCTGTCTCGACGTAAATGCCGACATCATCCCCTCATCCTTGAGCAGCAGGTCGACGCAGGCATCTATGTCGCAAGCGCGGCAAAACGGCGTGGTCGGCTGCATGGTCACCGCAATATCTATTTTTTTAGATTCCTGCGATTCCACGAATTCAACGGCATGCTTTGTGACCCACTCCGAAGGACAATCTTCCGCAAGGTTTTGAGGCCTCACGAAAGGCGCTTCAGCGCCGCATTCCAAGGCTATCTTCTTGATCTCCGGGTGGTCGGTGGAGACGATCACCCTCCTAAGGCAGTTACTTCCCAAGGCGGCCCTGATCATATAGGAGACTAAAGGCTTTCCTCCTAAAAGCGCGATGTTCTTTAGCGGTATCCTCTTCGACCCTCCGCGCGCGTGGATCACCCCGATAATGTTAAGCCCGTTGTCTTTTTTTACCATTTGTACCCCAGGTCTGTTTTTACGGATCTTCCCCTTAATTCCGCTAAATTACCGAAAATCTTCTTGAACGCGGCGACCACATCCCTCATGTCATCCCTCCCGTTAGGGCGGTTGATATGATAGAACCATATGAATTTTTCTTTTATCAGGTCTTCCGCAACGGGACAATCGCCTCTCTTGTATTCCCTTTTGGCCTTGTACAAATGGCATGACCATGGGCAATGGCCCTTACCGAAGGCGATCTTCCTCAGGAAAATAGGATTATCATACATGGTCTTTAAATATCCGGATCCCGCAGGTATCCCCTCGGCTTTCAGGGCCGCCAACACCTTGGCCCTTTCTACGCCGGTCTTTGCCTTGTCATAGATCAGGGGGAAGACATGGGGTATCACCCCCTCCTGAAGCTCTACGGCGCTCAAGCCCGGCAGGCCTTTTAATCCCTTGCTCAAGGAGCGGTAATTACGCAACCTTTCGGAGTTGTTCCTGTCCAATTTTTTAAGCTGGGCTATCCCCACGGCTGCGGTTAATTCCGTCATCCTGAAATTCATCCCGACAATATTGCTCAATGACCCTTCGTCCCAAGAGATATCCGGCACCGATTCGCCGTGGTTGCGTATAAGGCGCGCCTTCCTGGCCAGCCCGGGATCATTTGTTATTACCATCCCTCCCTCGCCGGTCGTGATATTTTTCGTCTCCTGGAAACTGAAAACGCCGAGATCGCCGATAGTCCCGACAAACCTGTTCTTATATTTTGTCCCGGGCGCCTGGGCGCAATCCTCGATGATCGCCAGGCGGTGCTTCCTGGCAATGCGCAAAATGGCGTCCATATCGGCCGGGTTCCCCAATAGGTGCACCGCCAGGATCGCTTTTGTCCTTTTAGTTACCGCCTTCTCGACACACCTGGGATCAAGGCAAAAGTTTTTCGGGTCCACATCTACAAATACCGGTATGGAATTAAACATAAGGATGCTCAAGGCTGTGGCATTGAAAGACAGGCACGTGGTAATGACCTCATCCCCGGGCCCGATCCCGGCGGCCCCTAACGCGGTAGAAAGGCCTGAAGTGGCGGAGTTGACGGAGACGGCATACTTGACCTTGAGTTTCCCGGCGAAATCGGCCTCGAACCTCCTGACCATCTTACCCCCTAGGAAAGAAAAATACTGGCCCCGGTAATTGAGCGCGTCTTTTGACGGCATGACAAGCAGCTTCCCTATGTCCCGGGTCGGGCTGCCCATGAAACGGGAGAGCTCTTTATTCTTCATCACCTCCCTGACATAACGCCATTCGTCCCCGTCGATCACCACGGAATTATGGAATGGCTTCTTGCGCACGGGCTTGCCGCCGGTTAACGCTAAACAAGACATGACCTTATTGACCTGCCTTCCTGGCGATTATGACCAGCCTGTCGGCTTTGCGGATGTCCAGTGACGTAAGCCGCAAAAATAACCAATTATATATCCTGGATACGAACCCGGTTAAGGCGGGTATCAGCCCCAGGCCGTAAGGCAACAGGTCCGCGCTGTTGATCCCCATGACCTTGACGACCCGGAAACCCGTCTTTCCCAGGCAATATCTTAAAGAATCCGCCGTGGGGATCCCCTGTACGTAATCCCCGTAACGCTCAAAACACGAATATTTATTATAGTAGCGCGACTTGCCCTGATGGCATTTAATGGCCAAAAATCCGTCCTTTTCCAGCATACCGTTTATTTTTTCCAGGCTCTCTCTCAGGTCGGTGAAATAGTAGCAGCTTTCCAATACCGAGATCAAAGAATATTTTCTCCGCATCAATTCCCCGGGGATATCGTCCGGGAAACTGCCCGTATATACTTTCAGACCCTGTTCCCGCGCGCATTCGGCCGCCTTTTCCTGCGGCTCCAGCCCGTACGCGTCGAAGCCGAGTCCTTCCAATACATGGCAAAACCCGCCGGTAAAAGTACCTATATCAAGCGCGGCGCCTTTGTCCCTGACTGTCTTCCCGATAAGGACGGCCGCCAGGTCCGGTCTCTGCTTTCTTGGGTCCGCGCAACAGATATCCGCCCCGGTCTCCCCAGCGCGCGAAAGATATTCCCCGCATTCATTCCCGTCTGCGCGCGGATAGGGATATAAGGTGCCGCATTCATCGCATATCCTGATATCCCTTTTCTGCCCGTCGCGCAGTCCCTGGTCCTTTTTATACAACGCGGCGCTCCGGTGATGGCAGAACGGGCAGTCGTAAAGCATGTTAGAACTTTATTGAAACCGGCCTTGACCCGTTACTTGCGGAAGCCAACAGAGCCTGGCTCATGCTGAGGGCAATCAACCCGTCCTCGCCGGAACAGTTGACCGACCGTTTCCTGTGCATCAGGACTTTAGCGATATCGTCAACCGCTTCGATAAAGCGGTCTTTACGGGGCAACGGCCTTGCCGGGGCCGGCGTCAACTCCATATATCCCGAGTACCTGCGGCTCTTCCTGAAGACCGATAGATCCAGTTTTCCGCCGTTCTCCGTGATCTTCACTCTCCCTTTGTCGCCGATTATGTCGACTTCGAAGACGAGGTTTTCCCGTTTGTTCAATACGTTGATCGTGCAGGGGATCTTCCCGTTAAAGATCATCCAACCCGAGACACCGGGATCTTGCTTACCCGGATCGAAAGAGACGCCGGAGACGGTTTCAGGATCCGCGGATATAAGGAAACGGACAATATCAAAAAGGTGCGTCCCGATATTGAATACCTGCGCGGGATATAAACAGTTCACTGCGGTCACTTTCCCGATCCTGCCGCCATCTATGGCCTTTTTGGCGGCCAAATAACCGGATTCCCACCTTCTCGTATGATTTACCGCGAGCAGGATCCCTTTTTTACGGCACAAGTTTACCATTTCCCGGGCTTCCCGTAACGAAGAGGCAACCGGTTTTTCGCAAAATACCGCTTTTACCCCGGAACGCGACAGTTCTTTCAATATAGGATAATGGGTAGCGGTAGGCGTGCATATGGAGACGATCTCCGGCGAGGTTTTCCTCATCAGCTCACTTACGCTGCCGAAGACAGGGACCTTCTTGTGCCGTTCCTTAAAAAGCCTTACGGTCCCGGGATCGATCTCCACCGCGCCCGCAAGCCTTGTATATCCCGATTTTTCATAAGCGGCGACATGGCTCCAAACCCCTTTCCTGAGAGGATCGAGGCTGAACCGGAAACCTATGTTCCCTAAACCGATAACCGCGCTTGTGTACATTGTTTTGCTTTAACGCCCTTTTCTCTGGTCCTACCAGACCTCTTTTAGTATCATGAACGCCTCTGCGTATTTAAACCCGGCAGAAGCTCCCCGGAACAGGGCCAGCGCCTCGATATTCTTCTCGCTCCTCGGGAAAGGGTGTCTCTTCATTTCTCCCTTGTAAATACGCATGATCCCTATTTTTTTCTTCAGGTAACCGGAGATATCCGAAAAACTGTTCGGGACGAAACTCTTCCCCCTTAAAGGCAGGCGGGATTCGGTCTCGGAAAGCACTTCATACATCAGGACCTTTTTCACCGAGGGCGCGCGGAATGATTTCACCGCGCTTTGCACGGCATCAAAAGCTACCTGGTGGTCGGAATGCGCGTCGCAGTGGTACGGCGCATAGACCCAGGACGGGGCAAGGTGCGCGATCGCGCCATGCACCGCTTTTACAAGCTCGGAACGCGCAACCGTGTCAAGTCTGGTGGTCGGGAAATCAAGTTTTATCACCTTCGAAAAACCGTATCTCTTCGCGACAGCGGTGATCTCGCGCTGGCGGGAATTCACCCTGCTCTTGGGATAACCGGCTGCCTCGGAAACATTGGTCAGGATCAGCCAGGATACTTTATCATTTTTAGCCCGGTGCTTTAAGAGCGTCCCGCCGCAGCCTAAAGTTTCGTCATCGGGATGGGGCGATACGACTAAAATGTTCATGGTCTGCCTCTCATTAATAGGTCATCTTTTTTTGCAACAGGCGTTTTCCCTGCGCTGCCTTTTCGAGCTCATCGGCGATCTTTTCGGCGGCCCTGCCGCTGCCGTAAGGATTGCGGCAGTTCCTTACCTTCCTTAAGAAGGCCTTGTCGGAAACGGCCTTGCGCAACGCTTCCAGGATAGCCCTCTTTTTGTAGGGCACATCGATCACGTTCTCCGCCCTGAGCCTCCCCTGCTGGCGGCTGCCGATATTTATACACGCAACTTTAAAGACCGGCGTTTCCATGATGCCGCTGCTGGAATTTCCCGCTACCGCAGAGGCGATCCTTAATATCCCGAAATAATTCTTCCACCCCAGGCTTTTCCTTATCCTGAAGTGCGGCACCCGGGCATACTCCTTTATCGCCTTGATCATCCGGTCGCCGCCCGCGTCGTTGCAAGGATAGGTAATTACCGTCTGGCGGCCGAATTCTTTCAGCGCCTCCAGGCTCTCCTTGATCTGTCCGTAGGCAAGAGCGCTTTCGGTGGTCACGGGATGCTGGGTGAATACTATCACCTGCTTGCCGGGATCGATCTTGAGTTCACGGGCCAGTTCCTGCGGCCCGGCGTATTCGCCCGATAAATAATTGTCGATGGCGGTCGAACCGACATTAAAAACCCTCCACTTTTCCTCCCCCAGGCCCAATACCCTAAGGTATGAATCCTGGTTAGAAACGAAGTGCAGGTGCGAAAGCTTGGTGATGCTGTGCCTTACCGAATCATCGAGATTTCCGCCCTGGGAAAGATCACCGCCGAAAAGATGAGCGATCGGAATGTTAGAGTAAAAAGCCGCTATCGCCATCGCGTATGTCTCGTAGCGGTCCCCGGCCAAGACAAGGATATCCGGACGCATCGCGCCAAGCAGCCGCGCGCCTTTCTTTACCAATTCGGCGAAGACGGGAAGCACGTTATCAGGCGTGCCTGGCTGGGATAGATAAACATTTTTGGCCTTAAGCCTGTCCGGATATTCGATCTCGGAGTGGGTATTTCCGAACCTTTCCGATAAATGGCTGCCCGAGATGATCAGCCTGACATCAAAATTCCGTCTCGATAAGAGTTCTTTGACCAAAGGCCGCAAGAGACCGTATTCGGCGCGGTTTCCTGTAAAAAGCGCGATTTTTTTCTTATGCATGCTTATTCCCGCGGACCACTACCATCTCCTTGGAAATATCCCATGAGCCAAGACGGACCGAATCAATTTTTTCCCTGCTGGGATCGATGCCGGTCTTCTCGCGGGTTTCCTCAAAAAGCAGCGTGGCAGTATAATAACGGATAAATTCGCTTTTATCCGGGAACTTCAATTTGCAGGGAATGATCTCCTTTTCCGCCGCCCCGAAAATATTTTTCACAGCCGGATAGAATTCCTTTTCGAGGCGTGAACTCCTCAAGGCCGCCTTTTCATCCATTGCGTAATCCAAGCCAAAAACCTTCTTATTGAACTCATACAGCTCTTTGGCGTTATTTTCCGTAGGGCCGATGAGAAAAACTTCACCGCCGGGTTTCAAGACTCCCTTGATGTCATTAATGACCGCTTCCGCGTCATCCGCGTAATAGATGGAGAAAGCGGCGATCACACGATCAAAGGTATTTTCAAGGAAAGGAAGCCTGTTGTTCATGTCCCACTGCAGAAGCAGCGGCGTAAAACCGGCGGCCGCTTTCCGGGCCTGTAAAAGCAGTTCTCTTGACTTGTCGACACCGACTATCCCTCCCCCGCCATTAAGTTTTTTTAAATAGGCCGGGAATAAGTTCCCGTTCCCGCAGCCGATGTCAAGGATCAAGCCGCCTTTCGCGCCCGGCAAACGGGTCTCCAGCCAATCCTCGAGGCTAAAGCTGGAGAAACGCTTGTGTGCTTCTATCCTGGCGCTTAAATTTTTCTGGCTTTCGTTATAGCCGAGGCCTTGTGCCGTTTTCGTCATAAGGTCACCAGCTCATCTTTTTTGAAATTCTTATTAGCCGGCCTGCCAAGCAGCTTTTCATAGATCACCGGACTCAAGCCGTTGCCGGGCCTTTTTACCGTTATGTTATGGACGGTAAACCTGTCTCCCTTCGCTATGTCCGCGGCAGCTACGATGCTTTTCCTGGCAATCTTCCTGTTATTTAATTCGGAGGGCGCAGGTCTTTTGACCCCGTCGCCGAGGGCCGTTTCTATATTGCGGACCGCCTTGACCATGGCCCTGAATTCATCCGGTTCAAGGGATGCCTTATGGTCGGGACCGGGCAGGTCCCTGTCCAAAGTAAAATGCTTTTCGATCACAGCCGCGCCTAATGCGGCTGCGGCGATAGACACCTCGATGCCCTGCGTATGGTCTGAATAACCCACCTGCACCCGTAGCCTGTTCTTGAGCGTAAGCATGGCGCGCAAATTTACTTCATCCATGGGAGCGGGATATTCGGTGGTGCAATGCAGTACGGTGATATCCTCAGGCCTTGTCCCGGAACCGGTAAGGATCCCCATGGCAAAACGCACTTCTTTCAGGTCGGACATCCCCGTGGAAAGGATGACCTTTCTTTTAAGCCTCCCGATCTTCCTTAGATACGGCAGGTTGTTTATCTCCCCGGAAGGCACCTTGAATATCTTCAGTCCGAGGCCCGCCAGGAAATCCACGCTCTTCAGGTCGAACGGCGAAGAAAGAAAGATCACCTTCTTCTTCCGGCAACGCCGCAGTAATTCCTTATGGGCGTCGGGGCCAAGCTCCAGCTTTTTTATCATCTCCAGCTGGCTCCCGGTATTGCCCGTGGCTGCCTTCTGGTAAGCGGCCTTAGGCGCGTACGTGGAGACCAGGGATTCCGCGCTGAATGTCTGGAATTTGACTGCGTCTGCGCCTGCATCTGCCGCGGCATCCACCATCCTCATCGCGACCTTTAGCGAACCGTTGTGGTTGACCCCGGCTTCGGCAATAATGAATATTTTATGCATTTTGTTTCATTTCTTTGCAAGGGTTGCCGTAAGCGACCACGCCTTTGCGTATGTCGCCGGTGACGACACTGCCCGCGCCTACTACCGTCATTTCCCCTATCTTTACATTCTGGATCACAATGCTTCCCGTGCCGATATGGGAATGGCTGCCAATGCTTACGCCGCCGCTTAGCAACGCCCCGGGTGAAAGATGCACAAAATCGCCGATCTTGCAGTCATGTTCTACGATAGCACCCGTATTAAGTATGCAGTTGTCGCCTATACGGGAGCCTGCGTTAACGATCACCCCGGGAGCGATAAAATTGCCCTGCCCAAGGACAGAGCGGGAAGATACCAGCGCATACGGGCTGACCAGGTTTGGGAATACGAACCCGGATCTCCTCGCGAGGTTATAGAGTTTAACGCGCAAACGGGTATCACCGACGCTTCCTGCTGAAATAAAACAGTGTTTTACGCCTTTTCCGGAGAATCGCGGCAGGTCGGTATCGGAGCCGCTTACCGGCACCCCGAAGACCTTCTCCCCGATGCGCTGCTTTACGTCAATTATCCCGGCGACTTCATATTCTTTAGCGGACAGCAGCAGGTCCAAGACTACCTTGCAATGCCCTCCGGCGCCTATTAGCAATATTTTTTTCTTCATATCAAGTTAAGCCTCGAACTTCTTCAGCATCTCCTGCAAGGCCTCAAACTGCCCCATATCCAGCCACGATTTTTCAGAGACCGGATAGACCCCTATCTTTTCCTTCTTCTCGATATAGTCCCCGATAAGGTCGGTTATATTGTAAAACCGGTTCTTGGGGATATCACCAAGGACCGAGGCGTCCAAAAGATACATGCCTGTATTTACCAGGAAGTCATATTCGGGTTTTTCCCTGATGTCCCTGAGGGCCCCGCCTATCCCGATATCGCAGACGCCGTAAGGGATCGTAAAATTCTTCATCGAGCTCACGAGGGTGATCTTGTTCTTCTTCTCGTTGTGGAACCTCAGTATATCGGTGTAATCCGCCTCGATGAGTATGTCGCAATTGCTCACGAAAAAAGTCTTCTTTATCCTGTTCTTCAGCAAGTGGAGGCTTCCTGCGGTGCCCAGGGGTTTGCTTTCAAGGATATAGTTAATCTTGTATTTATGCTCGAAATCACTGAAATACGCCTTGATCATGTTCGATTTGTAATTCAGCGAAAGGTAGAAATCGTCGCAGCCGTAATCAAAGAACCTGTCGATGATGATCTCTATGATCGGTTTATCGCCGATAGGCATCAACGGCTTAGGCAGGACTTTGGTGAACGGATGGAGGCGCACCCCTTCTCCTCCCGCCATGACCACTACCGGGAGCTTCAGTGACTTGTGGTTCTTCGGTTTGGCCTCAAAAAGGTCCACCCATGAGATGGAGGCGACGACCCTTCTAGTCCCGTCGACCACCGGCAAGCATTCGACTTGGCGCTGGATCATCAGGTCCTTCGCGCCTTCCCTGGAAAAACCCTCCTTCAGGACCAGGGGACGGCAGTTCATCGCTTTCTCAAGGCTTTCGCCGAGGCCTTTCCCCTTCAGGATCCATCTCCGGATATCGCCGTCGGTGATCGTACCCGCGATCTTCTTCCGGTCATCCACGACGATAAGCGTCTTCTCCCCCATGGCATCCATCTGCTTCAATGCCTGCTTGATGCTGCATTTGGGACTTACCAAGACTTTCTTCAATCTTTCCGTCATATCAGTCACCCCTCCCTAGGCCCCGGATAGCTGAGGTTACCCGCCTTATCTGTCTCAAATCGAGGTTTGTGCTGCACGGCAGGTTTAGTACGCGCCTCCAATACCGCGGCGCCTTTTCGATTTTATATGCCTGGTTCCTGAGATACGGCCTCTGGAGGTGGTTCAGGTACCATACCGGCCTTGTCTGTATGCCCTTCGCCAGCAGGTGCCTCATCGTCTTGTCCCTGTCCGCGCCGAATAGCTCCTTTTCGATGACCAGCGAATAGAACCAGTAATTCGGCGCCGTGCCTTCCGGGACCCCCAACATCCCGGCCCCTTTGACCCCCTTTAGCAGTTTTTTATATACCGCGTAATTGTCCTTCTTCACCCTTATGAAACCTTTCAACCGTTCGAGCTGCGCCAGGCCGACAGCGGCCTGTAAATTGGTCAGGCGGAAATTGTAGCCGACCTCATTATGGAGATGTTTTACAGGGTCATCCTTGGCTTGTTCCGTCAGGTACTTTCCTTTTTTCGCCAACAGCCCGTTATCGGTCACGATCATCCCTCCGCCGCCGGTGGTTATTATCTTGTTCCCGTTAAACGAATATACGCCGATGTCGGAAACTGTCCCCGTGAACCTGCCCTTATAAGCGCCGGAGGTGTAATATGCCCCCAGGCTTTCGGTCGCGTCCTCGATGACCTTAAGGCGGTACTTCCTGGCGATCTTCATTAGTTCTTCCATGTCGCAGGGGTTCCCAAAGATATGGACCGGGATAATCGCCTTGACCACCCTTCCGGTCTTTTTGTTCCTTAACCCTGCTTTAGTGGCCGTGCATTCCTTAGCGCAAAATTCCCGGACTTTTACGCAATCGATATTCAAATAATCGTCGCAGTCCATAAAGACCGGTTCCGCGCCGAGGTATTTGACGACATTGACCGGCGCGATAAATGTAAGCGTCGGCACGATCACCTCATCGTCCCTGCCGGCTCCGCAAAGGGCAAGCGCGATATGAAGGCCCGCTGTGCCGTTTACGCAGGCGACCGCATGTTTGGCTTTTACGTAGCGGCAGACGGCGTCCTCGAAATCCTTTACAAAACCTCCGGAAGAAGATACCCAGTTGGTCTCGACGCACTTCTTGAGGTACTGCAGTTCCCTGCCGCTCAGGTTTGGGACGGAAAGTGGGATCATTTTTTAAGGGTCACTATACGTTATAGATTCCGGATTTATAGATATCTTTATTTTCCTTAAACCACGCTATCGTCTTCAAAAGGCCTTTTTCCAGGCTGTATTTCGGCGACCAGCCCAACAAGCGCCGGGCCTTGGCATTGTCGGCCAACAACCGTTCGACTTCGCTTTTTTCCGGTCTTTTCCTTTCAAGGGCCGAATCGATCGTTACGTCGCGGTGAAGGGACAGCGAGATCAGCCGCGCCAAGTCCCCTATTGAGATTTCCGAGTTGCTGCCGAGATTGATGACCTCGCCTACGGCTCTCCGGCATTCTCCCGCACGGATGAACCCGTCAACCGTGTCTTCCACGTATGTCAAGTCGCGGGTCGGGGCCAGGGCACCGAGCTTTATCTTCTTGCCGCCGTAAAGTATCTGCGTGATGATAGTCGGGATCACCGCGCGCGCCGATTGCCTCGGGCCGTAGGTATTGAACGGCCGGACGACCGCGACCGGAAGGTCGAACGAACGGTAAAATGACAAGGCCAGGAGGTCGGCCGCGGATTTAGTCGCCGCATATGGCGATTGGGGGTTTATTGGGTGGTTTTCCGTGATCGGGACAAACTGCGCCGTCCCGTAGATCTCGCTTGTGGACGTGTGGACTACCTTTTTTACGTCCGAATCCTTCGCGGCCTGTAAAATATTCAAAGACCCCCTGATATTGGTCTCGACGTATGCCTCCGGGGAATGGTATGAATAAGGTATCCCGATCAGGGCGGCAAGATGGAAAACAGTCTCGACATCGCGCATTGCATCCCGGACAATGTCGGCATCCCGTATATCGCCGGAGATTATCTCTATGCGGTTTTTACACCGTGAGGACTCCAGCCACCCCCAGGAATTCCTCGAATTGTAATGGACGAATGCTTTTACTTTATACCCGGAAGCGGATAATTTTTCGGTTAAATGGCTCCCGATAAAACCCCCGGCGCCCGTCACCAAAACTTTTTTCTTGGTCATCTCTTTGCTTTCTGAGGACAGAGCTTCGCCCCTTTGGTTACATCCCTGTAACTTTTTCTCATGTTTTTGTTTTTTAAAAATTGCCCTGCTTTTACAGCCTCTCTACCACGTTGTTGTCGACCTCGGCAGCCAGAGACCTGCCGAGAAGGTCCACCGAGATGATCAGCGTCCCCTTCTTGTCATTGAACTTCTCGAATATTCCGATAGCGCCCCTTAACGGCCCGTCGACCACGACGATCCGCTCGCCGACGTTCAGGTAAGGATGCGGCAACGGGTCGATCCCCGACTCCACTATCTTTCTTACGTTATCGATCTGCTCTACGGGGATGGCCAGGGGGGCCACTTTAGTCCCTAAAATATTGACTACGCCCTCCGTCTTCTTGACCTCAAGCCAATCCGTTGCCGTAGGAGCGCACTCGACAAAAAGATATCCCGGGAAAAGCGGCCTCGCCACTTTTATCTTCCTGTCTTTCCTCCTGCTCCATTTGAGGATAGTCGGATAGAAGGTCTTTATCGATCTCTTGTTCAGGAGGTAACTAACCTTGAACTCGTAGTTCGACCGCGTCCTTACCGCATACCAATTCTGGGCTATAGCTATCATATTTTATAAACCATGTACCGGTATTTTAGCCAACTCCTCGTCTGCGCTTATTCTCTTGAGGATCTCGTCTTTGTAACGCATGGAAGTTATTATTATTGCGTCGGGCTTAAGGTCCCTGATCGTTTCCGCCCCGCCTATCGTGAAATTGAATTTCTTCGTGCCTTGCTTCGCCTTATCGTCGTCGACTATCCCCAAAAGCTCAATATTGGCCTCGTTTGATATCACAAACGCCACTTCCATGACGTCTCCGGCGCCGTAGAAAACCACCCGTTTTACGCCCTGTTTAGATATAAAGTCGAGCTTCTCGCTTAGATTTTTCTTGAGATTTATGTAATAGTGGACCGTGTATTCAAGGAAATGGTAGGTGAGCCTGGTTTTTTCGGAAAAACCTTCGGGGGTGAGAAAATATGATATACGCTTGTGGTTTATGCCTTTGACCTTGATGTAGCCCTTTTTTGCCATTTTTTTTAGGCAGGCATTCGTCACGCCCAGGGCTACGCCTAACCGCTCGGAAAGCTTCCTCTGGGAAGCGGTAGAATCCCTCGAAATCTCCTCAAGCAGCTGGAGATTCCTCATGTCCTCATTGGGCTTCAGGAAATTACTGTTCTTTTCCATATCTGGCATAGGGCAATTGACTTGCGGATAACGTTCTAAGAATGAACGATACTAGTTTACGCTATAACTTATGTGCTGTCAATAGGAAAAAATGGGGGGATTTTCTTGGTGGGAACCGGTACCGGTTATGCCTTGGATGCAACTATGTATGATACCAATTTTGCCAATTCCTGGCTTGGAATATCCTTGTACCTTTTGCAGATCTCGATGCCTTTTAACTCATTTAAAGCTGTCTTATCGGCCTCGGATTCCTCGTGGTCGAGCTTAAATCCCGCCTTTTTGAAGATCTCAACATACTCAAAATGCCTTAAACGGTTTTGGTAATCCAGGCGGTCCAGCGATAAGATGATCTTATGGATATTCTCGCTGAACTTAAGGTAGTTAAGCTTCGGGATGCCACTGTCGTTATGCGCCCAGTGGTCGGAATTGTCGATAATATGGCACATCTTGCCGCTATCCTTCAGTATCCGGTTAAAAACCCTGGCTATGCCCGGGATCGCCTCCTCCGGTATATGCTCCAGGGTCGCCCGCGATATTATAATATCGACGGACTTGTCCGGCAGGCCGGCGTCCTCGATATCGCACGGCGCAATATATTGCATATTAAAACTTTCCAGCATCTTCTCCAAGGTAAGGCCTTTATCTATCGCCAGTTTTCTTTCAATTTCAGGGATAGGGATCTTCAGCCCGGCGGAGATCGTCTCCCTGTAGCCCCGGAGGCCTTCTACGGTCTTTATCATCATCCTTTTGGTGATCAGCCTTTGTATGTCTATTAATATTATCTTCCTGCACCCTGAGAGGTAAAAAATGACGGGGATCGCCGGCATCCAGCCCGGTCCGGTTTCCAGCAAAGTCTTACCCTCTGTATTACAGCCGACGGAACGCAATAATTCGACTTGCCGCATCCCCTGCTCTACCGCTTCCGGGGCAACACGGCCGGGAAATAGATCTCCCTTTAACTTCCGGATTTGCCTTGAAAACGGCAGGAAGCCCGATAAAGTATTCTTCAAAAACCTTAATTGCCATTTCATCTTTTTTTACGGGAGGCGAGCATTTCAAACTGATGGCGGATATAGAAAAACGCGTTCTTGGCAACGAGCGAGATTAGCGCTTGCCCGCCGCGCATGAGGCGCCGGAAATCTTCCGTTGTATCCATGGACCTCAGGTTCGCCAGCCATATGCGGGGGGAACCGTAATATTCCAAAAAAGCGCGCTTGTACCAATATTTCATTCCCTCGATCCCGAAATTCGGGTTTATGTATACGGGGTTATCGAAATCGATGGATAAGAAATCGCTCCATTTGGCATCCTGGCGCAAACCGCCGTCCGCCTTGCAACGTTCATACAGGGCTGTCCCCGGATACGGCACCGGCAGGTAAAACATCGCCATCTCCGCGTTTAACGTCTTGGCATAACGGATAGTGTTGCGGACCATCTCTTCCGTCTCGCCGGGCAGGCAGATAATAAAGCTGGTAACATACTTGAAGCCGGCCTTACGTATCCATTCCACGCCGCGGGTCTGTTTCTCGACGGTAGTGTTCTTTTGGACGATATCGAGCGACGCCTGGTTCCCTGATTCTATGCCCAGGACGATCTTCCTCCCTCCCGCCTTGTACATGGCGTCCAAAAGCTCCGGGTCGACGGTGTCGGCGCGCGTGTTGCATATCCATTTCAGGCCCAGTTTTGCCTTTATCATGAGATCCATTAATTTCATTATATAAGCCCTGTTCATCGTAAATGTGGAATCCTGGAAATATATTCCGCGCGCGCCTTTCTCGTCTTTAAGGACCCTCAATTCCTCAATAACGCGTTCCGGCGTATAGCGCCGCGCTTTCTTACCCGAGATTATAGACGCGCCGCAATAAGTGCAGCAATAAGGACAGCCGCGCTGCGTTATGAACGGGTAACTGGGTAATGTCACATATTGGGACGGATGCGGGACATATCGTTTTAGATCAATGTCGCTGTAAAGCCCCGGGGGCAGGCTATCGAGGTCGTCTATGAAGCCGCGAGGCGGATTAACAGCTATCCTCTTCCCGTCCCTATAAACCAGGCCCTTGATGCCCGAACGGTTGTTATCCCCCCCGGCCAAGGATAGCACCAACTCCTCTAAAGTATTCTCTCCCTCCTGGAGGATTATGAAGTCTATCTCAGGACACTGCTGCATGCTTAATTCCGGCATCGTCGTCACATGGATATTGCCCATGACAAGCTTGCAATCCGGCAGGACCTTCTTTACGAATGCACCTGTCGCGAAAGCATAATCGGCCGTGGGGGTGTATACCGGCAATGCGACTACATCGTACCGGGCGCTGCGGAGGCGGGCGGCAAGGGACGCCTCGTGAAGGTCCTCCAGGATGGTATCGAGGAACTCGACATCGTAGCCGCGATATTTAAGCCGGGTATATATCGAGATCATTCCCATAGGCGGCAGGTAGCCTTTTTGGCTTTTAACGCTGCCCCAGGCGGCTTTTGACGGGTATAACGGCTCCATCAATAAGATCTTAAGTTTTTTTGGGTTCATTTTTTCCATGCTACATAGAGCGCGTTCAAATACCATTGCGTCCAAAAATATTTCTTTTTAATATTTACGAAACCGGCGGCTTTAAGCCTCCCGGTGATCTCTGCGGCGGTAAGGTAATACTCCTCATCGCCGGACATCCCCCTCTCCGAATCCACATCGTGGTGCGTGCCGAAAATTTTATCGTACAGCATTACGACCTTGTGCACCAGGATCTCGGCCAGCGGGTCACCCATCGTGACGATAATATTGCCCCTATCCTTCAGGCAACGGTACGCCTCCCGCAACTCAACATCCCTTAAAGGCCTGGGTATGTGGTTCAGGTTCGCGATAAAAGTGGCCGAATCGAAGCTGCGGTCGTCAAAAGGGAAATGGGAAGTGTCTTTTATGACATTCTCTTCCGAAAGCCCCTCATACCGGTATACATCTATGCCCTTCCCGTTCCCCTTCAAGTATTCCGCGATGAACTTATTGTGCCTGCCGCATCCTACATCAAGGCAATATCCGAGAACCTCTTTCCTTGCGTAAGAGAACCTTTCCGAAGCGAGCGAGGATAACCCCCATTTGTCTTCCTCGAATAGAGTGACCGCGCGCAGCGGAAAAGTCATGAAGTCCACGATCTCCCTGAAAGACGGCATCGTTATACCTTTATTTTAGGCCTGACAATATACGCGTATGCACCGTTCATACCCAAAAGGAACCAAAGGTAGCGCATCGGCAAAATATCAATGCTGAACCCCACCAGCAAGAAAGCTATTATCCCCGCCGCTATTATCCTTGTGTCGCCGGACTTCATGGCCAGCCCCATGTGGGAACCCAATAAAACCAATATGGCCAGCAGGCCCGCTATCCCCGTTTCCGCGGCCCAGCCAAAATACGTGGAGTGAGGGTCTTTAGTCCTCCATAAAGGGTCGTCCGGGTCGAATATAGACTCTCTCGCCTTATCCCAATCGAAGTAATCCGCCAGATTGCGGTTATACCTGCCCGGCCCCACCCCGAAAATCGGGTGGTCTTTCCACATCTTTAACCCGGCCTCCGACTGCAGGTAATATTCCGTGTTTTTCGTGGTCATCTTAAGCGGGTTAAGCTGCACCGGAAAGACCCAGATCACTACCGTCGCTAAAGCCAGCGCGGAATATAAAAGGGTGAAAAGGCTTGCGGAGATCTTTAATAGCGCGTATTTCCTGACAGGCGTTAACATGAACAAACCCGCCGTAGCCAGCAAAAATACTCCCGACGCGGTCCTGCTTTTCGTCAGGGCGGCCGCCAATATGTGCAGGCACAGCAACGCAAGGTATATCCCGGCCTTTTTGCCGTCCTTTATCCTCTTTTTCATAAGCAAAAGTATGACGGCTGTGCCTGTTATCAAATACGCGGCGAGCATGTTCGGGTTGCTGAATGTAGAGGTAATCCTCAAATCAAAATGGACCGCGCCTGGGAAAAATATCAATTCAGACTGCGGATTAAGTGTAGGCACGAGCGAATTAGGCGCGCCTGTGGCGCAGGCAGCGGCATACCCCATCAATCCCAATACGCATACGGACGCGCTTGTCCACGCCCACACACGTAAATAATAGTACCAGTCGATTTCGTCCCTGACCGAAATAACGATCGCGATATACATGACGCACAGGTATGCTATCCCCGAATATTCTATGAAATCTACCAGCCGCGGTTTAGCCAGGAAAAGCGAGACCGCAAATGTCGTTAATAAGAAAACCAGGGAATAGAGGTTTGGGATCCCGCGTTTCAGAGATATTCCCCGTTTGACGGCCTGGTAAACGACCCAGAGGAACAAAAAGATGAACACTATTTCCGTATACTGTATCTTGCGCTGGAAATACGGGAGCGAGGGCATCTTTACGAAAGGCATCAGCGCGATAAAAAGGCTTAACAGGATCTTAGTTATTACCACGGGAGTTCCTCCACATGGAGAAAACTAATAAATTATACAGCTTGTAAGCGTTGTCTTCCTTCCCTGACGCATGACTTGCATATAATGACCTTACGTAATCCGCGTCGAATTTTACCTCCGAGAGGCGGCATAATTTATCCGTTTCGTCGAATAACAGGTCCCTGAAACCGCGCTCCTCTTTTAACCATTTTCTTAGCGGCATATTAAACCCTTCCTTCTTACGGGAAGTGACGCAGGCGGGCAGGTCTTCGGCCAGTATCTTCCGCAACAATTTTTTGCTCTGGTGCCCGAAAACTTTTTCTATGAAAATATGGTCCAGGAGGGGGACCCTTGCCTCTACGGAATTGGCCATGCACATCCTGTCTACCTTCGTCAGCATGTCGCTCGGCAGGTATGTATTCAGGTCGAGATATTTGTATTTACTGACGCCTTTTAGCCTGTCCGACCTTTCGAAATACGGCCGGTAAAAATCATCGAGTTCGGACAGGGTTTTTTCGCTCGCGACTTCCGGCGATGCCAATTGCCGGATATCCCGGTCATCGAATATCCGCCTCCAATAAAGGTGCGAGTAGGACGGTTCCCGGTCCGCGAACTTCACGAACCGCCTCAACTTTTCGTCGATTCCTACTTTCTTGCCCGATACGGGTAACAGGCCGGCTACCCCTGAAGCGGCATTCTTGATAAAACCGGGGAGCATCCTGTAATACGGGGCTATGGCATCCGCGATATAAGTGTCGTAACCGCCGAAGACCTCATCGCCTCCCTCACCTGTCAGGACGACTTTAACGCGCTTATTGGCCATTTTGGCGAGGAAATGGACCCCCACCATCGAAGAATCGGCAAACGGCTCATCGAGCCCGGAGACGATCTCGGGAAATTCTCTGAGGAATCTCCCGCCGTCTATAATATCTACAAAATGCTCGGCGCCGTAGCGCTCGCTTACTATGCGGGAAAACCTGGTCTCATCATGCGAAGGTTCGGAAAACCCTACGGAGAAGGCGGGGATGTTATCCTGGTAACGCGAAAAATGGCGCAATACAATACTGGAATCTATGCCTCCGCTGAGGAAGATGCCAATCGGGACATCGCCTATCAGGTGCGCCTTTACCGATTCATCTATTGCGGAATCAACCTCATCCTCTTTCTGCTGTTTTCCGCCTGGACGCGCCAACGCCGATGACCCGGCATCCCAGTAGCGGCGCTCCTCTATTTTTCCTTCTTTATATACCAGATAATGGGCGGGCTGGAGGCATTTTACGCCTTCATAGATGGTGCGGGGTTGCACTACGTAGTTAAAGCTAAGATACATATAGAGGCTCTGCGGGTCTACCTTCAGGCCCAATCCCCGGCAGGCCTCCAAAGAACGTATTTCTGAGGAAAAATATATCCCGTCATCTACCGGCATATAGACGAGAGGTTTTATGCCGAACCTGTCCCTGGCCAGTACCAGGCATTTTAAGCGGTCGTCCCATATACTTATGGCGAACATGCCCCTGATCTGGCCTAAGAAATCTACTCCCCATTCCTCGTAAGCATGCGCGATTACTTCAACGTCGCTTTTTGTGTAAAATTTATGCCCTTTGCTTCTCAATCTTTCCGCGAGATCGTAAAAATTATATATCTCGGCATTTGCCGTCACCCAAATATCTTTATTTTCGTTATGGATCGGCTGGCTTCCGCCGCTCAGGTCCACTATGCTTAACCTCCTGACGGCCAGCCCCGCCCCGTCCTTCAGGAAATAACCTTCTTCGTCCGGACCCCGGCGGATCATCGGCCCGTTCATGGACATGAGCCTATCCCGGGCGTCAAAATCCAGCTTCTTAACGGCGAACCCGCATATACCGCACATAAAATCCCTATTTATATTTCTCTAAGCGGAGGGAGGCGATCTGGTCGCAAATAATGCCCAAAAGCACGCTTAGGATGCCGGATATGACTATTATTAACGCGCCTATGGATAAGCCCTGTTTTACCGTCACGAATTTGTAAGCGCCGTAACCGGCGCCTATAGTGAACAGGAATATGCCGATGGAAAAAAATATCCTTATCGGGTCGAAAAGCGCTATCAGCCTCAATATTAATACGATAATACGGCTGCCGTCCCTAAACTGCTTTACGTGGCTTACGCCCTGCCGCTTCCTTGCCATGATCCTGCAGAATTCGATAGAGAGCCCGCTCTTTATGAAAACGATCGTCGACGTGACCGAGAACGAAAATTGGTCGGACAACAAACCCAGGTATTTTTCGATGACGCTTTTCCTCGTGACCCTGAAACCGCAGTTGACGTCCTTGATCTCCGTATCGGCGATAAAATTCGTGACCCATTTCAAAACGAATTTCCCGAGGCTCCGGCTTTCCGCCAGTTCGCGCGCGTTCATCCTTTCGCCGATGACCATGTCGTTACCTTCGTTCAATTTTTCGACCATTTTCTTTATATCGCCGGGGTTATGCTGGCCGTCGCCGTCTAAAAAGACCAGGACCTCGTTGCGGGCATTCCTTATGCCGGTCTTCAGCGAAGCCCCGTAACCGAGGTTCTTTTTGTGCCTGATGACCCGCGCGCCCGAATCTCCCGCTATGAGCCCGCTGTTGTCGGTAGAGGCGTCGTCCACGACGATGACCTCGTCGATATCAACCTCTCCTTTTGACGCTGTGATCTCGCTTAAGACCCCTTTCAGGGCCTTCTCTTCGTTGTAGACGGGGATGATCACAGATATTTTGCCCGGATTTTTGTTCATTATGGCAGATCCTTTCGCCGTCAGGAAAACCTGAAGAAATTAACCGTCTCTTTGAGGCCTTTTTCCAGGGAAATCCTGGGAGTCCATTTAAGTTCTTTTCTCGCCTTCCTTATATTGGGCCGGCGCACCTTCGGGTCGTCTACAGGGAGGGGCTTATACGTTATCCTGCTCCTGCTCCCGGTAAGGGATATGATCCTTTTGGCCAGGTCGAGAAGGGTCTCCTCGTTGGGGTTTCCGATGTTTACCGGATCGTTCAGGCCGGAGAGCATCAGCGCGTATAACCCCCTTACGAGGTCGTCTACGTAACAAAAACTCCTTGTCTGTCTGCCTTTTCCGTATACGGTGATCGGCTTATTTTCAAGGGCCTGCGTTATGAAATTCGGTATCGCGCGGCCGTCGTTCCTGCGCATCCGCGGGCCATAGGTATTGAATATGCGGACTATCTTCGTATCGACTTTATGCACCCTGTGGTAGGCCATCGTTATGGCCTCGGCGAAGCGTTTCGCCTCGTCGTAGACGCCCCTCGGACCTATCGGGTTTACGTTGCCCCAATATGATTCCGGCTGCGGATTTACCAGCGGGTCACCGTATACTTCGCTCGTCGAGGCGAGCAGGAATTTCGCCTTTTTGGCTTTCGCGAGGCCCAATGCGTTATGGGTACCGAGGCTTCCGACTTTCAGGGTCTGGATAGGATACATAAGGTAGTCGACAGGGCTCGCGGGAGAGGCGAAATGGAGCACGTAGTCGACCGGTCCGCTGACATTTATTTTTACGGAGACGTTATGGTTTACGAATTTGAAATTTTTGTTGCCGAGGAGATGGGAGATATTCTCCTTTTTGCCGGTTATGAGGTTATCCATGCAGATGACATTATGCCCTTTACCTGTAAGAAAATCACAAAGGTGCGAACCTATGAAACCGGCGCCGCCTGTTATGAGTATCCTCAACTCTTTCCCTCCAGAAAATCTATCACACCCCGCGCGACGAAACGGGCTTCTTCATCTTCCAGTTCCGGGAAGACGGGAAGGGCCAATACCTCTTGACACGCCTCTTCGCTCACCGGGAATTCGCCTTCCTTCCACCCGAGCCGGCCGTAGACAGGCTGCATATGGAGCGGTACCGGGTAATATACCGCTGTAGCGATACCTTTCGCGTTAAGCGACTCCCTCAATCCGTCCCTTCCTTTTACCCTTATGTTATATATATTATATACGTGCTTCCGGCCTTTTTTCTCTGCGGGGACCGTTAATTTTCCTGCCTTGCTTAAATTTTCGAACATTTTATTATAAAGCCGCGCGTTTTTGCGGCGGGATTCGTTCCATTCGTCGAGATGTCGCAATTTTATCCTCAATATCGCCGCCTGGAGCTCATCCAACCTGCTGTTGCGGCCTTCTGTCTCGTGGCGATACCTGTCGGATTGCCCGTGGGCACGCAGCATTTTTACCTTGTCGGCGAGCGTCTTATCATTAGTCGTGACCATCCCTCCGTCGCCGAAACATCCGAGGTTCTTGCTCGGGAAAAAACTGAAACACCCGATATCACCGAAAGTTCCGGCCCTTTTCGATCCGAACCCGGCGCCTATCGCCTGCGCGCAGTCCTCGATGACCCTAATGCCGCGTTTTTTGGCGATGCTCATCACCGCGTCCATATCGCAGGTCTGTCCGAAGAGATGCACCGGGATTATCGCTTTGGTCTCAGCGGTAATGGCCTTTTCTATGAGGCCCGCATCGATGTTGAAAGTGTCCGGTTCTATATCGACGAGGACGGGTTTCGCGCCGTTAAGGCAAATAGCCTCTGTGGTGGCGATAAAGGTAAAGGGGGTCGTGATAACCTCGTCGCCGTCCCCGATACCCAGAGCTTTGATGGCAAGCTCCAGCGCATCGGTGCCGTTTGCGACGCCGACGGCGTATTTTGTCCCGCAATATTCCGCGGCTTCTCCTTCGAATCCGGCCACATTTTCCCCGAGGATATAAATACCTTTCTCGAGGACGGACTTCACGGCCGGGTCTACCTCGCCCTGTAATTTCCTGTACTGCCTGGTTAGATCCACCAATGGGACTTTCATTTCAGATTTTTCCGTTCACCGACCTGAAATACTCCACGGTCTTCCTTAACCCAAGGACAAAATCCACTTTGGGATCGAATTTTAAAAGTTTCTTCATCTTCGCCACGTCCGCCAGGGTGTGTTTGACGTCGCCGGGGCGCGGAGGCATGAACTTGGGCTTTATATCCTTACCGATGATCTCGTTCAGGAACTTGACCAATTCGAGGAGGTTATATGCCTTTCCGCACGCGACATTGAATACTTCGCCGGACGCTCCTTCGCGAATCGCCGCGGTAAGGTTTGCCTCTACGACATTGTCTACATAAGTGAAATCCCGGCTCTGTTTCCCGTCCCCGTCAACCGGAGGCTGCTCGCCTTTAAGTATGCAGACAATGAACTTGGGTATGACAACGGCATATTCGGATTCAAGCGATTGCCGCGGGCCGAAGACGTTGAAATACCGCAAGGCTACGGTCTCGAGGCCGTATGACTTCGCGAATACCCTGCAGTAATGTTCGCCGGCGAGCTTGGTGGCCGCGTAAGGGGATATAGGCTGGGGTATCTGGTCTTCGCTCTGCGGGAGTTTAAGCGCATCACCGTAGACCGAGCTGGAAGACGCAAAGACGACCCTTTTTACCTTGTTCTCCCGGGAAGCGAACAGGACGTTAAGGGTGCCCTTGACGTTAACGTCGTCATATAATTGCGGGTTCTGCAGGGACTTTGGCACGGAACGCAGCGCGGCCTGATGTATGACATAATCGCATCCCTTGAGTGCTTTTTTCAACAGGGCGGTATCGCGTATGTCCCCTTCGACCAATTCTATCTTGCCGGATACCTTCCCGAGGTTCTCCTTTTTTCCCGATGAGAAATCGTCGAGGACTTTGACATCTTCGCGGCGGCGCACCAGCTCATCGACGATATTGGAACCGATGAATCCCGCGCCACCGGTGACTAGATACCTGGCCATGAGGTTAAAGCCTTTCTATTTTATCGCGGTTCGTCTTGATGTTCCTTAACGCGTTGCGAGCATCGAGGATGAACCTGGAATTTTTGACTATGAAGTCATAGTCTACGTTCGAATGGTCGGTGACTATGACCGCGCAGTCCTTGTCCTTAAGCTCCGCAGCGGTCAGTTTTACCGACCTCATCTTGTGCCCGTTGACTTCGGAAGCGGGCACTAACGGGTCGTAATACGAGATGGCGGCTCCGCGCTCCCTGAGCTTCTCTATCACCTCGTATGCCGGGGATTCCCTCGTATCGGTGACATCTTTTTTGTAGGAAAGGCCGAGGATGAGTACCTTTGCGCCCTTGACCGCCTTCCTGAACCTGTTGTTGAGCGAACGCGATACCCTTTCGGCCACGTATTCCGGCATGTCGGCGTTCACCTTTGAGGCGAGGTCGATGAACCTCGGCTCGAATCCCTGTATCCTTGCCTTCCACGCCAGGTATATCGGGTCTATCGGGATGCAGTGCCCGCCCAAACCCGGGCCCGGGTAGAACGGCATATACCCGAACGGCTTTGTCTTCGCGGCCTCGATGATCTCCCATACGTCCACCTTGAGGCTGTCGCACATGAGCGCGAGTTCGTTCACGAGCCCGATGTTGACCGACCTGAAGGTATTCTCGAGGAGCTTGACCATCTCCGCCACTTTCACCGACGAGACGGTAATGACCTTCCCGACTATCTGGGAATACAAAAACTCTATATTCTCCCTGCATATCTTCGTCATGCCGCTTACTACTTTAGGTATATTATGCGTCATATAAGTAGGATTGCCCGGGTCGATCCTCTCCGGCGAGAAACCGAGGCAGAAATCCTTTCCCACTTTAAGGCCGGTCGCCTCCAATATAGGGAGTATCACTTCCTCGGTCGTCCCGGGATAAGTGGTGGATTCGAGGACTATCACCTGCCCTTGTTTCAAATTCTTGGCGATCGCTTCTGCCGCGGAGACGATGAAAGACATATCGGGGTCTTTAGTTTTCCTTAACGGCGTCGGGACGCAGATTATTATGGCGTCGACCTCTTTAAGCCTTGAATAATCGCGAGTTGCCCTGAGCGCCCCCCTCTTCACCAGGGGCTTTATCTCGTCACTCGGGATATCCAATATATAGGAATTTCCCCGGTTGATGGAATCGACCTTCCTCTTGTCGAGGTCGACCCCGAGCGCGCCGAAACCCTTCTTGGCGAACTCCACCGCCAGGGGCAATCCCACATAACCAAGGCCTATAACAGCGATCCTGGCCTTCCTTTGTTTTATCTTTATTTTAAACCTCGCGACCATCGGTTCCCCTATCTCTTTTTACCGGTTTTTATGTATTCTTTTAACGCTTCCCTGTAATGCCTTAATTTATATCCTAACGCCTTGCCCGCCTTTGTATTATCGAGGGCCGATAATTTTGGCCTCGGGGCCGGGCCTCCGGCATCCTTTGCGGTTATGGATACGATCTCGGCTTCCAGCCCGCACAAGGCAGCTATCTCCTTCGCCAATTCGTAACGCGAACAGACCCCTTCGTTGGAAATATTATATATGCCGGACGGGGCTTTGCCCTTCCTGATGCGCTCCGAAAGGTCAAAAACCGCCTTCGCCAGGTCCGCAGTATAAGTGGGGTTCCCGTATTTCTCCCCGACCGCCCTTATCCTTTCGCCCTTTTTGGCCGATCCGACGACAAAATCTACAAAATTCTTTCCGCACGGGCCGAACATCCAGCTCGAACGCACTATGGCGTACCTGCTGATATTTGACCTTACGTAATCATCGGCCGCCAGTTTCGAATCCCCGTAGACGCTTAACGGATTGGGCTTATCCTCTTCCGTGTAGGCCGAACCCTTATCCCCATCGAAGACGTAATCCGTGCTGATCTGGATCAATAACGCCCCGGCCTCTTCCGCCGCGTCAGCTACGTTTTTGGCCCCTTCGGTATTTGTCTTGAAGGCCTCTTCGGGATTGAGTTCGCAGAAATCGACATCCGCCAATGCGGCCGCGTTTATCACAAGGCCGGGCTTGAACTTCCGGATGACCCGGGCTGCGCCGTCCCTGTCCGTAATATCCGCCGCCAGCAGTTGTGAGGCGCGGCACTGTTTCGCTTCGCGTTTGCCGCGCGTTAAACCGGCGACATCGCCCGCGGCCGAAAATTCCCTGCAAAGATCGCAACCTAGCATGCCGGTCGCGCCGGTAATCAGTGTCTTCAAGCTCTACCCTTATACTGCTTCTTGTAATATTTCTTGTAGGCGCCCCTGTGCTTTATCTTCATCCACCAATCGCGGTTCTCTTCATACCATTTTACGGTCTTATCAAGCGCTTCGTTGAAGGTATGGTTGGGTTTCCAACCCATATCCCTTAATTTCGAATCGTCGAGCGAATATCTCCTGTCGTGCCCCAGGCGGTCCCTGACATATTCTATCATAGACCTGTCCCCGCCCATCGCCCTGATGATATCGTGCACCATATCTATGTTCATCATCTCGTATCCGCCGGCGATATTGTATACCTCTCCCGCTGCTCCTTTATTCAATACGAAATATATCCCGTCGCAATTATCCTCGACGTAGAGCCAGTCGCGGACGTTCTTGCCGTCGCCGTAAAGGGGCACCTTCTCCCCCTCAATGAGGTTTGTTATGCTCAGGGCGACGAATTTCTCCGGGTATTGGTAAGGCCCGAAGTTATTCGAACTCCTGGTTATGACCACGGGCAGGCCGAACGTGACGAAATAGGCGCGGCACATATGCTCTGCGGCGGCCTTGCTCGCAGAATAGGGGCTGTTCGGCGCAAGGGAGCTCCCTTCATCGAAAGAACCGTTCTCTATCGAACCGTAGACCTCGTCGGTCGAGATCTGGATGAATTTCGATACGCCGTTCATCCTGGCTTTCTCCAGCAGGACGTTCGTCCCGAGGACATTCGACATTATGAACTCGTCCGCCCCGTGGATCGACCTGTCGACATGGCTCTCGGCCGCGAAGTTCACGACGTAATCGCAGCCCTTGATCGCCTTCTCCACGGCCTTATGGTCGCAGATATCGCCCTTGATGAAGGTATAGTTCTCGTTCTTTTCTATATCTTTAAGGTTCTCGAGATTGCCGGCATAGCTCAGTTTGTCGAGATTGACTATCTCGCAGCTCATATTCTTATAGAGGACGTACCTTATGAAATTAGAGCCGATGAAACCGGCGCCGCCTGTTACTAGTATTCGCATATCTTCTTTACCCCCTTGCACAATTCCTTCTCGACCAGGCTGCCGGCGCGGAACAGCGACTCGAAGGTCCCGCAGTCTGTCCACCACCCGTCGAGGACGTCAAAGGTCATTTTCCCGGACTTTATATACTCGTTATTTACGTCGGTTATCTCGAGCTCGCCCCTCTTCGAGGGTTTAAGCGGCCTTATGATGTCGAAGACTTTCGGGTCATACATATATATGCCGGTAACGGCGAGGTCGGATTTCGGGTTTTTCGGTTTCTCTTCGATGTTTATTATCTTCTTTCCCTTGATCTCGGCCACGCCGAAGCGCCCCGGGTCCTGCACTTTCTTCAAGAGCACCTTCGCCCCGGACGGCTGCCGCCTGAAATCCTGCACATATTTCTTGATGCTCTTCTCGATGAGGTTGTCACCCAGGATAACGATGATCTTATCGCCGTGGGCGAAGTGTTCCGCGAGGCCGAGCGCTTCCGCGATGCCTCCTTCGCCGCGCTGGTACGTATAATTTATGTGTTTGAGGCCGAATTCCGAGCCGTTCCCCAAAAGCCTCAGGAAGTCGCCGGCGTTATTGCCGCCGGTCACTATGAGGATGTCTTCTATCCCCGCGTCGACAAGCGTCCGGATCGGATAATATATCATGGGCTTGCAATATACCGGCAAAAGGTGTTTGTTGGTTATGCGGGTCAACGGGTCGAGCCTCTTACCCAGCCCCCCGGCCAGTATCACTCCTCGCAGGGCCATTATTTCCTCCAATCGTAAGGTATATCGTTATCGTACGCGTCTATCCTGAGTTCGTCCGGCTCCTTCGGGTTATACGCCATCGTCGGTATGTTGACGATCATCGATTCAATATCGGCCACGCACTTGAAACCGTGGTAGACGCCCTTGGGTATCTTGACGAGGAACGGGTCCTCGAGCGACAGGATGAACTCGTTCACCTCGCCCTTGGTCTTCGACCCGTCCCTGGCGTCATAGAGCCCGAGGCGTATCTTGCCCTGCAAGCAAACGAAATGGTCGTCCTGTTTCTTATGGAAATGCCAGGCCTTTACCACCCCCGGGAAGGCGGTCGTGAAATACGCCTGCCCGAACTTTTCGAAGATCTCATCGTCGCAGCGCATGATCTCCATGAGCTTGCCGCGGTCGTCCGGTATTATTTTCAGTTTTTTTATCTTTACGCCGTCTATCATCAGGATGCCCTCCCTACGCAAGTATACCTGAAACCTAGTTCCTTCATCTTTTTGGGATCATATAAGTTCCTGCCGTCGATGACGACCGGATGCTTGAGGAGTTTCTTGACTTTTTTAAGGTCGAGCTCCTTGAATTCGTTCCATTCCGTCACTATCACGACGCAATCGGCGCCCTTTACCGCGTCATAGGGCCCCTTACAGAACTTTATTTTTTCGAGTTCAGGCAGGCGCTTCGCCTTATCCATTGCCTGCGGGTCGTACGCTCTTATTGCGGCACCCTCGCTTATAAGCTTTTCTATTATTCTGACCGAAGGCGCAAACCTCAAGTCGTCGGTATTGGGTTTGAAAGCAAGCCCGAGGATCGCTATCGACTTGCCCTTGATGTTCCATAATGCCCTCTCTATCTTCCCTATGAAGAGCATCTTCTGTTTTTCGTTAACCCTCTTTACCGCTTTAAGCAGATCAAAATCGTATCCGACCTTCTCGGATATATGGATGAAGGCCTCTATGTCCTTCGGGAAACAAAAACCGCCGAAACCTATGCCGGCGTTCAAGAACGCCCTGCCTATCCTTTTATCGAAACCCATGCCCCTGGCGACTTCCTCGACGTCGGCGCCAGACTTCTCGCAGACATTCGCCACGGCGTTGATGAACGATATCTTCGTCGCCAAAAAAGAGTTCGACGCGTGCTTTATCATCTCCGCGCTGTTGATGTTGGTCACGATTATCTCGGCGCCCAACGGCCCGTACAGCTCAAGGAGCATATCCTTCGCCTTCTTGCTCTCGACCCCTATTATTATCCTGTCGGGATGCATGAAATCCTCTATAGCCGACCCTTCCCTTAAAAATTCCGGGTTAGAGGCCACGTCGAACCTGACGCCCTTGCGAGCGTTAGCCTCGAGCACCCGTTTTATCCACTGGCCGGTCTCGACCGGGGTGGTCGACTTCTCTACGACGAGGTGGTACGAGGTCATATAGCGGGCAATACCCTCGGCGACAGCTTCGATATGCGTCAGGTCGGCTTCGCCGTTATCTTTCGGCGGGGTCCCTACCGCGATAAATATGATCCCGCTCTTCCCAACAGCGTCCTTGAGGTTAGTAGAGAACTCGATCCTCTTTTCCTTGCGGTTCCTCTTTAGGAGGTCCTCGAGGCCTGGTTCATAAATCGGCACCATGCCGCGGTTAAGTTTCGATATCTTGTCCTTGTCTATATCGACGCATATGACGTCGTTCCCCAGGTCGGCAAGGCACGCGGCCGTCACCAGACCGACATATCCTGCCCCTATCACGGTTATTCTCATATCCTCACCTGTCGTTAACCCGGAGGCAAAGTGGAGCCGAACCTCGGCGGGTTGTAATTCTGTTGGAATTCGAAGGGCATCTCCGGGAAAGCCTTGAGCCGCAGCGCGAACATGAAAGTATACCCGTGGTCCTCCGATATGTTGCATATAATGTCCCCGACCCAGCAATGCAGGTCGCGGCTGATCCTGTATTCCTGCTCGGCCACTTTGTTGATGAACTTCTTGGCGGCATCGGCCCCTGAGCCGAACCTCTTGAAATCGATCCGCTCGTAAGCGGTGATCTTCCATTTATCGGTAAGGTTGAACATCAACTGCCCTTCCAACTGGCTGTAGACCTCATCCTGCCACCTGTATCCGGCGCCCCAGCTCCATTTCTTCCGGGTCAGGTCCGTGTATACCGTGCCCCTGAGGTCCGGGTTGTCGAGGTTGTATTCCGGGTCCCCGACGATGTTGAAAGTGAACGAATTGAATTTTGAGGTATGCTGGTCATACGAGGTAGTGGAAAGTATCCTCATCCAGTTATACGGCTTGGATTCGAACAAGAAGTCGTAATCCCCGACACGGCCCTTTTTCTTCTCCCCGGCCCTGAAATTGTAATTGGTGCTCACTATCAGCCTCGCGAGATCGACCGTCTGCATCGTCTTCCCGACCATCCTCTTCGTCTGGAGTTTATTCTCAAGGGACGGGGTGATGACATTCCTGAAATCAAGGGCGTCTATCGAATCGAACTGCGCCAGGTTAGCCGGACGGAACGTGGGCCTGTGGGCATAATAGTAACTGACCGTAGGGGAGAAGACATGCCTGATGTTGTTTATCTCCATATTAAACGCGTTCGATTTGACGTCATAAGTTTTATAGAAACGCGTATTGAGGTCGATCCCCGTAAAAAAATTACCGCGGATAAAATTGCTATTATCCCCCTGCATGTCCTTGCTGTAATACGTCTGTTCAGTGCCCGCAAAAGGCCTTATGCCGAGCCAACCCAAAATATTCGACTGGTATGAAAGCTGGTTAGTGGTATCTACCCTGTTTACGCTGGCAACGCCGTTGACCGGCGCGGGTTCCAGCTTATTGATGTTGGCGGCCGCAGCCTGGCCGTCGTAATAAAAATTCGTCTGGCCGATCTTCAGGCTGCGTGTCTGGAACTGCACCTGAGGCAGGTATTCGACCACGGAATCGAAGCGGTTTACGCGCGGCTGCACGAAAAGGCTCGTGGTGTAATACGGGTCTGTCCTTATGAGCGAGGCATAGTTGTTGTTGACCATGTCCTTCTGGAAATCCCTAAGGTAATAATCCTTCATGACGTTGGCGTCGGACAACTTATTGTATTCCACGATGCCGCTTGTAGCCGTGTCCGGCTGCCATTTATGCCTCAGCTGCGCCCTATAGCGGTTGAGGTCCTTATCCTGCTCATCGGCGGCACGCGTGCTCCAGGTCCGCTGGCTGCGCTCGTCAAAATAATTGAACCTCACGACGCCGCTCCCGAAGTCATCGGTATCGTAATTGGTCGAGAAGCCGTAGGCAAAATCCCTTAGTTCCCTGTAATCTATGTTTATCCGGCCTTTCACCTTTTCGTTAAGGTAGTATTTCCAGGAAGTGAGAAGGTAATATCCCCAGTCATTATCATGGCCCGCCATGACCGAGACCGGGGAACGGAAGTCCTTTAACGGTATGCTCAGGTAAGGGAAATAAAATACCGGCACATCCCCCACAAGGACCAGGATATTCTTCGCGGTTACCCTGTCGTTAAGATAGACGTTCAATTGCTTGGTCTGGACCCTGTAATGCGGCTTCTCCCTGTCGCAGGTAGTGATGAAACCCTGTCTGATGTAATAATGGTTCTCGTCCTGTTTCTCGGCTTTTTGTCCGGCGCCGTAATAAGTGGGCTCTATAAAAACGCGGGGGTTGACTATCGTCCCGACCTTCGTCTCGACGTTATATACCATCTGTTCGCCTTTTAGGAAGCTCCCTTCCTGTGTCAGTTTTACGTCTCCCTCGGCCAGGACCTCTTTGGTATCTGTATGAAAAATGGCTTTTTTGCAGGTCAGTTTCGCGTCCTGGTAGGTGATGACGACATTGCCGTTCGCGACCGCAGTCATGTCCGTTTCGGAATATTCTACCGTGTCGCCGTTTATCACGACCGGCTCTTTGGTGTTCTTGTCGACTTTGACAGTGGGAAATTTCGGCGTCGCCACGTCTAAACCGGAAGCCATCCCGGGCAAGATGAAGGTTATTATTACGGCAAAAGCAATTATTGAAAACTTACGGCTCAATTGTCTCTCCGGTTATTTGCGGCGGCCCCGGGTCCCGGGATAGAAGAAAAGCGCCGCGGCGCCGATAATGCCGGCGTCATTTCCGAGTTTCGCCTTGAGGATCTTGACGGCTTTACCGGGAACGGGTAAAGCCCTTTCGTTCACCGTTTTCCTGATGGACTTGAACAAAAACTCTCCTGCGTCAGCGACCCCGCCGCCGATTATTATACTCTCGGGATTCAGGAGATTTACTATGCCTGCCAGCGTAACGCCTATCCTTTCACCTACCGTATCCCAAAAATTTATCGAAAGCCTGTCGCCTTTTAGCGCTGCTTTACTTATGACCTCCGGCGTCAAGGCCGAGAGATTCCCGTTTACCAGTTTTTTTATGATCGTCGGGCTGCCGCGGCGTATCTTCGCTTTAAGCTCATCGACGATATATCTGTTGCCGACGTAGCGCTCCAGGCATCCGTAACTTCCGCAGCCGCACGGCAACCCCTCTTCCTTGAGCGGCATATGTCCTACTTCACCGGCGGAAAAAGAGGAGCCCCGGTAAAGGTCTCCGCCAATTATTATCCCGCCGCCGACGCCTGTCCCCAAAGTGATGCAGACAAGGTTCTCCGCGCCCCTGCCTGCGCCGAACCTGCATTCGCCGAGCGCCATCAGGTTGACGTCGTTATCTACAAGGACGGGAAGGCCAAGCTTAGACTCAAGCATCCTCTTGAGGGGCGTATCCTTCCAGCCCGGGACATTTGTCAGGTAATATACGTGCCCGCGCCTGAAATCCACGAGTCCCGGGACGCCGATGCCCACGCCGAGCACTTTTTTCGGGGAAAGGCGCGCCTTCGCCATCACGGCCCTGACCTCGGCGACAATGGCGGCTACCAGGCCTGCCCTTGTGCCGTATGCGGTTGTGGACAATTTTGCCCTGTGGGAGACCCTTCCCTTAGTGTCTACCAGGGCCAGCTTGGTATAGGTGCCTCCGAGGTCTATTCCGACAGCGAATTTAGTCATTAAGTAAGTAATCTTAACTCAAAAACGGCCATTTTTCAATATAATTCAGCCCAAATCCCGGCCTAAGGCCATAATAAGGCCTTATTCCTGCCCGCTTCTTTCGCCTTGTAAAGGGCCTGGTCAGCCCGGTCTATGAGCGTCGCCACGTCCTCACCGGTCTCCGGGAAAGTCGCCACGCCTATGCTTATCGTCATCGATATCGTCTCGTCATAAGCCCTGAATTTATGCTTTTCCACGGACATCCTTATCCTGTCGGCGACATTGAGCGCAGAATTCTTGTCGGTATCAGGCAGCGCTATCACGAACTCCTCACCGCCGTATCTTCCGATGAGGTCGACCTGCCGCACGTATTCCTTCATTATCCTGGATATCTCCTTGAGGACGATATCCCCTACGAGGTGTCCGTAAGTATCGTTGCACTGCTTGAAATGGTCAAGGTCGATCATGAGGAGCGAAAGCTTGAGGTTGTGCCTCTTGGAGCGCGCCACCTCTTCGTTCAGCCTCTCTATAAAATGCCGCCTCACGTATATCCCGGTCAGGCCGTCGGTTATCGCGAGCTCCTGGACCTTCTCGTACAGGTTTGCCTTCTTGAGCTCCAGCGCAAGCTGTTTTGCGAGAATAGAGAAACTCTCGGCATGTTCCTCATCAATTCCCCGTATCGCGAGGATCCCTAACGGCTCCCCTTCCGAAAGCAACGGCAGCGCGATAAAGGACCTGCCCGCGTCGCCGAGGTAAGGGGCAAAAGGATGGCCCTTATCGATGGGCGCTTTGAGCGATATTATCTCCTTGCCGGCGGAAACCATTTCCGCAAGGAGATGGTCGAACTTGTCGGGCGGCCCGCTGCGGATCTCGCCTGAAGAGAGCTTTCCGGTAGAGGGATTATGTATCTCGTAAGTCACCCGGGCCGTAGATCTCTTGTGGGATTCTTCAAGCAATATGACCCTAGCGGTAACGAATCTGGAGATCTTGCTGATCGCCTCCCTGAATATCCTGAGCATATCTCCCGTATCCAGGGACGCGCTCATCTTCTTGGTAACCTCATAAAGATCGAGGATATCATGGACCTGGTTCTGCAGCGAGGCATTCAGGTCCTTCAGCGACTTAAGCTCCGCGGTGAACTCGTCAAACGATTTTTTCCCGTCGGAAAGCGATGAATTTTTTGAGGCGAAATACCCGGCGTATTTATTATTGAAATAAGAGGGGATGAGCGGGACGGTATTCAAGAACACTATCGAGGCAAAATAGGGCAACTCGAATCCCCTGTTAAATAACATCAAGACTAAAGTGAATGCGGTGACGCAGCCGGTTATCATATATGATACGGCCAACCCGAACTCAAAGGCCGCGGCTATTACCGCTATAAGGGAGAAATTAAGCGTGAAGATATATATGTGCGCCGGCCTGCCGATGCAGTAAAGCGGAGGTATAAGAGCCAGTATGAAGAATACGGGCAGGACCCCTCTTTTGGAAAGGCCCCATCTTTTCGGGGAGATATTCAGGCGAGGCATACCTTGTTGCCTCCGTTCTTTTTGGCCTCATAAAGGGCCGCGTCAGCAGACCTGATGATCTCATCCCTCGATACCGCATCTTCGGGCACCCCGGCGCAGCCGATCGAAACCGTGACATGAGTCTCAACCTGCCTCAGGATGAACTTCTCGCCTTCTATCTTTTTCCGTACCTCCTCGCCGAGCCTCTGCGCCGCGGCCTTGTCCTTTCCGAAGAGAACGATGACGAATTCTTCTCCGCCGTACCTGGCCGCGATATCGCCGGGCTCCAGGGAACCTTTGAGCAGGCCTCCGATCGACTTAAGGACTATATCCCCTGCGATATGGCCGTATTTGTCGTTATAGCCCTTGAACCCGTCTATATCGAACATAAGCAGCGAGAGCGGTTGTTTTATCCGGACCGCTTTTACAATATCCTCCGCCATCCTCTCCTTGAAATATCTCTGGCAGTAGAGCCCGGTCAACCCGTCGCTTATTGCGAGCTCTTCTATGCGGTGGTAGAGTTTCGAGTTTTCCAGCGCGATAGCTGCAAGGTCGGAGATGATAGTGAGCAGCCTCAGGTCATCGGATATGTAAGCCTCGGCCTCCCTGCTTTCGACCCGCAGGATGCCGATGACCTTCTTCTCGGAAATAAGCGGGGCGGCTATCAGGGACTTGAAACCCCTCCTGAACTCGACGGGTATCAGGTCGAGGTTGAACCTGAAATCCTTATCCGCGTCTGATACCATGAGCGGCTGCCTCTGCTTCAAGACCCAGATATCGAAGATATCGCCCTTTTTCGATTTAACGGATACCGCCCCTTCCTTGCCCCTGACAGCTTTAAGGGCCAGCTCGCGGGCTTCCTCATCGACCAAAAAGAGGATGCAGGCATCCGCCTTCTCGACCAGATCGCAAACGTTGTCTATGACTATGTTAACCACCGAATCAAGGGATAATGTCGAACTGAGCTTGCTTGTCAGTTCCTTGAGCGTAGCGTACCTTACGACTTTTTCCTTGAGGGCGTCATTCGCCCCTTTCGTATAGGCATATTCGGCCTCGATCGCGTTCTTCTCCTCCTCAAGGGTATCGATCTGCCTGTCTATGGAAAGGGCACGCGTGACCATGCTGTTCTTAAAGATAGTGACAAAGAGCCCGACGGCGAAAAAAATTAATATCTGCATGTTCATATTCGGAGTGTGGATGTTATTACCGGCGGAGATCCCGGCTGCGGCGGTCGCATTAACGACAGTGGTTATGTTGGTATTGGTGACGAGCGATACGAAAAGCGTGATTACCGAGGAGAGCGCTATGAATATCCAGAGGCCCCATTCGCCGAAAGCGACCCATGCCAGAAGGATGATGACATTAAGGAGTATGATAAGGGAGCTGATCAGCCCGTAGACCCAATATTGGACCGGGAACCGGTGGCAGGCCGAGATTATCAGAGAGGAAACGAGGAGAAAACCTGCTATCGCAAGTATTCCTGAAACCAGCTTTTCCTTTTTCAAACTAGACTATCGCTTTCTCAGTGTCCTTATCGAAGAAATGGATCTTGCCCATGTCGAGGACGAGGTCGATGTCGTGGTTGACCTCGGGCTTGTCGTGTCCTCCGACGCGCGCAATGAAAGCCTGTTGTGGAGTCGCCATGTGGAGATAGACCTCGGAACCCATCGGCTCTACGACGTCCACCCTGGCCGTAACGGTGTTTTCGGGAGGAGCTTCCTGGACGAAGAGTTTATCGTAAATATCTTCCGGCCTTATGCCGAATACGATTTCCTTGCCCTGGTACGGCCCTATCTTGGTTATCATATCGTCGACGACCTTGACCTTGAATGTCCCCTCGTCGAAGTAAAATTTCCCGTCGTCTTTTATGATCTTCCCGTTGAGGAAATTCATCGGCGGGCTTCCTATAAAACCGGCGACGAATTTGTTTACGGGTTTGTCGTATAAGGATATCGGGTCGGCGACCTGGTGGACGATCCCGTCTTTCATGACGACGATGCGGTTGCCCATCGTCATGGCCTCGACCTGGTCGTGGGTGACGTATATCATCGTCGATTGCAGCCTGGTATGCAATTTGTTTATCTCGGTCCTCATCTGCACGCGCATCTTCGCGTCGAGGTTGCTTAAAGGCTCGTCAAACAAAAAGACGAGCGGTTTTCTTACTATCGCCCGTCCTACCGCGACCCTCTGCCGCTCGCCGCCGGAAAGCTCTTTCGGCCTCCTGTTCAGGTACCTGGCTATGCCGAGCATCTGCGCCGCTTCTTTTACGCGCTGGTCGATCTCGGCCTTGGAATATTTGCGCAGGCGCAGGCCGAACGCCATATTATCATAAACGGTCATATGCGGGTACAAGGCGTAGTTCTGGAAGACCATCGCAATGTCGCGGTCTTTGGCCGGGACATCGTTGACCAGCTTATCGCCGATATATATCTCGCCTTCGGATATCTCCTCGAGGCCCGCTATCATCCTTAAAGTGGTGGATTTGCCGCAGCCGGAAGGGCCTACGAATACGACGAATTCCTTGTTCTCGATGCCTAGGGTCACATCAGAGACAGCTTTTGTATTCCCGGAATAGATCTTCGAGACATGCCTGAGACTTACCTGAGCCATTTGAACCTCCTTGAGGTAGATTTAAGTCAATGATACTACGGAAGTTAACTACTGTCAAGTCAAGTAATCTATGACCTGGGCAATGCCGGATTTAAGGTTCTTCCTGTGGATAATCATGTCCAAAAGTCCGTGCTCCAGGAGGAATTCAGAACGCTGGAAGCCGGGCGGCAGTTTCTGCCTGATCGTCTGCTCTATTACGCGCGGGCCGGTAAAGCCTATCAGCGCCTTGGGCTCCGCCATTATTATATCGCCCAGCGACGCGAAGCTCGCCATGACGCCCGCCATCGTGGGGTTGGTCAGGATAGAAATATACGGTACGCCTGCCTCATGAAGCTTCGCTATAGCGGCAGACGTTTTTGCCATCTGCATAAGGGAGAAGAGGCCTTCATACATCCGCGCGCCCCCGCCCGAACCGGAGACGATGACAAGGGGCAACCTCAGGTTTGTGGCCAGTTCGGTCGCCCTGGCTATCTTCTCTCCCACTACCGAACCCATCGAACCCATTATGAAACGTGAATCCGTGACGACAAATATTACCCTTTTGCCCTCTATCATGCCCCTGCCGCTGATGCAGGCCTCGGAAAGGCCGGTATCGGCCGCGTCCTGCTTCAATTTTTCCTCGTACGTCCTCGGCCCTTTGAACTGGAGCGGATCCATAGACCTTAAACCGGCGTCGCGTTCCTCGAAACTGCCGGCGTCCAGGAGCATCACTATCCTCTCCTGTGCGGTAAGGACGAAATGGTAGCTGCACCTGGGACATACCTTCATGTTCTCCTCAAGGGCCTTGTTGTAGATTATCTCGCCGCATTCCTCGCACTTGGTCCAGAGGCCTTCGGGTATATCCTTTTTCTTGGCGACTTTTACTATTGTGTATTTCGATCTTCCGAACATATTTTAGGTTATCTTGTTTATTACCAGACCCGAAGGGGGTTTGGGATAGAAATACGTGGTCTTGTGGGGCATCCTCTCCTGCCGCTTGACTATATTTTTTATCTCATCGAGCGCGGGAGGGCTTAGGAAGAACGCCGCCCTGCCTTTGCCCGGGGCCGCCCATTCCAACGCGGCCCTTGGGTCGCGCGTGAACGATATCCTTCTCTCGGCCTCTTTCCCCCTAATGCCCAACGCCTTATCAAAGACGAGACGGTGCAAAACCACGACGTCCAGGTTCTTCCAATAATCGGAGTTCGCGGATTTGATCAGGCCGCCTGCATCCCTGCGCTTAAGCGACAGGCAGAGATAATCCCTGCCGCCCAGGTAGACGCCTATGGTATGCTTCCTGTCCGCCTTCATCATGGCGAACATCTTCTCTTTGCCGTCCAGGTGTATTATATCAAAAAACTTTTTGATTTTATCGATATTTTTTCGGAACGAGCCTGCAGGGAGCCCCTCGACCATGCGGTGGGTCGGGAGGATCGTAAGCCCTGAGGGGTCTGAGGTCGCAAAATACATCATCACATAATCCAGGGCGGCAGGGCCGGCTGCCTTGCCGTGACTGCGCATGTAGTCCCTGTATTCGAGGGAGACTTCGTAGCGGTGGTGGCCGTCGGCTATAAGCGCGCGCTTGCTCTTCACCGACCTTTGCAGCTTTCTTATCGCCGCCGCCTCGGACATAAGCCAGATCCTGTTCCTCGTCCCCTCGAACCTGACATCGACCGCGGGCCTGTTCTTTTTTATGAAATCCCTCAGGATGTTCATCACCTTTTTATTCTCGTCGATCACTATGGAGAATATCGGGCTGAGGTTTGCGCCGGTCTCCTTCATGAGGTTTAGCCTGTCGAGTTTCGGGCCCCTGAAAGTCCGCTCATGCGGCAGGAATCCCTTCGTGCGGTCTTCTTCCAGCCTCGCCAGGGATATAAAACCAAGGCGGTGCCTTTTCCTGCCGCCATCCGCATATTCCTGGTCGTATATATAGACCGATTCCCTGGGGTCCCTGACGAGGATGCCTTTATCTATCCACTCCTCCAGAAAGTCCCCGGCTCTCGCGTATCTGTTATTTCTATTATTATCCTTCGGAAAGGTCTTGCCCAGGTCGAGCCTGATGAAGTTGTAAGGATGGTTTTTATAATACGACGCCTGTTGTTCCTTGTTTATGACGTCGTATGGCGGAGTAATGGCCTTGGAGAGAATGCCCACGGTTTTAGGATCGTACCTGTAGCCTCTGAAGGGTTTGATTATTGTCATTTTCTGGAGATTATATCACAAATCACCTGAAAAAACTCTTTAATTTTCTTATGAAAGAGGCGGATTTAGGGAAAGTGTTTTCCCCGGATGCGCGGCCGAATTCCTGGAGCATGCGCTTCTGGGAGTCGCTTGTTACGGTCGGAGTCTCGACGATGACGCGGACGTGCTCGTCGCCGCGTACGCCGGTATGGATGTCTTTTATGCCCTTATCCCTCAGCCTGAATATCTTGCCGCTCTGCGTGCCGGCCGGGACTTTCATCCGGACTTTGCCGTCTAGGGTCGGGACCTCGACCTCTGTCCCGAGCGCCGCATCAACCATGGATATCGGGACCTCGCAAAGGATGTCGCTGCCGTGGCGTTCGAAGATCTCGTGGGGCCTGACATAGATGAGGACATAGAGGTCGCCGCGCTGTCCGCCGCGCTGTCCTACTTCTCCTTCGCCGGCGACTCGCAGCCTCATTCCGTTCTCGATGCCGGCCGGGATCTTCACGGTTATCTTCCTGTCGACGACTATCCTGCCGGCGCCCCTGCATTTAGGACAGGGCTTTGTTATGATGGACCCTTCTCCGCCGCACTTATCGCATGCCCGCGAGAAGATCATGAACCCCTGGGACGATTGCACCTGCCCCGCGCCGCCGCATTTCGAACAAGTCGTCCTCGACGAACCGGGAGCCGTGCCCTCGCCCCTGCAGCCAGGGCACACTTCATGCCGCGGTATGACAAAATCTTTCGCCGCGCCGGTTGCGGCCTCGTTAAAACTTATCTCCATGTCGAACTGGAGGTCGGATCCGCGTCGCCTGCCGGCTGCGCGCCCGCGCCTGCCGCCGAAGATCCCCCCGCCGAATATCCCTCCGAGCAGGTCCTCGAGGTCGACGCCTCCCATACCCATGTCTTCAAACACGCTGGAAAAATCCGCGCCGCGGAAGATATCTTCGGAGGTGTAGCGCGAATCTATGCCGGAATGGCCGAACTGGTCGTACTGCGAGCGTTTCTGCGGGTCGGAGAGAACAGCATACGCTTCGGAGAGTTCCTTGAACTTCTCTTCCGCCACATGCTTGTCGGTCGGGTTCCTGTCCGGATGATATTTGAGCGCCAGCCTGCGGTAGGCGGTCTTTATCTCGTCGGCTGAGGCGCTCTTCTGTACGCCCAGTATTTCATAATAATCGCGTTTGTCTGCCATAATATAGATAAACTAGATCCCCTGAAATTTAAGTTTCGTTTGGCCTTATTTATTACTCGCAATAACCGTTACTCTACTGCGTCATAAACCGGCTCTGCGCGATACATTAAATTTCAGGGTAACCTGTGTATTTACTTTTTCCTTTTATCTTTATCCTCGTCCTCGGCGCGGAAATCGGCGTCGATGATGTCGTCCTTCTTGCCGCCCGGGCCGCCTTCTTCAGGGCCTGTCTCAGGGCCGCCTGTCGGGCCGCCCTGCGGCTCTTCCGGTCCGGCCTGCGGGCCTTCTTGGCCCCCGCTGGGGCCGCCTGGCTGTCCCTTCTGCTGGCTCGACTTGTATATTTCTTCCGCCAGTTTATATGATGCCTGCTGTAGGCTCTCCATCAATTTCTTGATGCGGTCGACGTTCTTGTCTTTAATCGCCTGCTTCAGGTCGTTAAGTCCGGTCTCGATGTTCGCCCTGTCCTGCTGGCTTACTTTATCGCCGTAATCCTTCAGTGATTTCTCGGTGGTGTAGACGAGGTTATCGGCCTGGTTGACGACCTCGACCTCTTCCTTCTTCTTTGTATCTTCGGAAGCAAACTTCTCGGCTTCCTTGACCATCCTGTCGATCTCTTCTTTCGAGAGCTTCTTCGGAGCCGTGATCTTTATCGACTGTTCTTTACCGGTGCCGACGTCTTTCGCGTTGACGTGCACGATGCCGTTAGCGTCGATATCGAACGTTACCTCGATCTTCGGCATGCCCCTTGGAGCGGGCGGTATGCCGACCAGGTCGAAACGCCCCAGCTCGACGTTATCATTAGCCATCGGACGCTCGCCCTGCAATACGCGGATCGTGACGGACGGCTGATTATCCTGCGCCGTGGAGAATGTCTGGCTCTGGCGCGTAGGTATGGTCGTGTTCCTTTCGATCAATTTCGTCATTACTGAACCTAAAGTCTCGATGCCCAGTGAAAGCGGCGTGACATCAAGCAGCTGTATGTCTTTTATCTCGCCCTTTAACGCGGCGGCCTGTATCGCGGCGCCCAAAGCGACGCACTCCATCGGGTCGACCCCGCGCTCTATCTTTTTTCCGACATAATCCTCGACAAACTTCTGGATTATCGGCATCCTCGTTGGTCCGCCGACAAGTATGACCCTGGAGATGTCGTTCATCGTAAGTTTAGCGTCTTTTACCGCGTTCTCCATCGGGGCGCGGCACCTGTCTACTATCGGTGAGATCAGGTCCTCGAGCTTCGCGCGGGTTATCGTGTGGGTGAAATGTTTCGGCCCTGACGCGTCGGCCGTGATGAACGGCAGGTTGATGTCGGTCTGCACGGTGCTCGAAAGCTCCACTTTGGCTTTTTCCGCAGCCTCGCGCAATCTCTGTATCGCCATCTTGTCGTTCTTTAAGTCGATGCCTGTCTCGCGTTTGAACGCACCTACGAGATAATCTATCAGTGCGTTATCCATGTCGGTCCCGCCCAACTGCGTGTCGCCGTTGGTGGACAAGACCTCGAAACCGCTCGCCTTCTGCTCCTTGTCATACCACATCTCCATGATGGTGACGTCGAGCGTGCCGCCGCCGAGGTCGAAGACCATTATTTTCATCTCTTTTTCGGCCTTGTCGATGCCGTATGCCAGGCATGCGGCCGTCGGCTCGTTTATTATGCGCAATACTTTCAGGCCCGCGATCTCTCCGGCGTCTTTCGTCGCCTGGCGCTGGTTATCGTTAAAATACGCGGGGCATGTGATCACCGCTTCGCTTACGCTGTCGCCCAGGTACGCCTCGGCATCCTGCTTTATTTTCTGCAGTATGAACGCGGATATCTGCTGCGGCGTATAATCCTTGCCGTAAACGCTGAATTTAAAGTCGGTACCCATCTTGCGCTTTGCGGCCTGTATCGTCCCTTCCGGGTTTATAGCGGCCTGACGGCGCGCCGGCTCGCCTACGAGCCTCTGCCCGTCCTTGGTGAATGCCACATAAGACGGGAATGCTTTTCCGCTCGCCACTCCCGCGCCTTCTGCCGACGGGATTATCGCCGGACGGTCGCCTTCCATCACCGCTGCGGCGGAGTTCGATGTACCTAAGTCTATTCCTATCGCCTTTGCCATTTTATATTTCCTCCTTATTCTCTTCTTGTTTTTGTTCTTCTTTCTCGTTCGAAACCTTGACCGCCGCCGGCCTCAATACCTTGCCGTTCAGTTCATATCCTTTTCTCATCACCTCGAGCACCGTGTTCGCCGGATGGGTAACATCTTCTACATGCTCTATCGCCTCGTGCTTCTCCGGGTCGAAAGGCTGGCCCACGGGGTCTATCGTCTTCAATCCGCTGTCCTTTAATATCTCCTCAAAATCGTGCCTGACCATCTCGATGCCCTGGAGCAGCACCTTCGCGTCATTGGTGTTCTTTGCCGAATCTATCGCGCGCTCGAAATCGTCCATCACCCTCAAGAGTTCCGTGATGAGCCCCTCGTTCGCGAACTTCAGGAAATCGAGTTTCTCCTTATCCTGCCTCTTTCTGCGGTTATCGTAATCCGCCTGCATCCGCAGCATCTTATCGAGGCACTCGTCGGCCTTCGACGCCTTTTCCTTCAGGGCGTTCAGTTCGCTTTCATGGATATGGACTTTCTTATCTTCCGCCAAATGAAGCTCCTTATTATTCGCTTAATCTCGCCAGAAGCCGGCTGAAGGAATTACTGACGTATTCGACCGCGGGGACAGCCCTTGAATAATCCATGCGGGTAGGCCCTATCACGCCGATGCTTCCTATGTTCTGGTTCCCGACCTTGTAATTTGAGATCACGATACTGCAATCCCTGATATCCTCGAAAAGATTTTCCGCGCCTATGTGGATGCTCGCCCTCTCCTCGTTGAGGCCTTGCTCCATTATGCCCAGGATCTCCTCTTCCCCTTCGAGGGCCTTGAGCAACCCCATCACCTTTTCGGCTTCCCTGAATTCGGGCTGCTCGATTATGTGATGCGCGCCTTCAAGCAGGAACCTCTCCTCGCTCTCGTCAAGTATACGGGACATGTTCAGCAGTTCGGACGCTTCCTTGAAGAGATACTGGAACGGGTCGCTCTCGCCGAGGACTTTCCTTAACATATGGCTGCCGATCTCGTTCAATTGCAGGCCGTCCAATTCTTCGTTGAGGAACCTGGACACTTTGGAAAGTTCCGATTCTTCGATGGCTTCATGCACTTCAAATATGGAATGTTTCACCAGCCCCTGGGCGGTAAACAAAAGCGCGTATATCTTTGTCTTTGTGGCCGGGATAAGCTCGATCCTCTTGAATGTCCTCCTCTTGGCGCACGGGAAACTTACCAGTGAGGCCTGGCCGGTAAGCTGCGATATGATCTTGGCGGACCTCTTTATCAGGTCCTCAAGTTCATCCGCCTCCTGGCTCAATACGCCTTCGACGAATTCCTTTTCATTAGAAGTCAATTGCTTCGGCTCCATTATAGAGTCGACATAATACCTGTATCCCCTGTCGGTGGGCATCCTGCCGGCAGAAGTATGCGGATGCGTGATGTATCCGGCCTCCTCGAGTTCGGCCATGATATTTCTTATCGTAGCCGGGCTGAGGCGCTCCCTGAACTTCCTGGAAACGGCTAAAGAACCGACCGGTATAGCGGTGGAAACGTACGAATCCACCACTATCTCCAGAATTTTGTTTCTCCTTGAAATTGCGTCACTTACGACCATATCGAACTCCTAATTAGCACTCTTTTGGGATGAGTGCTAACTAAAGTTTATCACAATAACCTTTTTTGTCAAGTAAATTTTTTAGGCGGGCAGGCATGTCGGCTTCAAGATAGACATAGTCTCCCTTGAATTCCCTCTTTATTATGCTCGCTTCCCTGTAGACCTGGTTCAGCAGCTTGGCTTCGGACTGAGGGATCGCGGCCTTGACATATATAAGCGAGGCGAAAAGGATCATCGATATCCTTTGGACCAATTCCCCGAGGTTCTCTTTGCGGAGGGCCGAGACCGGGATGGCATTCTCGAAATCTTTCCTGAGCCGTTCCACGAGGCTTTTATCCGGGACCTTGTCTACCTTGTTAAGGACTGTCACGACGGGTTTATCATGTATGCCCAGCTCTTCCATGACCTCATAAACCGCCTGGCTCAGTTCGCTGGCTATCGGGCTGGATGCGTCAAGGACATGGATGAGCACATCGGCCTCCACCACCTCCTCGAGCGTCGCCTTGAACGCCTCTATGAGATGGTGCGGCAGGTCATGCAGGAACCCGACCGTATCGACAAATACGACTTTCTGGTTGTTCGGTAATATGAACCTGCGCGCCGTAGGGTCGAGAGTCGAGAAGAGCCTGTCCTGCGCTATGACGTCGGAATCGGTAAGCGCGTTTAGCAATGTCGATTTGCCCGCATTAGTATAGCCGATCAGCGAGACTATCGAGAGGTCGCTCTCGTGCCGTTTGCGCCTCAACCCCTCCCTGCGCGCGTGGATCTTCCCAAGCTCGTCCTTAAGCTTTACGATCCGCTCCCTTATCTTGCGGCGGTCCATCTCTAGTTTCTGTTCTCCGGGACCCCTCGTCCCGATACCGCCGCCGAGGCGAGAAAGCATTATCCCTTTGCCTTTAAGGCGCGGGAGGAGGTATTGCAGTTGGGCCAGTTCTACCTGCACCTTTCCTTCGATAGAATGCGCCCTGTGCGCGAATATGTCGAGGATAAGCTGGGTCCTGTCGATGACCTTTATGTTCATTATATCTTCGAGGTTCTGCTGCTGGGTCGAGGAGAGGTCGTCACCGAATATGACGACGTCCGCGCCTTTATCCTTGCAGATGAGGCCGATCTCCCCGGCCTTTCCCTTGCCTATATACTGGCCGGCCATCGGGGCTTCTTTGAAACACTCGACAAGGTCGACGACTTGGAGGCCCGCGGACCTGACGAGCTCCCTGAGCTCGAAATTGACGTCGTCAAGCTTCCAGGTGTTTTTGTATTTCCTGTCGAAAAATTCGACCGTGACTAAGAGAGCCTTTTCCATATCTCCCGCGCCGTCTCCCCTGTATCAAAATTATCGTCAAGCGTTATCCACTCTATCCTCTTGTCGCGCCTGAACCACGTGAGCTGGCGTTTCGCGAAATGCCGCGTGTCCCTCTTCACTAATCTTTTCGCCTCTTCCAGGCCGTATTCCCCGTCGAGATATCCTAAAACTTCCTTATATCCTAGCGCCTGCGAGGCGGTAAGGCTCAACTTCCCTTCGAGCAGGCTTCTCGTCTCGTTCACCAGGCCTTCGGCGAACATAAGTTCTACGCGTTCGTCTATCTTCCTATATAAGGCCGCGCGTTCCATATCAAGGCCGAAGATCCTCACTTCATATTTATCGCCTAATCCTGCAGTATTTTTCCTTAACTGCGATATCGGGGCCTTTGCCTTCTCGTAGACCTCGAGCGCCCTTATTATCCTGCGCAGGTCGTTCGCGTGTATCTTTCCGGCGCCCTCTTTATCGGCTTCCTGCAGCCGGCGGTACAAAACCTCTATCCCGAATTCCCCGGCCTCCTGCTCCAGCCGCTCTCTCAATTCCCTGTCTGTCTGGGGCGCCTCGAATATGCCGTCTATGAGCACCTTGACGTATAGTCCGCTGCCGCCGACCAATAGCGGCGTCTTGCGCCTTGCTGTTATTTCTTCGATAGCTTTTACGGCTAGGGCGCGGAACCTGGCGACGGAAAATTCCTCCGACGGCTCGACGATATCTATCAGGTGATGGGGTATCGAATTGAGGAGGCATTTCGCGGGCTTTGAGGTGCCGACGTTCATTCCCTTGTAGACCTGCATCGAATCGCAGGATACTATCTCGCATTCGATGAGCTTAGCGAGTTCAAAGGATATTCCGGTCTTGCCTATAGCGGTCGGGCCTACCAGGAATATCAGCCTATCAGCCATATGTTACGGGAGGACCTTTGTCGGGAGCCCTTCGGCGCGAAGTTTTTTCGCGAGTTCTTCCGCTTCTTCCCTCGAGTTCAGTTTTCCGACCCTCACTTTATTGGATTCCTCATCCTGCAATTTTACTATCGAGGCATCGTAACCCTTCTTGACAAGTTCGTCGCAGAGCTTGAGCGCGTTCGCCTTCTTGTTGAACGAGCCGACCTGGACGGTAAAATACAGGGTCTCTTCGCGCAGGGCCTGCGCGGACATCTGCGCCTCAAAGCTGGACGGGAAATCCGACCTCACTTTCTGGTAATGGTTCCTTGCGTCCTTCCATCTGCCTTCTTTCTGTTCGCATTTGGCGATCCTGAAATAGGCAGTGGCCGCTCCCTGCGACCTGGGATACCTGGCGATGTATTTTTCGTATCCGGCCATGGCGCCCTTGTAATCTCCGCCAAGGTAATAACTGTCGGCTATACCCAGCTGCGCGAGCGGGGCCAAGCCGCTCTTAGGGAACATCTCTATCAGCGAATTGAAATTCTTCCTGGCGAGGTCGTACCGGCCCAATTTGTTCAGGCTCGTGCCTATCATGTAGAAGACCTTGTCTTTCTCCTTGGACATCTCAAGGGCCTTTATGCCTTCGCGCACGGTATTCTCGTAGTCGCCGCTCACGAAATATCCTTCTATGGCCGCTGTTGTTTCTGCCTTGGCGGAGTTAGAAAATATCCCCCCTGCCAGGACCATGAATAACATAGCGCCGCCGACCAGCGTATGCCCAAAAACGGAGCTGACCTTTACCGTCTTTAACCTGCCTATCAGTTCGGACGTCCCGACCAGGGCGACTTTTATGTTCTGCCTGTTCTTTCCTGTCACTTTATGTTTTTCCTTTCTGCACACTTTTTCAACGAGGACTTCTGTTTGCCCGCCTATGAACTCATTATCCTTCAGGCCTGATATCTTATCCCGCAGCTTCAGCAGGTCCTGGTTGCGCTCTTCCTTGACTTTTTTCGGCACGTCATCCTCGAGCCCGCCCGCCTTTGCCGGCGGCCGCGGGGAATACTTGAATATGAACGCGGAATTGAACGCTATATCCTCCAAGAGTTTTTTTGTCATAATGAAATCTTCGTCCGATTCCCCGGGATATCCCACTATGACATCGGTGGTTATCGCGCAATCCGGGACATACCTGCGGAGCATCTCGACTTTCTTCAGGTAATCGGCGGCAGTATAGCCCCTGTTCATCGACTTTAAGATTTTATCAGAACCGGACTGCAAAGGCAAATGGAGATGCTCGCATACTTTCGGGAGGTCGCGCATCGCCTTAAATAGGTCCTCTCCTGCATCTTTAGGATGACTCGTGAGAAAGCGAATCCTCTCAATGCCATTGATGTCGTTAATGCGCTCCAATAATCTAATAAAATCAAAATCCGGCGGGTCCTGCCTGCCGAGCACCTCGTCCCCGCTGCTTCGTGCGGCGGGGCCAAGGGCTCCGTCGGCAGCCACCCGCTGAAACTTTGACCTATATGAGTTTACATTTTGACCAAGCAGCGTAACTTCCTTATATCCTTTGTCAGCCAGCGATTTTATTTCCTCAATAATACTTTCCGCCGGCCTTCCCACCTCCCTGCCCCTCACATACGGCACGATGCAGTACGAACAGAAATTATTACAGCCCTCCATAATAGTCACGAGGGCGGATATGCCTTTCGTATGGTACGCGATATTAGCGACATACGGTCGGGCCTCCTTATCGGTCGCGATGATGGCCTCCCTGCGGTTCACGAGAATGCTTTCGACCGTCGCGGGGATATCGTAAATATTAGCCGGCCCGGCTATAAAATCGACTATAGGCAGCGTTTCCATGATCTTCCTGCCCCGCGCCTTTGCCATGCAACCTACTACGCCGATCACCATCCCGGGCCTCTTCTTCTTCAAGGCCTTAAGTTCGCCGATATTGCTTATCGCGCGGTCCTCGGCGTGCTTGCGAACGCTGCAGGTATTAAATATCGCGACATCCGTCTTTTCGGGCGAATCCTCAAGCGCCCAGCCCTTCTCCATGAATATGCCCGCTATCTCTTCCGAATCCCGTAAGTTCATCTGGCAGCCGAACGTCTTTATGTACAACCTGGGCTTGGTTTTCGATGATTCTTCGGATTTCATACGGTTATAATAATTTTCCCCTCCGCCGCTCATTAACGGACCGGCTTCGTCGCTATGACCGTCCCGAACGCCCTCTGGCGCGGGACTCTCTTTATGCTAACCGGGCCAAAACCGGCCTTCCTGCAAAGCCCTGCCCATTGTTCAAGGCCCACGCAGTATTCGCCGTCGTTCAATATGTGCTTCTTTCCGTTATCGTACATCTGGGCAAATGCCTTCACGCCTACGTCTTCCAGGGCCGGGACCCATTCCTGCACCAGGACGTCGACGATCCGCTTCAGCCTCTTAACATCGCTATGGCTGCCGGTCGTATCCATATCGACCTCGCCGACCATCAAGCGGCCGCCCGGCTTAAGGACCTTGAAAATCTTTTTCAGAGCCGGCAGCTTATCCTTAACATGGTGAAGCACGACGGAAGAGACGGCCAGGTCGAAAGCCCCCTCATCGAAACCCAATGACTCCGCGCCCATCTCCTTCAGGCGTACCCTGCCGCCCAATCCCAGTTTATTGATCTTATCCTCGAAAATTGTCATCATCTCTTTTGACAGGTCGATGCCGGTCACGTCGCAATCCGCCTTCTGCAGGAACTTCAGGCTCAATAGCCCTGTCCCGCAGCCGATATCCAGTATCCTGTCCCCGTCCCTGACCGAAGAATTTTTCACCATCAGACCAAGCAGTTCGCGGTGAAAACTGATCTTGCCGAGCGTATTGTCGTATTCGTTGGACCAACGGTTAAACCAGTCCTTTGTAGTTTTATTTGTGCTTTTTATTCCGCGTCTCTTACCCATCTCCTTATTGCCTCCGTTATTATCAGCCTAACTTATGGTGAGGAAAACTATGCCGAGCACGACCAAAAACGTGCCCAGGAGCTTCATCTTGTCTATTTTTTCATTCAGGAATATGTGCGCAGAGAAGAGGATCAGGATATATTGCACGCTTCCGAGCGGATATACCAGGCTCAGGTCGCCCTCGGCAAGCGCCATCAGCCATACGACAATGCTTGCGGCCATAACGGCCAACCCGGCCCATATCGACGGCTTCGCGAAAACATCGCCTAAAAAGCGGATGTGGCCATCGACCTTCTTGAGGTCATGCGCTTCCACCGTATTGGTGGTCTTTTTAAAAAGGAGGTGGCCGACCGCCGCGAGGATCTCCGACAATAATACCAGCAATATTATCTTGATCATGGCTGCAGGCCTTTCTCCGCCGGTTTCTTGCTCTGCGAAACAAAATATACCCCCAGCACTATACAGGCGATGCCGATCCATCTTATCAGGTCCACATGCTCATGCAAAAAGAATATCGCCGCTAACGGCACGAGGATATACGAGGAGCTTCCAACCGGCATCGCTATGCTCAAGTCGACCTTGTATAAGATTACGATCCAGATAAAAAAATTCAGCACATAAATAAGGATCCCGGCCCACACCAATAATGAGGAGTCGTTCAAGCCTTTCTTCATCACCAACTGGGCTATGGTATCTACGACATCGTTCGATATGATCAGCAGGAATATCTTCAGGTTCAGGTGGCTCTTCATGACGGCCTCTTCTCCTTCGCCTTCCTCAGGTCCGGGTCAAAGTTCTCAAATTTCAGGAATTGGCACATCAGGTTGAAGAATGGCCTCAGCATCCTGTTCCGGAACTTAATATAAAGATAAACGTGCCTGAAATCGAAATCGAGCCTTCTCTTCGGCTCATAGCCGGTAGCGCCTATCTCGTATTTCTTTACGCCGTGGCTTATGCACCAATCCAGAGAATCCCGGAACGCTATGAAATAAAGGTAGTATTCGTGCGCGACCGAGTAGTCAAAACCTACATAATAATCGATCATTATTTCTTTCGAGACCAGGCAGAACTGGAACGCGACAAGTTTCCCTTTTATCCTCCACAGGAAAAATTTCACGCGGCCCGGCATGTTCACGGATACGTTCCTGAAGAAATCAATGGTCAGCAGCTCGAATCCCATATCGTGTTTCGCGACCATATCGAGATAAAGCCTGTAGATATCCCGCAATACTCCCTCTTCGAGCTTCTCCGCGATCTCCAGTTCGACCGGGGCGAGGTTACCTGCTTTCCTGAATTTCCTCTTCAGGTCATAGCGGGTAGCCCCGCTTAAGCTCTTCATGTATTCCTCGAAATCCTTGAAACGGACATCGAGCTCGGCAAACGGAAGGCTGTCAAACCTTGAAAATCCGCGTTCCCGGAGCGGATCCAGCTCGTTCGAATAACTCTTATCGAAATCCTTAAACGCCAGTATCGCGGCGCCGTTCTTCGCCGCTATCTCTTCCATGGCCCCGAGGATCGCGTCCATGACCGCATCCGTATCCCCGGTTATTCCCATCCTCCCCAGCCCGATCGGCATTCCACAAATAAGGGTCTTGATACTCAATATACCCGGCATGCGTTTTTTTACGGAATTTATCATACGCTTAAGCGGCCCCACGATGCTGGTATCCAGCGGGTATCTCATTAAAAAACAGGTAGCGGCCCCCACAGGAGCCTCGCCGTCATAGACCATCAGATAATAAAAGGTGAACTGCTCGAGGCCGGATCCGTCCAGGGTCCTGTAAAAATCATAGCTTTCAAGGACATCCGGGAAGACCTTATTCCAATCCCCGGCGGGTATCTCGGATATCTTTCTTACGATATTAGTTTTTAACGGCGGCCCATCGCGGTGTTTTGAAGCCGTCAAATTCATCTCTTCCGCCTGTTAAACCATTTTACGATCTCGCCGGATATGTCCGCCATCACAAGGAGGACGACGACGGCCATCAGCCGTATCTTGCCGGCATCGACCGGTTCCCCCTCCACCATGAATTTTCCTTTCAGGTAGAACGCTATGACAACGATCGCGATCCACAGCACCGGCTTGTATTCCTGGCTGCGGAAAAAACGCTCGGAACTGAAACCCCATTTCTCCCCTTCCCTGTACGGGAAGACCGTCGGGAACAGCGCAGGGACCTTCTTTTTGTATGCGGCGTATTCCTTGAACTTCCTTCCCAGCATCCCTTCTTCCTCTTTTATCGTTCCCGAATATACGATCGCCATGACGGCCAGAAGCGCCGTCCCTATGTAATAAACCCTCAAAAAGATGATAAAACCGACTATAAGAAGCATCGTTCCCAGGTAGAGAGGATGGCGCACGAAGGCGTACGGGCCGGAAGTCGTGAGCTTCTCCGATTTTATCGCGTATCCGTTCGCCCATAACCGGATAAGTTCCCCGGCGGCTATGAACCAGATGCCGTATTTCAGCGACCTGTCGTCGCAATTCGCGAAGACGGCGACAAATACCGCGAACGGGTATAGAACGGCGAAACGTAATTTAAACCACCTCTTGAGCCTTTCCCTGATGTCCATATAGTCCTTTCTCCAAATGAAATGATTATATCACGTATGAAGAAGCAGTTCGAGGATCCTGATATTCGTTTCCTGGTTGACCGAATTTATCTCTGAGGGGCTTTTCCCCTTCGCGCTGTGATCCCGGGGATGGTCCATGCGGCTGATGATCGTCTTGGTCCTGCCCTTGGCCTCCGGGGCCGAATAATCGCCCGTTATATCGACTCCCGCGATATCGCAGTTCTCTTTTATCAGTCTCAATAAGGCCAGCAATCCGGGTAATTCGAGCATCCCCGGCTCCCAGTTGGTCAGCGAATAGGCCGGCTTAAGGCAATCTTTATCGATACTGACGTATACCTTCTTTACCTTCAACCCCTGTAATACCTTCAGGAAGAGGCCGCTTGGATCTTCCCGCTTGAGCTCATGCCAGCAGATCGTGCTTATCGGAAATCCCCTCATCACCTCTATAGAGCTGTTGTCGGGCACGCGCCTGAAGAAGACCCTCGTGGGCCCGTGCTCATAAGGATAGATGCGCAACCTGTCGCCTCCCAACGACCCCAGGTTCGCCGTGCAGATCGACGGGCCGGATATGTCATTCGATGAGACGCCCATCAAGACCACGTTCTCTATCGTCTTTCTCCTGAGGATATCGGTTACCCATGAGCCGCATCCCAGCCGGGGAGGCATAATGTCCCAATCCGGGTGGTGGTCGAATACGATGACGCTCAGGGGTTCTTCAAATTGCCCGATAAGGAGGCTGGAGACATGGTGGAAGTCCCCTGATCCGAGGAAGGTTATGCTGTCTTTTTCGGCGGGTTTGAGCGCGGACCGTATTTTTTGCGCGGCCCGCCTGCCCGCCCAAAGACGGCACTCGGGACCGATCTTTTTCAGGTCTATGACAGAAGGGTTGAAAGTATCGAGGAGTCGTCTTTGCCCTGTTACGCTATCGTCAAAATTAAGAATCCGTACCGGCAATGCCTTTCTTTAGCGCCTCCTCGAATAGGTCAACGGCCAAGTCGATCTCGCTCTCCTTGATATAGAAAGAAGGCGCGATCGTAAAAACGTTCTTGTAATAACCGCCCACATCGAGGATAAGCCCCCTCTTCTTAGAGCCGGTCTTCAGGTTCCCGCTAAGGCCGATGTTCATTATAGCGTCGGTGAGCTGCCTGTCCGGCGTAAATCCGTCCTTATGGCAGATCTCGACCCTTAACGCGAGCCCAAGGCCGGATACGTCGCCTATCTGCGGATATTTTTTCATCAAATTTTTAAGGCGGGATACAAAGTACTCGCCTTTCTTTGGGACGGAAACGGCGAAGTTCTCCTCGTCTATTATCTTGAGCGTTTCCAGGGCAACTGCCGTCCCGAGCGAATTAGAGGAAAAAGTCGAGTGCGTCATCCCGGCGGGGAAGACGGCCGGAGAGATCAGCTCTTCTTTGGCCCATATGCCCGAAAGCGGGTTCAGGCCGTTAGTCAGCGCCTTCCCGAATACCACTATATCCGGCGTCACGTTGAAGTGCTCGAGCGCCCAGAATTTGCCGGTCCTGAAGAAGCCCATCTGGACCTCGTCATCGACCAGCAATATCTTATACCTGTCGAGTATCTCCTTCAGTCCGGAAAAATAATCCGTCGGCGGGATTATGTAGCCGCCGGTCCCCTGGACCGCCTCAATATAGAACGCGGCGAATTCGCACTTATTAGTCTTGTTGTTGACGACCGAATAATATTCGGATTCGAAGAGCCGCTCGAACTGTTTCAGGCAGTAGAGGTCGCAATAATCGCGCTTCTTGTCGTATGGGCACCTGAAACAATAGGGATAGGGTATGAAACAGGCCCTGTCCGAGAAGTGGCCGTATTTCTCCCTGTACCGGTAACTCGAGGTAATGGATGAGGCGGCCAGCGTACGGCCGTGATAGCCTCCCATAAAGGCGAAGACGAGCGATTTGCCGCCGGAAGAGTTCCTGACCACTTTAAGCGAATCCTCTATGGCCGCGGAACCGCCGACGTTGAAATGGACCCTTCCTTTAGTCTCGTAGGTCCGCTCCATCCTCTGCGCCAGTTTAGCCGCCACTAGTATCTTTTCTTCGTGTAAATACTGGCAGGCGAGCTGGGGCAGTTTATCGAGCTGTTTCTTGAGGGCCGCGTTCAGCCGCTTGTTCTTGTAACCGAAGTTGGCGGCCGAATACCACATCTGGAGGTCGAGATACTCGGTCCCCTGCTTGTCATACAGGTAGATGCCCTCGGAACGGTCGAAGATATTCAACCTGTCCGAATAATGGACAGTATCTCCCCATGAACAATACCTGGCCTCTAAGTCCAGGAGTTTATTTTCTCTTGAGCGCGAAGAGCTCTTGCCCAGCTTCTGTTTCGACAACATTACCCGCCTCCTGGAACCAGCTATAAACATCTCTTAAGTTCTTGAACGGTATGAATTCTTTTTTGGTTTTCGTGAAATGCTCCTGAAGGCTCCCTTTTGCGAAAACGATATCGGAATGTTCGGCCGGGCAGATATCGGAAAGGCCGTCCCCGATATATATATTGGTCCTTCCGCGCCCGCGCAATTTAAAGATGTGCGTCTTCTTGCAGTTCGCGCAATGGGAGCAGGATTTGTCGGTATGCGGGAAAGTCGGGATTAGTTTATTTTTCGAGAAACGCAGCCTGTTTGAATACAGTTTTATGCCGCGCACGCCGTTCTTGCTCAGGATGCGCTCTATGAAGAAAGAAAAGCTGTCGCTTAATATCGCCGTCTCTGCGCCCTTGCGTTTCAGGTACCCGAACAACTCCTGGAAATTATCATCGAGCCGGACCTTATCGAGATAACGGGACAGCTTTGGTTTCGTCGCCCTGACCGAGCGCATCTGCCACTTAAGGCATTCCCTTGAGCCGATCTCCCCTTTCTGCCACGCGTTCTCAAAGACCACCCAATCCCTGTTGATCGAGAATTTCTCTATGATATCATCCAGCACGTCGAAAGCGGTCATGGTATTATCGAAATCGAAATAGACGTTGCATTTGGAAAAATCGAGCGGCATCTTTACCATTATTTCGCGTCTCCGTTGTGTATTTTTTCGAAAAACTCCTCCACCCTGGCTGTCACGGTCTTGCGCTCCTGGTCAGCCGTTATGCAATGGTAGGAATCATACAGCATCACTATCTCTTTTGTCTTCGAACCGACCCCGTCATAAATGAACTGGGAATTTTTTACGCTCGATATATCATCGTCTTTGGCCTGTATCAACTGGACCGGTACGGTTATATCCTTAAGCCTTGCGGTTACATGCCTGACGAGCGCTTTAAGCTGGCAGAGCAGAACGACAGGGAAATAGGGATAACCGTATTCCGCTATCTTGCTGGTATCGCTGATCACCGCGGTTGAATAGTAGTTATGCAGGCGTTTCTGCATCTCTTTGTTCTTCACCCCGTACGGCGGGTCCTCCTTATGATAGAAGAAATTCCTCAATGGGGTATGGGTAGCCAGGGGGAAAAAGAAATTATACCACGGCGTGTTCCAGCCGTCATAGAAGAGCGTCGGGGAAAGGCACGATACGCCTTTTATCTTTTCGGGAAATTCATCGGCTAGCACAAGCGCCAGCAAAGCTCCCATAGACAACCCTGAGACCGCTATGAACTCATGGTCATCCTTGACCTTCATATAGGCTTCCTTGACCGACTGGTAGAAATCTTCCCATGTCATATCTTTCAAGACATCGAGCGGCGCGCCATGGTTCTTCAGGCGCGGGCATACGACGGTATATCCCTTCCTGTTCAGGGATATCCCCAGGCTCTTCATCTCATTCGGGGTGCCGGTCAAGCCGTGGATAAGGATAACCGCGCGGCCGTTCTGCCCCTTTAAAAATATCCCATCGCCCAAATCGCGGAACTCGGCCTTACCGGCCCGTCCCTGGTCGAGCGAAAATATCAACGCCATAAAATTAATGCGCCTTTCTATATTTGGACTATTTTACTATTTTTTCCTTAATTTTACCAGAAAAAAACCCTCCATATACTCGTTCGGGAGTATCCTAAGGGCCAGGCCAAGGTCCCTTAAAAACCTCTTTCCTTCCCACGACGTAAGGCCGCGGACCTTGTTCGGCAGCGGTATGTCCACAGGCACGGCATGCAGGCGCTCAAATTTATTCAAGACCCAGTCTACCACCTCTTCGTTCTCCTCCGGAGAGAACGTGCAGGTCGAATAAACCAATTCCCCGCCCGGCTTTAACGCGGAGATCCCGGAATATATCAGGACTTTCTGAGTATGCTCGAGGTCGGCCACCCTCTTCCGGTTCCACGGCTTGAATGTCTTCGGGTCGCGCAAATAGAAGAGCGCCTCCCCGGAGCACGGGGCGTCGACCAGGACCTTGTCGAAATATCCTGGATATTCCTTGCCTATCCCCATCCCGTCCGCAAGAAGGGCCCTGGCGTTATCGGCGCCTTGGATCTTCAGCGTGGCCAAGAGCTTCTGGTACCTTATCTCCAATTTCTCGACGGCGACGAGTTCCGCTTCCCCGCCGCTAAGCGAGGCTATCTGGGTCGTCTTCGCTCCGGGCGCGGCGCACAGGTCGAGTATCTTTTCGCCCCTGCGCGGGTCGAGGAGCAGCGGCGGTATCATGCTCGACACATTCTGCATATATACCCTGCCTTCGGTGTACAGAGAGCTCCTATGGAGGGCTTTCGGCTCCGACCGCAGGATGAAACTCCCTTTCGGCCAATGGAGTTCCCGGTACCTTATGCCTTCCCTGTCCATGTCCTCTTTAAGTTCCGCCAGTCCTGTTTTAAGGTAATTTACCCTGAAGGTCTGTTCTTTTTTGTGGAGGAACGATTCGAATACTTTAGGGAAGGTCCCGGGGTATATTTTTTTGAGCTTCTCTATGAACTCCGCCGGCAGCTCGTAGAACACGGCTTTCACTTCTGTTTCTTCCCCGCCTCTCTCTGCCTGGCTATCTCGTAACAAAATATTGCCGCCGAGATCGCGACATTAAAAGAGAGCGCCGCGCCGGGCATCGGCAGGGTCACCTTGAGTTCGATATGTTTCGAGACGCCGTGGTGTATGCCCTTGCCTTCGGAACCGAGGACGAGGCAAAGCGGGAACGGGAAAGAGGCCTTATTGAGGTCCTCGCCGCCCCCGACCACCGCGCCGGCCGCCCAATATCCCGCCTCCTTGGCGTGTATAAGGGCGTTCGAGAGGTTGTTTATCCTGCAGACCCGGACATAATTCTCCCCGCCCGAAGCGACGTTCAGGACCGTCTCGTTCACGTCGCACGAGTCCCGCTCCGGGATGACTATCGCGAAACTCCCGAAACACGCGGAGGTCCTTATGATGGCGCCGAGGTTCTGCGGGTCAGTGATCCCGTCGAGCATGATGAAAGTCGGCTTGATGCCGTCTTCCCTCTTCAGGAGCCCTTCAAAGGACGAATATTCGAAAGGATCAGCCTCGGCAATTATCCCCTGGAGGCGCTCGCTGTGCTTCATCTTGAATAATTCCTTCTCGGCTACCCGCTTTATCGGGGTGCGGTGGAGCTTCGCCGCCTCGAATATCTCCGCGTCGTCGAAATTTTCGGATATCATCACCATCCTCAGGCTCTTCGGGTTCGCCCTCATGCGTTCGAGGATGGAGTTCCTCCCGTAAAGCAGTACCGGGTTATTTCTTCCCATCTTCTTCCTCCTCGTCTTTATCCTCGACCTTCGCCTCGACGTCAATCACATCGCTGTCATTATGGTTTTGACGATGTGATGGTGGCGGGTCTCCGCTACCATCACGGTAACGATAGACTTTGAATCTCCCCTGCGGGCTTACGAAGAGGCTAAGGAAAAAACTTATCGCGCTGAAACACAGCGCTCCCCAGAAAGCGGCCCAGAAATCAACGATGACGAAACCCTCGACTATCTTCGAGACGAGATAGAAGAAAAAACCGTTCAGGAAAAGCGTGAATATCCCGAGCGAGAGGATGGTCAAAGGCAGTGTGAGAGCGAAGACTATCGGCCTCAGCGTGGCGTTTATGAGGCCGAGGACGAGCGCGGCCATCACCGTGGCCAAACTGCCCTCTGAGTGTATCCCGGGCACGATACTTATGACCAGTATCATCGCCGCTATATTTATAAGCCATCTCAAAAGAAAACCCTTCACCGATGCCTCCTATTTTATCTGTATGGAGAGCAGGAAGATGTCGTCTGCCTGCGCCCCTTCCTGGTATCTCCCGACTTCGGCAAGCAGGTCCTCGTTAAAGGCGGCAACATCGAGCGCGCCTTTACCCCTGACAAATTGCTCGAAGCGCGCATAGCCGAACTCTTCGCCGGCCTTATTCTTCGCCTCGATCAACCCGTCCGTGAAAAGGAATATCCTGTCGCCTCTCTCAAAATTTATCTTTACCTGGTATACGTCGCTAGTCTCCATTCCTATCCCCATCAGGAACGTCTGCGATTCCATGAGGACGATCTTCTTGTCGGCCTTCTGGAATAATATCTGCGGCGGATGGCCGTAATTCGAATATACCAGTTTCTTGTCCGAAAAATCTATCACCCCGCAGAACGCGCTGAGGAATATCCCTATCTTCCCGAAGTCGGATTTTATGAAATTGTCGAGCTTCTTCAGTATCTCGCCGGGCAGCAGGTTATCGCGGACGAGCCCCTCGATCTCGGTATGTATCCTGTTCACGAGCAGGGCGGCCGAGACGCCGTGGCCGGTCATATCCGCTATCATGAAAAGGAGGCGGTTCTTGTCCAGGAAATGGAACTTGGCGTAATCGCCTCCCATGTAAAGCATCGGCCTGTAGTCCACCGCGACGTCAACGAGGCTGGTCTTTATCGATTTGGGCATGAGGCCGCTGTGTATCCTGTTGGCGAGTTCGAGTTCCTCGACCATTATCCTGCTCTTCTCCTCGATCTCTTTCTTGAGGACGAAATCCTTCTGCCTCATTATGCCCTCGTTCCTTTTGACGACCATGCATACAAAGGACGCCACGATAAGCAATGTCACGTTTATGCCGAAGATGTCCGTATGCACGTAATCGACGTAATTAATGCGTATATTGCTCATGCTGTATACGCCCATAAAAATTATCAGCGTATAGGCGCCGAGCATGCCCGTCTCGATCATGTTCCACGGCAAAAGCAGCGCGCTTACGAAGAACGCTATCAGGACGAGGGTTATCCCGAGGTTCGTGATGACGTCGGGGTGCGCCGCGGCGGCCAGGATGGAGATGGAGATTATTATTATGCTGAAAAAGAAACCCCTGATTTTTTGCGCCGTGAGTCTTTTCGCGAACTTCCCGGTCGTGAGCAGGACGAGGGAAAAGAACGCGCCGCCCAGGATCCCGGGCATGTCCCTGGTGCTGAGGAGCCTCCTGAATAAGAACCACGCGACGACAACCTCTATCGTGAATGCGCTCAGCGCTATATAGCAAAAGAGGTTCACGCGTTGGGCGAAGATATTCTTAAGTTCGCCCCTGTATTCTTCCCTGAGCCTATCGGGTATGATCGCGCCGGCCATCTATTCAGTCACCAATAGGGGTCATTTCTACTATCGGAGAATCCAGCGAGCTTTCAAGCCCCTGGAATTTCAGCCATTCGTAAGGCGGTTCGCATGAATACCATTCGTAATTCCTGGTTATGAACATCTTCACGGGATTAAAGAGGCCTATCTCGGGGTCGACGGTTATCTTATACGCTTCGCGCGTCTTGCCGTTAACGGTCACTTCCTCCCTGGCTACCACCCTGAGTGTTACGCGGTAAAGTTCGGTATCGTCGCCGAGGAGATAGGAGGTCTTCTTCTTTTGCCCCGCCTCCAGGAACATCTTTATATAATCATCCATTACCATGCCGTTTATTATATCGCCGTCGTATTTGAGCGTCTTTTTCTTTACTTTGCCGGTAAGCAGGTCCTTTACCTCGCATTCGACCGCTTTTTTGTCAGGGTAAAACCTATGCGCCGATTCGCGGATCGGTTTACCTGACTCGGAGAAGACCTTTTCGTCCATGCTGAGCGGGGTAAGGCGTTCTTTGTTCTTTATATAACGCATCTCGCGCGTGCGGGATGTTATGCCGTCAGAGCCGTGATACCGGCCTTTTATCTCTTCCGTCATAAGATAATTATCCTTCTCTCCCTTCACCGGCGTCACCGTTATGTTGGACTCCCAGAGTTTTTCACCCTTCACATCCACGCACTTATAACGGAAGGTTTCCGCTTTCCTTCCTTCGGCGTACAGCGCCGAGGCGACCGCCAGCATAAATATGACCGCTAAAATTTTTTTCATTCGGTTATCTCCGCCTCAAGTTTTGTAATAAGGTCTTTTATCTCTTTGACCGTACCGGCCGGAAGTAGTTTCGCTATCTCGATGTCATTCTTCAGGCCCTTCAGCGTGGCGACTACCCGTCTCACGGCGGCGGCCTTGCGCCTCTGCCTCGCCTCCTGAGGGTCAAGCTCTTCCCTCTGCCTGATGAGCGCGGTGAGGTCCTTCCTTACGTCGCGGACGTCCTTGCCTTTCTCGAAGACGTTCTTTTTCAGCGCTTCGTACCCGTCCTCGTCGATCTCCTTCTTGTTCTTGGCGAGGCGCAGGAGGTTTACCGCCTCATAACCGGGAAGGCTCGCGGCCTCGGACGGGCCTGCCGACTCTTTCTTCTGCAGGTATTGCGGCTCTTCTTTTTCGAGGAAATAATATGACCTCAAAAGTTTCATCGCGGTCTCTTTCCTCACCCCGATCTCCCTCGAGGCATACGCCTCAAACGTCAGGTATCCCCAGTCCCGGTAAAGTTTGTCTTTCCAGACGGAATAGAGCGACTGGCCCAGCTCTATCCAGGATGTCTTAAAATTAATGACATTCCGCAGGACCGTGTAGCGGATCGAGCCCTCATCCAGCCCCTCCATCTTCCGCTCTATATTCTCTATCGCTTTTGTCTTCACTTGACGGCTACCGCGTCCTCTTTCCGTTCCTTTTTTACGGTTTTTTGTCCGGGGCACTCGCCGGTCCAGCAATAAACGCAAAGCCTCTCCTTCGGCAGGCCGATCGCCTTTACCATATCCGCGAGTAGCTGGTAGCGCAGCGTCGTCACGCCGAGGTCCTTCCTTATCCATTCGACCATGTTCCTGTATTTTTCGGAACCATGGTCGACGTATTCAGATACATTTTCGGCGTCATGGCCTTCCAGCGCCTTTATCGCCTTGCGCGCGGCGAGTTCCTGTATGCTGCGCGTCGAGAGGCAGAACTTGCACGGGAACATGAGCGGCGGGCACGCGGGCCTGACGTGCACTTCCTTCGCGCCGTTATCCCAAAGCTTGTTGACCGTGAAATTCTTGAGCTGTGTCCCCCTGACTATCGAATCCTCGCACAGGACTATCCTGTTTCCGGTTATGATCTCTTTTATCGGGATGAGTTTCATCCTCGCTATGAGGTCGCGCGTCCTCTGTGACGGCGGCGTATAACTTCTGCCGTATCCGGGCGAATATTTCACAAGCGGGCGCCTGTATGGCTTCTTAGATTCCATAGCGTATCCGAGGGCGTGGGCAGAGCCGGAATCCGGCACTCCCGCGACTACATCCACCTCTATGTCTATGTCGCGTTTGGCCAGGTGCCTGCCGCACTTTTCCCTTACTATCTCGGTATTTATGCCTTCATAATCCGACGCGGGAAAACCCGAGTATATCCACAGGAACGAACAGATCTGGTTCGCCTTCCCTCCGGGCTTACTTTGGACCATCCCCTCGTCGTTCAGCAGGACGATCTCGCCGGGCTCGAGGAATTTTACCGTCTGGAATTCAAGGTTGGGGAAAGCGGTCGTCTCCGAGGCCACCGCCCACGCGTCCATCCGTTTTCCTACCGCAAGCGGCGTATATCCGGACCTGTCCCTCGCCGCGTATATTCCGTCCTTGTTCAATATCAGCAGAGAACACGAGCCTTCTATCATCTCAGACATCTTCTCTATGCCGCCGATGATGCTCTCGCCCTGCACGATGAGTTTCGCGATCAGTTCGGTGGTATTGACCGAGCCTTTCGTGAACTCGCTGAAAGATATCCCCTTATCGAGGAGGCCGTTCATGAGCTCCTCGGTATTTTCTATAAGGCCGCACGTCACTATGCAGAGCGGGCCGAACTTCGAGTTAAGGTAGACCGGCTGCTCATCGAACGAGCTTATGACGCCTATCCCCTTGTTGCCCTTCATCCTCTTGCAGTCGTCGAAGAATTTCGACTTGAACTGGCTCTGGCTTACGCTGTGTATCTGCCGCGTGAAATTCTCCCCGAGGACCGCCATCCCTCCGTATTCGGTGCCCATATGCGTATGGTAGTCGGTCCCGTAAAAAAGTATCTCCGCGCAGTCCCCCTTTGACACTACGCCGAACAATCCGCTCATCACCCACCCCCATTTTTTCTCAAAACGGCTTTTTTAACAGCTTTTATTATATCATCATCCTTGAGGTTACATCTCTTAAGACTCAAACAGGCTCTTTGTCGCGAAATTCGGTTCGCTTGTCAGGTTCACTCCCAGCTTGCGGAGCCCCGCCTCATCGCCGGATGTCGGCATGTGCGTGAGATGGACCTCGCAGCCCTTCAGCTCTTTCAGTTTCTCCATCGCTTCCTGCGCGGCCGGGTTGGTGGTCGCGCTTATGCTGAGCGCTATAAGCGCCTCCTCGACATCGAGACTTACCGTTTTTGAGGAGAGTATCTCCTTCTTCAGGTTCTTTATCGAATCGATTATGCTCGGCGAGAGCAGGTGTATCTTATCAGGAATGTCCGCGAGCCTCTTGATGGCGTTGAGGACGAGGCTCGATGTCGCGTGCATCAGCTGCGAGTTCTTTCCCGTGATCACCGTCCCGTCGTCCAATTCAAGGGCTGCGCCGCAGAATATCCCGTCGTTGCCCTTGTTCTTCTTCTGGCCTTCTTCTGCGGCCCGGCGGGCGGGTTCAACGACTTTCCTGTCCTCTATCTTCACCCCGACCTCGCCCATAAGCAGCTCGGCGCGCTGGACCGTATCTTTGTCGACAAATCCCATCGCGTATTCGCACGAATACCTGAAATACCTGCGTATGATCTCCTGCTTCGCGGCCTCTTTAACGGCTTCATCATCCACGATGCCGAATCCGGCGCGGTTGACTCCCATGTCTGTCGGCGACTTGTAGGCCTCGCCCTCTCCCATTATCTTCTGCAATATCCTCTTTATCACCGGGAAGACCTCGACGTCGCGGTTATAATTGATCGACGTCTCGCCGTGGGCCTCGAGGTGGAAAGGGTCTATCATGTTAAAATCCTTCAGGTCGGCGGTCGCCGCCTCATACGCTACATTAACGGGATGCTTGAGAGGTATACTCCATATCGGGAACGTTTCGAATTTCGCGTAGCCGGCATTGACCCCGTGCTTGTGCTCGTGGTAGAGCTGCGAGAGGCAGGTCGCGAGCTTTCCGCTGCCCGGGCCCGGGCCCGTGATTATCACGAGCGGGTTCTTCGTCTTTATGAATTCATTCGCGCCGTAACCTTCGTCGCTGACGATGAGGTCGACGTCGGTCGGATATCCCTTCGTGAAGCGGTGCGTATATACTTTTATGCCGCGCCGTTCGAGCTTGTTCTTGAATATCGTCGCCGCGGGCTGGTTATCGAAACGGGTTATCACGACCGCGTTGACCTCGATGCCCCAGTCCCTGAAGTCGTCTATCAGTTTCATCGCGTCGACATCGTAGGTGATGCCGAAGTCGGCCCTGACCTTCTTCCTTTCGATATCGCCCGCGTAGATGCAGAGCAGTATGTCGGCCCTGTCCTTAAGTTTTTGGAAGAGGCGCATCTTTACGTTCGGGTCGAATCCCGGCAGGACCCTCGACGCATGATAATCGAAAAGGAGTTTGCCGCCGAATTCCAAATAAAGCTTGTTGTTGAACTTCGCGACCCTTTCAAGGATCGCGGCTGTCTGTTCACGAAGATACTTCTCGTTGTCAAAGGCCGGCTTTTTCATTTAAGGAGACCCCCTATCTCCTGGCAAAGATGAACAAGAATATCACAAGGCTGAACACCAACCTGTATATGACGAATGCCGTAAAAGAATGCCTCTTCAGGTAATTTAAAAGAAAACGGATCGACAGGAATCCCGTTGCCGCCGACACTATAAAACCGGCGAAAAGCGACAAGCCGTTCTCGCCTGAGGCGAGGGCGCCGATATCCTTCAGTTTTAACACGGTCGCGCCGAGGATGATGGGCGCCGAAAGCAAAAATGAGAACCTGGCCGCCGCCTCCCTGTCGAACTTTAACCCTATGCCCGTGGCCATGGTCACGCCTGACCGCGATACGCCGGGGACTATGGCAAGCGCCTGCGAGATGCCGATCAAGAGCGAATCAAGAAAGTTCAGCGACTTCAGCGTCCTCGTCTTCCGGCTGTACCTGTCGATAAAGTAAAATATTACCGCGAAGATTCCCATGGCGCACGCTATCAGCGCAGGCGACCTGAAGACCGTCTCGGCTTTTTCCTCGAGCAGCTTGCCTATCACCGCTCCCGGGACGCTGGCGACGGCGATATACCAGAGGAACCGTCCCCTGATTATGCCGAACCAGTCCCTCCAGAAATACGCCAACACCGCAACGAGCGTTCCCGCATGCAGCGCGACGTCAAAGGCGAGGCTGTGCTCCTGCCACCCGAACAGCCACGGGACGACGATCAGGTGCGCGGAACTGCTGACCGGCAAAAATTCTCCCACACCCTGGACGATACCAAGTACGATAGATTGGACTATGCCCATATTTTTAGTATTACCATATCACTTGTTGATTATATTTTCCGCCATATTGCCGATCCCTGGCAGCTTGAACATCTCGCCCGAGTAGGCCTTGATGATGCAGATGATCCAGACCGCCAAGCCTAATATTCCCAGGAACAACGGGCCTATGACGGTGATAACCAGCAATATCGATATGATCGTCAAACCGCCGAAAAAGATCAGCGACTGCATGGCATGGAACTTCACGAACTTGTTATCCTTCTCGACAGCGAAGATTATCAGCCCGGATATCCAGCCAAATACATACGCCAGTGCCGCCGCGAGGTTCGCGTCTATCCCCAGGGAACTTTTGCCGACATCTGCCATTTTACCCCTCCTTGCCCGTTTTAGGCGGGCCTTTTTTGGAACGCCTCCGTTAACGCCGCCTCTCCGCCCAATAAAGCGTCCTTATTGCCCGAAACCGCTATCCCGTCCTTTATTATCCGCGTGAGCCCGGCGACGCCGTCTTTCTCGCCCAATACTATCGCGCCGACGAGCCTCCCGTCCTTGATGACGCATTTCCTGTAGATGCCTTTGCCGGCGTCTTTCCTGAAGACCGTCTCATATCCCTCTCCTTCGGGGTTGACGGTCCCTATCGAGGTAAGGTCGATGCCCATCACCTTAAGCGTCGCCTGGAAAGTCGTTCCCTTGTATTCGAACGGCTTGTCTATGATGTTCGAGGCCACCGCGAGCCCCTGGTCTATCGCCGCCGGGATTATGCCGTAGACTATCCCGTTGAATTCGGCGCAGTCGCCGGCCGCATATATGTTATCGCAGCTTGTCCTCATGAACTTATCTACCAGTATCCCTTTTTCGATGCTGATGCCGCAGTTCTTCGCCAATTCGGTATTCGAGCGGACGCCGGCCGAGACGATGAAGAGGTCCGCCTCGAGCTTTCCTATCTCCTTGGAGAGGAGGCAGGTCTTCGCGCCTTCGGTCACGATGCGGTCGCACGTGACCTGCAATATGACCTCGATGCTGGATTTTTCGATCCTGGATTTCAGTATCCCGCCGCCCTCATCGTCCAGCTGGCGAGGGAGGAGCCTTGAATTATGTTCGACGACCGTTACCTTGAGCCCCCGGTCGGTCAGGGCCTTAGCCGTCTCGAGGCCGAGCAGGCCTCCGCCAATGACCGCTGCCCTTTTCTTCCCGCGGGCGAATGAGCGTATCCTGAGGACATCGGCGATATTCCTGTAAGTGAAAACATTCCGTGACTTGATCCCTTCTATCGGAGGGACAAAAGGCGATGCGCCGGTCGTAAGGAGAACCTTGTCGTAATCGTTCCACCCGTCCTTTTCGGTCTTTAATTTCTTAGAGGGGAGCCCTATATCGAGGACTTTATTTTTTAGGGAGACTTCTATGCCGCGCTTCTTGTACCATTCGTCGTTATACGGGAAGAGCCGGTTCAGGTCCGTCGTCTCCGCGAGGAGCCTGTCCAAAAGAGGGCGGGGATAATAATTGTATTCTTCGTCGGTGAAAATAATTATCTTTGCGCCGGGGGAATTTTCGGAGATGGATCTAGCGGCGGTGATGCCGCATACCCCGTTTCCTACGATGGCTATCTTCATAGTTTGGGACGGTTATACCTTTTCGAACATATCCTTCGGTGCGCCGCACTCGGGGCAAACCCAATTATCGGGAAGTTTATCAAAAGGCGTCCCTGCGGAGATACTTGCGGTAGGATCGCCTATAGCCGGATCGTATATGTACCCGCATACCGTACAACGATATTTGTCCATTGTTTATGCCTTTCCGGTTATCTTCTTCGCCAATTCAACGCCCATTTCATAACATCTCTTCAGTTCATTTTCGTCCGGGACGTATTTGACCGCGATCGACGGCAGGGCCTGCTCTATCCCCGTCTCTTTAAGTGCCTGCTCCAGCGAAGGTACTGCGCCTCCGGCCCAACCGTAGGAACCGAACGCAGCCCCTATCCTGCCCTTCGGCTTCAGGCCGTTCAGGAATTCGAGGAACCCGGCCATGGTGGAGAGCATCCCGTTGTCGTGCGTGGATGAACCGAACACGAAGCATTTGGCGTCGAGCATCTGGTTATTCACCTCGCTCCTGTCGGAGCGCGTGATATCGAAGAGTTTCACCTCGATGCCGCCGTCGGTTAGGCCCTCGGTTATCTTCCTGGCCATCATATCGGTCGAGCCCCACATCGTCTCGAAGATGACGACCGCTTTCGGTTTCGTCTCGTTCTTCGTCCATGAAACATAGGAATTGATTATCTTCATCGGGTCACGCCGCCATATGATCCCGTGGCTCGGCGCTATCATCTTTATGGATATGCCCATCTTGAGGATCTCGTCTATCTTCCTGGCGATCATGCCGCCGAGCGGCCAGAGGATATTCGCGTAATACTTCGCGGCCTCGTCCATCAGCGCGCACTGGTCCGTCTCGTCGTCAAACCTCTCCGAGGTCGCGTAATGCTGGCCGAAGGCGTCGTTCGGCAGGAGCAGCTCCTCCTCGGCGCAGTAGGTGAACATGCTGTCCGGCCAGTGGATCATCGGCGCCTCTATGAAAGTGAGGTTCCTCTTGCCGATATTTAACTTATCCCCTGTCTTGACGGCCTGGAGGCCCCAATCCGTGTAATACATCCTCGCGAGGCCTTCCTTGCTTTTCGCCGTGCCGAACAGTTTGGCCTTGGGGCAAAGTTTCATCAGTTCCGGCAGCCCGCCGGAATGGTCCGGCTCGATATGGTTGACCACGATATAGTCTATCTTTTCGACCGGCACGATCTCGCGTATCCGCCCGATCTGCTCGCCGGCAAAAGAACCGGGAACGCCGTCGATAAGCGTCACCTTCTCATCGATAATAAGATATGAATTGTAGGTCGTGCCCCTTTTTGTCGAATAAGTATTCCCGTGGAAGGTCCTTATGTTCCAATCGACTACGCCTACCCAGTATACGCCTTTTTTTATCTCGACGGGTCTCATTTCAACCGGCCTCCATCACCCTTCCTTCCTGTTTCACGAACCAGCTTGCCGAATCCGAAAGAAGCGAGTACGCCTCTTCGAGCAGCTCATAGTGGTGCTCCTCTTCCTTTTTCAATCTGTCAAAAAAAAGCTTTGCTATGCGTATATTTGTCTCCTTGGATTGTTTGTCATAATAATCATAGCTCTTCGTCTCTTTCTCCATAGATATCGTTATCGCCTCGAGGTTCGAAGGATCCGCTTTTAACTTCTTTTTTTCCGACGCGGAAAGCGGCCTGAAGACAAGAACTAATTTTTTCTTCGCGTCACGGGATATCGTCTTCTCGAAATCGCCCCAGTCCTTCTCCCCTTTCAGGCCCTGCTCTATCACCTTGATGCGTTCGATATGGACGAGTTCCTGGTCGGCGAGCGAGACGAGAAGTTTTTTCGCTACGGGGTTTTTCGCGGTTTTGCTCGACTTAAGGTAAAATTTGCGGCCGTCCTCTTCCATCTTTATCGCGGCCTGCAGTATCTTCAGGTCTTTCTTCGGCATGGTAGTCTCCTTTTGCGGGGTTTTAATACTTTATTGATAAAACAGTCTGGGATTAACCGAGCCTGTAAAGGATGCCGAAACCGCCCTGCGGATAGTTCCAATCGACGTTCATGAACTCATCGCAGATGACGCGGCAGGTGCCGCATTCGAGGCAGCCGTCGACATTGACTTCGGCTATGCCCTTGTCGTTAATCTTCCAGCAGTCCGAAGGGCATCCTATCGAGCACTGCTTCCTGGCGCATTTAAGACAGAGCTCCTTGTCCTTCACCTTTATATGAGGTTCCGGCCCGAGCTTAAACCTGTTCACGAACAGTTTATCTTCAATGCGGGTCATTTTATTCGTCCTTTGGAAAATATTATCTCACAATCGGGGTAAGGCTTCAAGGTTTTTGTTGCCGAGTTTGCAAAGTTCCATCCAGGACTTGATGCAGCCGTTGCGCATGAAATAATCCCAGACCAGGCCTGTCCTGTAGTCCTCGATCATAAGCACCGAGACGCCCTGGTCTATGCCTATATAGTTCCCGCTCCACCAGTTCTTGTCGAGATTAAAGCCTGCCTTGAACCCATACCTGCCGTAGACTTTGTCGCCGTATTTATTATACAATGCCCTAACCGATTTGATCGCCGTATCCGGTATCAACGGTATGGAAGCGACCATGCCGTACGGGTTTATCGTGCCGTCGTGGGTGATATTATCGGCAGGCAGGGCGCCGTATCCCTTATATCCTCCCGGGCCGTCGCCGGCGGTAAGACCCCAGCCGTTCTCCCCGTATCCTTTATATTTCTTGGAATTATCTATGCAGAATTTCCTGTTCGCCAGCGCCGCGTCTATCGAGTTCTGCCAATAACTGAACCCCTCCTCGTTGATATTACGGAAATCTACCCATGCCTGCGCGAACTGATAGGTAAAAAGGCTCCCGAAATATGAATAGATGATCCTGTGCCCTCCGTATTCGCCCCTCGGGCGCCTCCATTTCTTCCACGTCTCAGGCGGGATAGGATACGTGGGCGAACCTATGGCGAGTATATAAGCGATAAGGCCCTCGTTATACCAGTCCCAGTACGCGCTCAGGAAGCCTTTCTTCGGGTCCCATCCCATAGACATCAGCTGCTTCTGGTTCATCATCCACTGCCAGTCGGTGCGGTAATACAGGTAAGTCGCGAGCCGTTCCAATTCCGTCCCCTTGAAATACTGCGCGGCGAGCAAGGCCCCGGCGAGGAAGAGCGCCGTATCTATTGACGAAACCTCGGAATTCCACACCCGCCGGCCGGTCTTCATGTCGACGAAATGGTAATAGAAGCCGCGCTCGCTTTTCAGCGTATTCTTGAAAGTCCTGAGCGTCCTGAAAGCGCGCTTGTAGGCCTCGTCGTATGTTATCCATCCCCTGCTCTGCCCGATGCAGATAGCGGCAAGCCCGAATCCCGTAGCGGCTATGCTTGACGGGGCGCCGGGTTGGGAGTTATCGGCGATGAGCCCGGTCTCGGGATCGGCCTTCTCCCAGAAATAGAGGAACGTGTCATGTTCCACCTTATCCAGGAATTCCTCGTCGGCTTTCGAGAGCGCAGGCCGAGCCTCCCCGGTTGCCCAAGAGGCGGGTATAAATGCCGTTGATGCAAAAACAGCGCACGCAAGTACCGCGGAAACGATCTTATCCATTGCTCCAATTATATCATATCGGCCGGAAATTAACAGCCGCAGTTGACACCCCGCCGGTATTGTGCTATTTTATAGCCAATGTTAAAGACGATTTTGTCATCGACAGGTGATTTCTGTTTGATATTCTTGAACCTGCTTTACCCGCAGGACTGCCTCGTCTGCAGCGGCAGGGCGCGCGAGTTAAAACCCACTCCGCTCTGTGAGCCGTGCAGCGACAGGATAATGGCCTACGTCGGGTCGCCCCACTGGGCTACGGCCGAAAGGGAGTTGGCTTTTGACGCGGCCTACCACGTCGCCTCTTACGAGGATATCGTCAAGAGATGCATCTGCCTCTTCAAATACGAAGGCAAGACCCGCCTTTCGAAAGTCCTCGGCTCGGTCATGGTCGAATACGCCGCCAGGAACCTGAATTTCGGCTCCGTAGATATGATAGTGCCTGTGCCTCTCCATCCCGTCAAATTACGCGAGAGGCAGTTCAACCAGTCAGAGCTGATAGCCGAGCACCTCGCGAAAAAATTCAACAAGAAGATCGAGAAGGACTGGTTGAAGAGGATCAGGTATACCGCCCCTCAGGCCGGCCTTTCCAGGGAACAGCGCCTCAGGAACATCAAGGGCGCCTTCCTCGTAAAAAGGGACGCGGGCTTCGCCGGCAAATCCATCCTCCTCGTCGATGACGTCATGACGACCGGGGCCACCCTCCATGAATGCGCCAAGACCATAAAATCCGCCGGCGCCAAAAAGGTGCTTGCCTATACCCTGGCGTGCGGGAACTAAATGAAGATAATAAGAAGATACATACTAAAAGAGATCATCGGCCCTTTCCTGGCGGCTTTCATAGTATTAAGCTTCTTCTTCGTGGTCTTCAACATAATAAAATTGGCCGACATGATCATAAACAAGGGCGTAAACATTTTTTCGGTCATGCAGCTTTTGCTCTATATGCTGCCGTCGGTCTCCACCTGGACTACGCCTATCTCGATCCTGGTGGCTACCCTCCTCGCCTTCGGAAGGCTCTCGGCCGATAACGAGATAACCGCGATGCGGGCTAGCGGCATAAGCCTCTACCGCCTGGTACTCCCCCTTGTGATACTCGGCCTGGTGATAAGCCTCATTTCTTACGAATTCAACGATTGGGTCATCCCGTCCCTGCGTTACAAGATGAGGAAGCTGACAGCCCAGATAGGCACAAAGAACCCGGCCGCTTACCTGGACGCCGGCACTTTTATCAAGGACTTTAAGGGCTATATCGTCTTCATTTACGGGATCGACAAGAATAAGCTCAGCAATATCAGGATATACCAGCCGCAGGAAGGCAAACCGACGAGGACTATAATCGCCCAGAAAGGCGAGATAGACTATATAGAATCGAAGGATGCTATCCGGCTGAAACTGATAAACGGGACGGTCGACGAGCCGAACCCCCAGGACCCGAACAACTTTTATAAGCTCAATTTTAAGACATATTATATGACCCTCGACCTCAACCGGGCCCGGAACCTGAACGTGGCGAAGAAAAAGGTCGATATGTCGATAGACGAGCTGAACCAGGAGATAAAAAAACTCGGCGCCGATTCCGTGGATACCACGCCCCTGCGCATCGAGATCCAAAAAAAAATATGCTACTCCTTCGCGTCGCTTATCTTTATCCTGATAGGCGTGCCTCTCGGGCTTATGGCCCGGCGCGGCGAGAAACTGATAGGTTTCGCCTTGAGCCTCGGGGTCATCCTGGTCTACTATACCCTGCTCATCTTCGGGGAGGTCCTGGCTAAAAAGGGCGCGGTACCCCCCGGCCTGGGCATTTGGCTGCCGAATATCATATTCGGGGCTATCGGCCCGGCGCTCATCTTCTGGATGGCCGAGCAATGAAAATAATAGACAAGTACATAACCTCGGGATTTATCTGGCCTTTTTTATACTGCCTTATCGCTTTCGTCTTCCTCTATATGGTCTCGGACGTCCTTAGCCGCATCGATACCCTGGTAAAACAGGATATACCCTTTGAAGTGATAAAAAACTATTATTTCTCCTCGTTCCCTCTGGTATTAGTCCAGACGGCGCCGTTCGCGATGCTGCTCGCGACAGTCTTCCTTTTAAGCAACCTTAACCGGCATAACGAGATAATCGCGTTACGGGCAAGCGGCGTAGACACCCTGCGCATAATTTCGCCCCTACTGATTATAGGGCTGGCCATAAGCCTGGGAGTATTCCTCATCAACGACAGGTTCGTCCCGCAGGCGTCCGTCACCATGAAGATGACCGATGACCTCTACTTCAGGAAATACAAGTGGGAGAGGAACCAGCAGATAGAGAACGTCACGATATTCGGGAAGGACGGCAGGCTTTTTTACGCGAGGACATACGATATCAAGAACAAAGTCCTGCATGACATCGTCCTCCTTGAGCACGACAAGAACCAGGTGCTGAAACGCAAGATCTCGGCGCAGCGAATGGAATGGACCGGGGACAAATGGAGGTTCATCGGCTGCAATATCTTCAGGTTCGACAAGGAAGGCAAAAGCCTCGGGAAACCCGCCATCTTCAGGACGCCGAAGATAATACAATTCGGCCAGAAACCCGACGACCTTTTAAAAGAACAGACCCAGCCCGAATTCATGAATTACGGCCAACTGAAGGAATATGTGCGCATCCTGGACCTGGAGAGCAAGTCAACGGCGAGGAAACTGCTCGTGGATATGTACTATAAGCTTTCAGTGCCTTTCACCGGCCTTGTCATCATGCTCATAGGCATACCTTTCGTGCTGAAGAGGACGAGGGCAAAAACGATAGGAAGCGCGGGGATAGCGTTGGCGATATCGATCATTTACTACGTGGTGAACGCGATGTTCCTCGCGCTCGGTAAGGGCGGGCTTATTCCACCCGTGGTAGCCGCCTTCGCCGCGAACGTCGGATTCGCGGCTTTCGGCATATATCTTATCGGGAAATTACGGACCTAGGCCTTCCCTGCGCAGCCCAGGAGTCCTACCTTCCTCTTTACTACCGATTTAATTGCGTCGCGGGCCGGGCCCAGGTATTTCCTCGGGTCGAACTCGGCCGGAGTTTCGGCAAAGACCTTCCTTATCGCCCCTGTCATAGCCAGGCGCAGGTCGGTATCTATATTTATCTTGCAGACGCTCATCTTCGCCGCCCTTGTTATCATCTCCTCAGGAACGCCCCTCGCGCCCGGTATCTGGCCGCCGTAATCGTTGCATATCTTTACGAGGTCGGCGGGCGCTGATGATGCGCCGTGGAGGACAAGAGGATAGTTGGGCAGCAATTTGCCTATCTTCTCGAGCCTGTCGAAATCGAGTTTCGGCTCGCTCTTGAACTTATACGCGCCATGACTGGTCCCGATAGCTACCGCGAGTGAATCGCATCCGGTGCGTTTTACGAACTCGACCGCCTGGTCAGGGTCGGTGTATATCGCGTCTTTCGCGGCGACCGAGACATTATCTTCCACGCCGGCTAATTTTCCGAGTTCTGCCTCGACTGGCACGCCCTTCGCGTGCGCGTAATCGACGACTTGTTTCGTCAGCCTGATATTCTCCTCAAAGGGAAATTTCGACCCGTCGATCATGACCGAAGTAAACCCGCCGTCTACGCACGACTTGCACATCTCGAAATCCTCGCCGTGGTCCAGGTGCAGGACGCAGTCGATGCCGGTGCACTCCATCGCCGCCTGGACAAGATGGATGAGGTACTGGTGACGCGCGTATTTGCGCGCGCCGGCCGAGACCTGCAGGATAACAGGGGCTTTCTCCTCGGCTATCGCCTCGGTGATGCCCTGTATGATCTCCATATTATTGACATTGAAAGCCCCTACCGCGTAGCCTTCTTTATAAGCCTTCGCGAACATCTCTTTTGTCGATACGAATGCCATCTTGAGCTCCTCTCTTTTATTTTATTTTTATGTCCCCACTTCCCAGGAAGACAGGTATTCCTGCTGTTCCCTGGTGAGGGTATCTATCTTTATCTTCATCGACTCGAGTTTCAGCGCAGCGATCTTCTCGTCTATGTCTTTCGGGACCGAGTAGACCTTGTTCTGCAATCTCTTCGAACTCTTCACTACGAATTCCGCGGAGAACGCCTGGTTCGCGAACGACATGTCCATGACCTGCGCCGGATGGCCTTCCGCCGCCGCGAGATTTATGAGCCTGCCCTCGCCGAGGAGGTTTATCCTGCGGCCGTCCCTCATCGTATATTCGTCCACAAAATCCCTTATCCTCCTCTTCTTCCTGCTCATCTTCTCGAGGGCCGGGATATCTATCTCGGCGTTGAAATGGCCGGAGTTGCAGATTATCGAGCCGTCCTTTAACGCCTTGAAATGTTCGCCCCTGATGACGTTCAGGTCGCCGGTAACGGTCACGAAGATATCGCCGATCTTAGCCGCGTCTTTCATCGGCATGACCCTGAACCCGTCCATGACCGCTTCTATCGCCTTGAGCGGGTCGACCTCGGTGACAATGACGTTGGCTCCCAGGCCTTTCGCGCGGGATGCGGCGCCTTTTCCGCACCAGCCGTATCCGGCGACGACAAAATTCGTCCCGGCCACGAGCTCGTTCGTCGCCCTTATGATGCCGTCGATCGTCGACTGTCCCGTCCCGTAACGGTTATCGAACATATGTTTCGTCAACGCATCGTTTACCGCGATGACCGGGAAAAGGAGAAGCCCTTTCTGCTCGAGGCTCTTTAGCCTTATCACGCCTGTCGTCGTCTCCTCTGTCCCCGCGAAAATATTCTTCACGAGGTCCTGCCTCTTCGAATGTATCGTCGAAACGAGGTCGGCGCCGTCATCCATCGTTATATTCGGCCTGTGGTCGAGCGCCGCGTTTATATGCTTATAATATGTCTTGCCGTCCTCGCCTTTGATGGCAAACACCGGTATCCCGTAATCTTTGACCAGCGACGCCGCGACGTCATCCTGGGTGGAAAGTGGGTTTGACGCGCATAAGACGCAATCGGCTCCGCCGGCCTTAAGCGTAAGCATGAGCGCGGCCGATTCGGTCGTCACGTGGAGGCAGCAGGATATCCTGACTCCCTTTAGCGGCCTCTCCTTCGCGAACCTCTTGCGTATGAGCTTCAGGACGGGCATATTCTCGTCGGCCCATTCTATACGCAACTTCCCCTTTTTCGCCAGGCCTATATTTTTAATATGGTATTTCATGCTCTCCTCGCGAGTATGGCGGCCTTATCGGTCTTCTCCCACGAGAAGCCCATGTCCTCGCGACCGAAGTGGCCGTATGCCGCGGTCTTCCTGTAAAAGGGTTTCCTCAGGTCGAGCGTCTCGATTATGCCCTTGGGGGTCAGGTCAAAGTTCTCTTTCACGAGTTTTTCCAGCTTCGAATCGGAGACCTTGCCCGTGCCGAAGGTATCTACATTTATCGAGACCGGCTCCGCCCTGCCGATGACATAAGCGATCTGTAGCTGGCATTTGTCGGCCAGGCCCGCCGCGACGATGTTCTTCGCTACGTATCTCATCATATAGGCTGCCGAACGGTCGACCTTCGTCGGGTCCTTACCGGAGAAAGCGCCGCCGCCGTGCGGTGTGGAGCCGCCGTACGTGTCCACGATTATCTTCCTGCCGGTCATGCCCGTATCCGACTGGGGCCCGCCGACCAAAAAGACGCCGGTCTGGTTGATGAAAAATTCCGTATCTTTCGTAAGATAATCGCCGACGACCGGCTTGATCACCTTCTCGATTATGTCCTTGCGCGCCTTATTGGAAAAGGCATTCTTCTCTACGGCCTCATCGGTATGTTGCGCGGCGATAACCACATTCGTGACTGCCCTCGGCTTGCCGTTCACGTAATCGACCGTGACCTGCGATTTGCCGTCCGGGCCCAGATATTTCAATATCCCCTTCTTCCTGACCTCGGAAAGTTTCAATGATAATTTATGCGCGAGCATTATCGGCAACGGCATCAGTTCCTTCGTCTCGCGGCAGGCGTACCCGAACATCATTCCCTGGTCGCCGGCGCCGCCCCTGTCGACGCCCTGCGAGATATCGGGCGATTGGGAGTGTATCGCGTTCAGGATCGCGCAGGTATGGTAGTCGAACCCGTACTTCTGGTCCGAATAACCTATATCTTTAAGGACGTTGCGGCAGAGGTCGTGCACGTGCACAAAAGTCTTCGTGGTTATCTCCCCGCCGACAATTATAAGGCCCATCGTGACATATGTTTCGCATGCTACCCTTCCCTTAGGGTCGTCCTTAAGGACCGCGTCAAGGACGCCGTCGGATATCTGGTCGCATACTTTATCGGGATGGCCTTCCGTTACCGACTCGGACGTAAAAAGATAATCTCTCTTTTCCATTCTTTTTCCTCTTTCTCCTTTATTTTTCCTGGAAACTTAAATTAGCCTTGCGGTACGATTCCAGGTCGCCTATATCGTACCATACCCCTTTGAAAACGTAACACCTGACTTCCTCTTTTTTGCTCAACCACTGTATGAAATGGCCGGGCGCGTCTTTCTCATTGCCTACTTTAAGGAATTCCTCTATAAGGCCCAATTTTCCCGCCGGGAAATAATAGATGCCCGTACCTATCAAAGACGTCGGCGGGGCCTGGGGCTTCTCCAGGAAATTGACCAAGTCCCCTTTTTCATCGACCTCTATGACACCGTAGATGTTCGCCTTTTCCCTGTCCCCTATATCGTATGCGCCGATAGCGAAATTTCCGGAGGCCTTCTTCGCGTAATCCGCGAAACCCTTCAATTCCCAGTCGAACATGTTATCGCCGGCGAGGACGATCATGTCGTCTTGTATCTTCTGCCTCTTTATCGCGAGCCTGATATCCCCTATCGCGCCGAGCCTGTCGTCGTTCGTCGTGCTGCCATCGTTCTCGAGGATCATCTCTTTACCGGATTTGACCGTCTTCAGCCAATCGCCGAACGCCCCGTGGAACTTCTGGTTCGTCACTATATATATCGCGTCTATCTCTTGTATCCCGTCGAGTTTCCGGACCAGGTGGTCCGCTATCGTCATCCTGCCCACGTTCAAAAGCGGTTTCGGCCTGTCTTTTGTCAGCGGGTACAGCCGTGTGGCATATCCGGCGGCGAGGATAACGGCCTTCATCTGAACTTACTCAATTCCTTTTTAAGATTAGCGATCCTCTCGACCGGCGTCGGGTCGACGCCGTTCAGGATCGCGAGGTAACAGCTCACGAAATCCCCGGTATTTATAAGGTTGAACATCCTCGAGAGGAGGTTCCTGCCTTTCGAACGCAGTTCTATGACCTTCGTTTCCTTCCCTATCATCGTCTTCGTTATCTCTATCCTCTTCGCGACGCGCGGATGCTCGCTCTCGTCCCTCAATATCACGACCGCGAGGTACTTAAGCAACTTCTCCGGGCCTTCCCACCCGACCGTCTCATTATGGTTCAGCTCCGGGAAGACGTGCGTCGAGGCGAGGGTCTTCGCGTTCTCGGCTAACTGGCCCCTCCACCTGACGACGATAGAATCGATATGTTTATTAGCGCCGTAGACAATGACGTATTTGCCGCTTAATTCCGCCGCGATCTTTTTGGCAATATTTTTTGATGAGGGCACGGCGGGGCCGATGGCTTTGTCCCGGAATTCTCGCATATCCTCGACCGCCTCCCTGACGTCCCCGGTCTTGTCGCTTATGAAACCGAATTTATAAAGCACGTCCAGCCAGCTGAAGAACGAATATCCCAGCGCCGATCTCGGAGGGTTGCCGCCCGGTATATAAATGACCGGCACCTTGTCCTCCTTCGCGAGGACCTCTAGTTTGCCGCCTGAGGTTATAGCGATTATCTTCGCGCCCTTCTGCCTCGCTTCCGCGTATGAGGAGAGGGTCTCTTCCGTGTCGCCCGAATAGCTGCAGGCGAAAAAGAGCGTATCCCTGCCCACGAACCTGGGCAGGGTATAATCGCGGCTAACGAATATGGGGATCTTTATCTCGTCGGTAAGGTAAGAGCGCAGGAGGTCGGCCCCTATCGCCGAACCGCCCAGCCCCGAGAATACGATATTTTTGCAGCCGGCGCCGATATACGACTGCGGCACGGAAAAATCCTTCCCTATGGAAAAGGCGTTCTCGCACTGTTCCGGGAATTTCACTATCAAATCGAGCATGCCTGATTTATCTATCTTTTTCACCTGGTCCATATTATCGATATCGTTCAATCTCTTCTCCTTTACTGGAGGCCGGGGACGATTTCCCTGAGTTTCCTGGCGGCGAATTCCTCTATTTCGGTGCCGGTCGAGAAAGCAAGGGCCTCATTCGCTATTTTCTGGGCGGCTTTATATTCTACCGACCTTATTATCTGCTTGATCCTCGGGATATTGACCGGGCTTGTTGAGAACTCATCGAGGCCGAAACCGAGCAAAAGCAGCGCGAAAGCCGGATCTCCGGCCATCTCGCCGCACATCCCTACCCATATATCCGCCTTATGACCTATATCTATGACGCTCTTTATCAGCCTCAGGACGGCCGGATGCGCCGGCTCGTAAAGATACGCGATCTTTTCATTGACCCTGTCGACGGCCAGCGAATATTGTATCAGGTCGTTCGTCCCTATTGAAAAGAAATCCACTTCCTTGGCGAGTATATCCGCGGTCATCGCCGCCGAGGGCACCTCGATCATCGCGCCCACCTCGACGTTCTGGTCGAACGGGACGTTCTCCCTCCTGAGCTCGTCTTTCATCTCGCCAAGCAGCTTGTTCGCCTCGCGCAGTTCTTCGACTCCCGAGATCATGGGATACATTATCTTGAGTTTGCCGTGCGCCGAGGCCCTCAATATCGCCCTGAGCTGCACCTTGAAGATATCCGGCCGGGCGAGGCAGAACCTTATCGCCCTCCACCCCATGAACGGGTTCATCTCTTTGGCTATTTTCAACTGGGACATGAATTTATCGCCGCCGAGGTCGAGGGTCCTTATGATCACGGAATCCGGCGACATCTGTTCCGCGACATTCTTATAGGCCGCGTATTGCTCTTCTTCGGTGGGAAGCTCGGTGTGTTCAAGATAAAAAAATTCGGTCCTGTAAAGCCCGATGCCGTTCGCGCCGTGCGACTTTACCGACGGCATCTCATCCGGTATCTCGATATTGGCTGAAAGGTGCACTTGGCGCCCGTCGCGCGTCACGCAAGGCAGGTCGCGCAGGTGCGTCAGCGAGGCGTCGAATTCGGCGATCTTGGTCTTCGCCTGTTCGTATTTCGCGAGCGTCTCCTGGTCCGGGTCGGTGATCACCAGCCCGTTCGAACCGTCTACGATTATCGTATCGCCGCTCTTTACGCTCTTAGTGACGTTCTTGAGCCCGACGACAGCCGGTATCTCGAGCGCCTTCGCCATGATGGCGGTATGGGATGTCTTGCCGCCTATATCCGTAGCAAAAGCTATGACATTCTTCTTATGGAGGGAAGCCGTGTCCGACGGCGAAAGGTCATAAGCTATCACGATGACTTTCTCGCCTATATCCGCGAGCGTCTCGCGTTTCTTGCCCAACAGGTGGAGCAGGACCCTCTTTCCGATATCGCGGATGTCCGCGACGCGCTCCTTGAGGTATTCGTCCTCGACCTTCTGGAACGCGCTTATATACCTCTTGACGACATCGTCGAATATATACTCGACGCACACGAGGTCTTTCTTTAGCCTGGCTATGACCTCCTCGATAAGCGTGCGGTCCTCGAGCACCAGGAGGTGGGCGTTGAAGATCTCGGCGTGTTTTATTCCCAGTTGTTCGGATATGCGTTCCTGGATGCCCAGTATCTCCTGCCTCGTCTGGATAAGGGCGTCCTCAAAGCGCGCGATCTCGCGGGGCAGGTCCTTCTCCGGGATCTCCCTCTTTATAACGGTATAGGCCTCGCTGTCTAATATAAAGACCTTGCCTATAGCGACACCGGGCGAAGCCGGTATGCCTTTAAGCAGCATCGATTTCTCCTGCCAGGACCTGTTCGAGTTCGAGCATGGCCTTTTCTGCGTCCTCCCCGTCGACCTTCAGGGTGACCTGGGCGCCTTTTCCGGCCGCGAGCATGAGTATGCCCATGATAGACTTGCCGTTGACTTCAAGCTTGCCCTTTTTCACGACGACTTCCGAGTCGTATTTATTCGCAATCTGCACAAATATCGCGGCAGGCCTGGCGTGAAGCCCCGATTTGTTCTTTATGGTTATCTTCTTCTCTGTTATCATCTCATTCCTCTATTTTGATATTTTTTGTGATCTTCACGCCCCATGCCGCCCCCGGCGCGAGCTTGAACTTCCAATGGAACAGGACCGAAAGCTCCTGGTAAGTCCTTTCCAGCCCCTGCTCCGAATCCGATACCGTCTCTACCGGGAAATACCAGAGATCCGCGGCCTTCGAGATCTCAAAATCTATTTTTACTCCGTACCACTGGTCGTTGACGTTTATGTTCGTCAGCCCGTGGGCCTCGCCCGCCTTGTTCAGGTGCGGGTCCTTCAGCGAATAATTGAATTCCACCCCGAACCACGGTTCGAACTCCCTCGTATCGAGGCTCGTTATCTTATATTCGATTTCCATATCCTGGCTGTCCGGCTTGACGCTTATGCGCTTGGCGACCCTTAATTTATACGCGTCGCCGGAGGCGCCGTAATAATTGCCGTCGCGTGTAAGTTCGACCGCGATACCCTTCGGCCTCGCCTCTTTCTTTATGCCATATTTATATTCGCCGCCCAGGAAATCCCCGGCTTCGCCGTATTTGCACTCCGAGAAATCCTTCACGGTCGTGCCTTCCTTAAGGAAGTGGTCCAGCAGCGACACGCGCCTGTAAGAATCGTAGCTTAAGTCGGCGACGAGCTCGGCGTCCTTCTGCCTCGAAATATCGTGTATCGAGTCTATGCCGCCGTCTTTCTTTCCCGTGTCGCGCGCCTTCGCCTTCTCCAGCGCCTTGTCGTGGTACGGTTCCCTGCGCCTTGCCAGCGTGTTCGTCATGTTCAGCGCGAGAGGCTTAAAATCCAGCTCAAAGAGCGTGCCGCCGTTGTGCGGCGAAAGATCGAGCTCCAGCTTTGAATTCGATATCAACACTTCATCATATGAATCGCAGTCGAGATCCGTCTCTACCGACTCGATCCAGTTGGTGTCACTGTGCGCGGCCTTATCGAGTTCCTTCTGCGCCTTTATCAGGTTCGAATAGACTGCCGAGCGCAGGTGGTTCAGGTAGAGCCCGCCGAAAACCCCGTGCCAGTAGGCGCAATTGCACTGGCCCTTATAAAGGTACTCCAGCGCCTTCTTCGACTTGGCTCCGGCCACCAGCCCGCTCACGAACTGCATCTTCTTCTGCATGCTGTTCGCTTCGGGATACTTCACTAAAAAATTCTTGAAATAACCGCCGCTCCACTCCATCATCTCGCGGTAACTCGCGCACGTCAGGTATATCCTGCCGGTCGGACCGTTCTCTTTTATATATTCGGAGAAGGTCGTCGTCTTAAGCCATCCCGACTCTTTCTCAAGCGCGCCGAGGAAATTCTCGAGCCATTTCTCCTCGTAGACCCACTTGTATGTCCCGGGCCAGACGCCGAATTTCTCGCCGTCGTCGGCGAATATCTTCGAGGAGCAGCCCTTCTCTTTCTGCTGCCCCATGTAATCGATCGTTTCCTGCGGCAGCTTGAACGGCATCATATACCTTAATCTTTCCGAGCCGGGGAATATGAATAATTTCTCCCCCTCGTCCTCAGTCACATAATATCCCGAAAGGCCGTCCGGCTTCTGCCCTACATAAGTAAAATGCCAGTCATCTACTATCGCGAACTTTATGCCTGCCTTCGCCAGGGGCTTTATGAGCGTCGGCTCCCATACCCTCTCGGTCAGCCATACGCCGTTCGCCCGGTATCCGGTGAAGCCCCTTATCTTCTCGTTCATAAGCTTTACCTGGCCGAGGATATCGCGCTCGGGTATGAGCGTCAGTATCGGCTCATAATAACCGCCCGAGAGCATCTCGACCTGACCGCGCCCTACCATCTCTTTCAGCATCTTGATGAACTCGGGATGCTTCGCGGCTATCCAGTCGAGCAGGCAGCCGGAATAATGCAGGGCCGCCTTAAGCCGCGGGTGCCGGTAAAGCGATTCCAAAAAAGGCAAATATGACTTCTCGTATGCCTCGGCGAATACCCACTCGAAATTCCCGTCAGGCTGGTGGGAATGTATCGCCAGTAAAAGATCGATCTTCTGCGGCATCAGAAACTTGTCCCCTTTACCTCATATACCAGCTCGAATATCCTTTTCGAGATCTTGTCGGCGTTGTGCCTGACGAAATCGTCGACGGTTATCATGTCGCCTTCGACCACGCCAAGGCCCATCTCGCGTATCTTCTTTATGTCCGCCTCGACGGGATACGCCCCTTCGATCTTGTATTTATCCAAAAAGTGCTGGGGTATCTTCGCCGTATTAACGAATACGTAATCTGCAAGACCGCTGTTGGTATGCCTCAACAGCGCCTCGACATGGTCCGAGGCCGCGAACCCGTCGGTCTCGCCGCGTTGTGTCATCACATTGCAAAGGTAGATCTTTACGCCCTTGGATTTCAGTATGCTCTCGACCACGCCTTCCACCAGGAGATTAGGCAGTATGCTCGTATAAAGACTGCCCGGCCCGATCACGATCGCGTCGGCCTCTCTCAAGGCGATAAGCGCCTCCGGGGTCGCTTTCGCGCCGGCAGGATTGAGATATAACCTTTTTATCCGGCTCACGGCCCCGGTGACCTTCGGGATAGTGCTTTCGCCCGAGGTCTGCGTCCCGTCTTCGCGCTTGGCGGTCAGCGTCACTTTCTCAAGGGTTGACGGCACCACGCTCCCGCGTATCGCGAGGACCTTGCTCGATTCTTTTATCGCTTTCTCGAAATCGCCGGTTATCTTTGAAAGGGCGGTAATAAAAAGGTTCCCGAAACTGTGGCCCTTCAGGCCCTCGCCCTCGGTAAAACGGTATTGGAAAAGGTCCCTCATCAGCACTTCGGCGTCCGAGAGTGCGATCAGGCAGTTGCGTATGTCCCCGGGCGGCAGGACGTCGAATTCATTCCTTATCCTCCCGGAGCTTCCCCCGTCATCGGCAACCGTGACAATCGCCGTGATATTCGACGTCATCTCTTTGAGGCCGTGCAGCAGGACAGCCAGGCCCGTGCCGCCGCCTATCACCGCTATCTTCGGCCCTTTGGAGAGGGCCCTCTGCCTGAACATGATATCCAGCAGGTCCTTCTCGCGGCGCGGCAAAAAGACGGTCACGAAAGACTTGACCATCTTGCGCATGCCGATGATCATCAATATAACTCCGAGCACAAAGAGCAACGTCCCGAAGACGAGGAGGTTCGCCTTGTGGGTATACATATATTTCACGTAGCCGAACCACAGGAACCCGGCCGCGAACATGACCGCGAGTATCCCGACGGAAAAGAGGAATATCCACCTCTTTATCCTCATACCAGGATATAACCACTTGAACCAGCGCATTCTATTACCCTTTTTTTAACGATTTATTATCTAAAAAAATTATGGCGTTTTTTACTGCCGGGCTTTTGGAACGATCAATGGCGTTTCGTGTCTTCGTCTTCGATCAGCCTAAGGATGCTCTTCTCATCTTTGCATTGCCTGAGGGCATCGCGGAAGGGCCTGTCCTTCAGAAGGCGTGATATCCTGGCCAATGCTTTAAGGTGAGGGCCCGCGGAATCTTGCGGCGCTACGAGAAGGAAGAAGATATGCACCGGTTCGCCGTCGAGCGAATCGAAATTGACGCCTTTGGGCGAGAGCGCGAACGCGGCGGTCAATTCCTTCACGCCGTCGTATTTGCCATGGGGGATACCTACGCCCTGGCCTATCCCGGTCGAGCCAAGCGCCTCGCGGCTAAGGAGTATCTTCACCAGCTTCTCCTTCTCCTTAAGCGACCCGGCCTTGGCCAGCAGGTCGACCAGCTCCTTGACGGTTTCTTCCTTGTCCTTCGCCTGAAGATCGGCGGTCACAGCATCCTGGTTGAGAAAATCCATTATCTTCATTACGGCTTCCTCCTATTGACGTTAGAAAATGGAGCGGGTGAACGGGATCGAACCGTCGACAACTACCTTGGCAAGGTAGCGCTCTACCAGCTGAGCTACACCCGCGTTATCTTCAACTTCCCAATGAACTGGTGCGCGGAAGAGGGTTTGAACCTCCACGGGTTTCCCCAATAGCTCCTAAGGCTATCGCGTCTGCCAGTTCCGCCATCCGCGCGGAGACAAAAACGGCACTATGGTGAGCCGCGAAGGACTCGAACCTTCAACCAACAGATTAAGAGTCTGCTGCTCTACCGATTGAGCTAGCGGCCCGAATTTAGAGAACACATTTTAACAGAATTCCCTGCGCAGGTCAACCAAAAACAGGGTGGAATTGTGGTGACAGTATACTTAATTATTTGGTTAATTCGGGAATTAAGTATACTGTCACCGAAATTATTACCATGGGAACTTCAGGCCGGCCTCGACCTTTGATTCCTCGGCAAGGCGCTTGAACCGGAGGAATGCTTCCCCACCCAGGAGTTTCCTTGAGAGGGTCGCGCTCATTCCGACCCTCTGGCCGCGGGTGTCGGTAAACTCGAACTCCAGGGAGGTCCGTTTATTGAGACTATATCTCAACAACCCGAAAAATTTTATGACTTTTTCAATCGGCCTCTTCCTCTGGGATACGCCGATGCCGATACGGTATACGAGCTTTCCCAGGCGCCCGGTGACGCCGGAATCCTCAAACTGCGCCCTGAATAAAAATCCGGATTCGCCGCTCGTATCGAGCATGTATGCGATCTTGTCCCTGCCGGTCAACCGCCACGCGCCGTTAAAAACGAGGATGCGCTCCTTTTTCGTCTTGCGGACCAGGTCTGTCTTTTTATACCTGTATAATATCCGGTTATCGTCGCCTATCTCCCAGGCGCCGTCGAAGACGAGGATATCGCGCCTCCCGTCTTCCTTCGAGACGGCGAACGACAAGCGGTTATCCTCGTCGGCCTGCCATTTGCCTTTTAATTTAAGGATGCTCGCGACATCGACATTCCTCTCCTTCTTCGATGTCACGATGCAGGTAAGCTCATCGGAGGAGATGCCGGCCAGGTCGGCCCTCATGCTGAGGACTTCCCTGCCGTAAGGGTCCGTAGTGTCGGTGACGACCAGTTCCAGGTCGTGGTTACTGTTGAGGCGCCACCGGCTTTTCTGTTTTAATGAGGGCATACCGTGGATCCAGTTTTTCGAGGAACTTCAGGCTGTATGTCCTGAAGAAAACGGCGAACGGCAGGTTAAGCGCCATAAGGCAATATAACAAAAAGAGGCAGACCGGAGTCAATACCACGCCGAAGAATATCCAGTAAGGCAGGATCGCGATGCCCGGGACCGTTTTTTGGATAAACCACAGCACTAAGACCACCAAGGCTACCGGTATCGCTACGATGATGAAGCCGGCAATAAAAGCCAAAATATAGGCTATGCCCGCGGCGATGCCGAGCCCCATTTTAATCAAAATATAGACGATGAGATTCCCGGCATTCCTTTTCACGAGTGCCCAGGCCTTGCCCCACGCGGCGAGGACGCGTATCCTCTCCTTATACATTATCGGGATGACAAGGTCCACCGTTATAAGCGCGACTATTCCGGTTATGATGAAAAGTATAGATCCGATGATAAGGGCCGGCAGCAGCATCATGATGATCTCAAGCACCTGCTTCGGGGTCGGGTCGGAGACGTTGATAAGCCCCGATCTTACCAGGGCCGCGACGACGAGATATGCCAAAAACCCTAATATCGCGAGGAAGGCCGCGGTAAAGACGAGGTTGAAACGGAAAAATGAGTTCCCCGCGTCCGCGTTCGCGCCGAAAGGCGCCTTGATAGAAGCGTCGTTCTTGATGACGTCCTCCAGGAATACGAAGGAGAACCGCGAGCACAGCCACATCAATACCAGCGCCACCGCGATAATGATGACGGCTATGACCGCGACGACCGCTATTATTATACCTGTCTCTTCCGCCGACGGGGCGCAGGACTGGGCGCTGCTGCCCGGCTTGCGCTCGGCGGACTCCTGCTGTTCCTGCTTCTGCTCGTAATGGCTGCCGTTCCCGCCTGAATTAAGATTGCACCCGTGCGACATCGCGCCGGCCATGATCGCGATAAAAGCAAGGACCATCCATTTCTTGAAATTGAAAGGCTTGAAGAGGACCTGTTTTGTCCATTCCGCGGATCCGCCGATTATCGCGCCGAAGTCGACCATTTTTCCCCCTTACCTGGAATAGTGTTTTAAATACCTTTGGAACTCTCTGCCGCTCAGGTACCCGTCATGGTTCGCGTCGAATTTTTTCTGGTTGGTCGTCGTAACTTTGACCGTGACATAGTTACTAAGCTTGTCTTCCCTTATCATCCGGCTCTCTTCTGCCGCGCTTTGCCTTCTCAGCGGACTGGCAGTTTGAGTCGTATCTGTATTGAGGCGCTTGTTCACCTCTGTCTGGGAATACGCCGCCGGGAAAAATAGTAACGCGATAATTATTGCGGTGATCATCCTCATTTCATCGCCTGTTTCTTCGCCTTCCGGACTTTATATCGTTTATAGAATACCAACCCGGTGTGGACGCATGCCAGGACAAATGTCGCGGCGCCCAAGTGCGCGTGTATCTCATAATTTATCCCGGTGACCCCGAGCACCGCGGTCACGGCAAGACAGATAAATGCCGCAATACCGGTATATATTATCCAGTCGTATAACTTAAACATTCGCAACCTCCTTCTTTCCAGTTGGTTATATTCTATGGTATAATAGCATTATGGTCAACATTATAATTTGGGTATTGGTCGCGGGGCTCTATTCGCCGGTCATCTCCCAGCTTTACAGGGCGCGATGGGAAAGCATCGACTACACCCATGCCTATTTCATCCTCCCCGTCTTCTTCGCCTTCCTCTTCTTCAAACGAAAAGAACTGAAAAATTCGGTGACAGCTTCTCTAATTCCCGCTTATGGGCGTAATGAATTAGGTAGCTGTCACCGAATTAAGTATGCTGTCACCGGAATTATCATTTTGGTCGCCGGCCTGCTGATGTTCATATTCGGATGGAAGTGGGATTACCTGATGATAACCTCGGGCTCGATGATACCGGTGCTTTTCGGGCTGGTTTTGTACCTCTACGGCCCGTCTACGGCGAAAATAACGGCATTCCCGATATTATACCTGTTATTGCTCGTCCCGCCGCCGCTCGGCATCCTTGACTCGATAACGATGCCCATGCGCTACGGAATCTCCATCGCGACGGAGCACATCTTAAAGGCCTTCAGCATCCCGATAATCCGCGACGGGCTGATGCTCACCGTCGGCGGCCACGAGGTCTACATGGGCGCGCCGTGCAGCGGTTTCCGCTCGCTCATAACGATGTTCTCTCTCGCCCTCGCCTACGTCTATTTCATAAACGCGCGCCTGCGGAACAAAGTGATCCTCGTCATCTCGGTCGTCCCGCTCGCCCTGCTCGGTAACCTCATCCGCGTGACAGGGATGTGCCTCGTCACCTATAAATTCGGCGAGGAGACCGGGCACAAATTCCACGACACTAGCGGCCTCGTGATATTCGTCGTGCTCATTCTCGGCCTGCTGGGGATAGAGTCGCTTCTCGAAAAGAGAGCCAAGAAATGAATAACAAAAAATCAATTATAGCTATTATCCTTATATGCCTTACGATGCTCGTAAGCTTCGCCCTGCCCAGGCCGAAATACACAAGCCCGGACGTCCTCTCAAAGCTCGAGATACCGGCAAGTTTCGGCGCCTGGCACTCTCGTGACGCATCCTCGCAGATCCAGACAGGCGGCGATGTCTATAATTTCGTGAGCCGCGTCTTCGCCCGCGAATACGCTCGGCCCGCATACATTTCCCTGCTCGATAAGGGCTACGAGGGACTGCTCTTCCTCATCCTGGACGCCGGAAATTTCCACAATCCGAAAGTCTGCTACGGCAGCTCCGGCTACAAGACAACGGACCTCCCGGATATCGAATTCGACGCCAACGGCCATAGATTCAAGGCGTCGGCCGTCTTCTTCGACAGGCCAGGCAAAAGCGTCGTGATCACTTATTGGATAGTCATAGATAAGAAACAGGCGGGCTGGGGCCAGCAGAAGATCATCGAGCTCTGGTCGTCTTTATTAGGAAAGAAAAAGGTAGGATTTATGTGCCGGATCGACATCCCGGCCACGGCAGATACGACAGACAAAGCCGTCAATCTCGCGAAAAGCTTCATCTCCGCTATCGCCCCGCTCCTCCCTCAAGACCAGGCGGAATATCTCTTCGGCAAATAAAAGGGGACGTTTCAAAAAGGGCTACATGAAACGTCCCCGAATTTACTCGCTTATTTCCTGCGCAATCTCCTTACAGCCAGCGTCGCGCCACCGAGAAGGAATAACACCGAACTTACCGGCTCGGGAACGGCGGATACGTGCATATCATCAAACATCGCGCTTCCACTGCCTGTGCCGTCTGCCTTGACTTCCCAGACAAAAGTTCCCTTAACTATTCCGGAACCGTAACTCGAGGGCGTGAGAACGGTCGAGCTGTGCATCCAGTCATCACTGATCAGATCATCCGCCTGAAGATGTTCAGATGACGCTGTGCCGACTATCGTATCCGAAGAATTTTTGAATTCTATCCTCAGCCACGCGTATACGTCTCCGGTCAAGGGATCGCCGCTCGGCTGGAATATCCAACCACCTACATTCAACGGCTGGTTAGGATCGGTGATCGCAAAATCCTGCCACGCGCCGCCGCTTGTGCCTGCTTCTCCCCATGACCATGCATGAATCGAATAACTGCTTCCGTCATGGCCCCAATTGTTAATATTATAAGCATAGTCGTGGCCGTAATTCGTCCAACTCGTCCATCCCGAAATACTGCCTGTCTCAAACCCCGGATTGCTCAATGCATTTGTATCGGCATACGCCGGCGCTGCGGCAAGTGCCAAAAATAGCACCGCCATCACCATTTTTTTCATGCTCTCACCCCACTGTTGTTTTTTCCTCAACCCGAAATCTATTTCCTGCGCAATCTCCTTACAGCGAGAGTCGCGCCGCCCAATATAAATAGAACTGTCGAAACCGGCTCGGGAACCGCGGTCGCGGTCGCGGAAACGTTATCGAACAGTGTGTAATCATAATGGTATCCCTCGTCCATCGCCCCGATGCCGACAAAATACGAACCTGCGCCCGACATCGTCGAGCTGTCATGCGACCACACAGGCGACGAATCCTGGTAAAAAGCCCATTGCGAGTTGTCGAACGTCAAATTGTAATTTTTCCAGTTGAACGACGGCTGGTTTGACCAATCGATCTCGCTGACAAACGTCCCGCTGTCTTCGAAACGGAGCTTACTGGAAGCCGCTTCGTAAGAAACTTTAAAATATTTTGAAGGGTCGACGCTGCTGAAGATCGCCAACTCACTTGACTGCGTCGGGGTCGGATACAGCGTATAGCTTCCGGCGAACACGCTTCCCGAGAAATTCACCTGGCCCTGCGCCGCGAAAGCCGACGAATAAAGATAGGCGTAACCGCTGTTGACAAGGTTATAATTAACATAACCGTCCGGTGAGATCCCGGCATAGTTACCTTCTCCCGAAGTAACGACAGTCCAATTCGTCCCTATCGTATTAGCGCTGAAATCGTCGCTGAATACGGTGACGTCCGCGAACGCTGAGGGATAAATAAACATCCCGATAATAACCGCGAAAATAAGTTTTTTCATAAAGGGAAACACTTATTTAGTTTTTCTGCGCAGGCGTCTTACCGCCAGCGTCGCGCCGCCGAGCAAAAACAACACGGTTGAAACCGGCTCGGGAACGGCAGTTACATCCAGTTTCGCCACCGAAAAATCACTCCAGATTGAAGGAATTCCCTCAGGAACATAGAATACGATCTTGTCGATAAGATAAGGGGTATCATAAACGTAATCGACTATGCCGTTACCTCCATCACCTATATACTCCTGCGCCAGCAATGTCTGGGTAAAAAAGTTTTCTCCCTCATAGAAAAATTTCACCGCGCCCTTCTCCCGCTCGATGGGCCAGCAAAAGATCTTGTCATCATAGAAGAGCGACCTAACCTGAAAGGAATTGAGTTCGGTCGGCGCGTTAAACTTTATAACAAGTCTCTCCGATCCGCCGCACAGGGGGTTGTCGATCTCATCGTCTTCGCCGCCTAATATGCCAAGGCCCCGCGTCCCGCGATGCGTCAATATTCCCGGATTGCTCGGAATGTCACTATCCCAAGCCTTGACTACACCATAACCGCCCAATAAGCTCCAGCTGTTTTCTCCGAGGGAAAGGGAAGCGTCGCTATTCGACCATCCGCTTGTGTCCCCGTCAACACCCTGCAGCGTTTCCCCTACGCTTGGGTCCCAGATAAAGCTTACCTGGTCGGCGCTAGCCAGGCCGGCCACCGTCAAAAACAGGCATATCATTACAACAAAGTAGATTTTCTTCATGCTTTTCCTTTTTTTCCCATCCTGCGTAGTAATAGCATAGAACCACCCGCCACAAACAATATCGAAGCCACCGGTTCGGGTATCGCAACGGGGTCGCCGCCGCCCAAATCATGCCAATTTTGATCGCTGCCTATGAATTCCGGCCAGGTCCACCAATCAGCTTCCGTATAAGTCAGGATCTGCCTCTGGACGACCTGCCCGTTTAAGGATGTCTGATAAAGAAATTGGGTCGCGCGCGCCGGCTCGGCATTATCAAAATTCAGATAAAACCTCAGCCAGTCTGAATCCGGGCCTATGGCATACGCTTCGGTACTTGAAACAGTGAAGTTTTGCCAGTTGGAATCGGTAAAATTGGTGAAGGTAGGGGTCGCAAATGTATCATCCGCCTGCCAGAAGATCTGCATCTGATCGAATGCCCCAACATTATGCCCCTGATATTGTTCCGTGCTCGACTGCTGGAATAACTGGTTCCATGTGCTGGCTGAAGCCGTACCGGCAGCAAGCATCGTTAAAGCCGCGACAAATATTACCACAAAAATCTTCTTCATTTTGCAACCCTACCTCATTCAAATAAGTTAATATTATCCCTTATTAAGAGTATGAAATAACACGGAATTTCGTCAGGAAGGTGTCATTCAAAGCAACGTGGTTATTCTAACAGATACTAAGATTTTGTCAACTGAAATAATTGCGATTTTTATAGCATTATCTTGCGGCCTATAGTCGGGAGAAATCTACCGGTAACAGTTTCACTGGAATTCGGTGGCAGCTTCTCTAATTCCCGCTATTAGTCGTAGTGAATTAGGTAGCTGCCTCCGAATTCAATGTGGTATAATTATGACATGCGTTACTTAATTTTAGCTTTGGTTTTAGCGGGGGTCGTTGGCGTAGCCCACGCCGAAGAAGGCTGGTTCCCTTTCTCTTATGGTAAGGATCTTGATTCCAATTCTCTTCTAAATATGGGCAAGCTCGTTCTCGACCCACCTGCAGGCAAACACGGTTTTGCAAAGGCTGCGGGAAATCATTTTGTCTTTGAAGATGGAACTCCAACGCGCTTTTTCGGTACAAATTTATATTTTGAAGCATGCTTTCCCACACATAAACAAGCAGAAATAATAGCTGAACGCTTGGCTTTCTTCGGTTTTAATGCTGTCCGTCTACATCATATGGATTTCTATTTTGAACCTAAAGGCATTTTTGAAGATATTTGTCCAGCTTTTAAAAACCCTCAAATGAAAAAAACTGGTATCTTAAGTAAGAAGCAGCTTGAAAGACTTGATTATTTAATTTATCAATTGAAAATACGAGGCATCTATGTTGATTTGAATTTGCTTGTCGGAAGACATTTTACTGAAGCTGATGGTGTAAAGGACGCGGATAAACTTGTTTTGGCAGCAAAACCTGCTTCCGTGTTTGACGAGAAGCTTATTGCGCTTCAAAAACAGTACACCAAAGATTTATTAACTCACTATAACCCTTATACAAAACTTCGCTATTATGAAGAACCGGCAATTGCACTTATCGAGATAACCAATGAAAATTCTCTATTAGATTCTTGGTATGACGACAAACTTAATGGCGATATGCCGGGCTTCAAAACAAATCCAATTCCTGTATATTATTCCAAGGAGCTCAACAAATTATGGAATATTTGGCTTCAAGATAAATATAAAACTGTCGAAGCAGTAAAGACCAGTTGGCTGTCTATCTCTTGTTTCAACGATGTATCAAAATTTGATTTTCAAATACCTGTACATAAACTCAGAGCGTTGGTCTCCAAAAAATGTCTTGATGATTTTCGCTCTTTTCTTATTTCGCTTGAAAAACGTTACTTTTCAATCATGCTAAATTTACTAAAGAGCGAAATAAAGATAAAGGTACCAATAACAGGAATAGGCGGGTGTTCAAACGTTGAGGAATTAGAAGCACAAGAACAATGCGATTTTCTCGATAAGCATGCCTATTGGGATCATCCGCGTTTTCCACATAAAACATGGGACCAGAATGATTTCACCATTAAAAATAACTCAATACTCCAAAACGCCTCGTTCGGGATGATGGAAAATATAGATAAATTCAACTTGCGTAAAAAGCCTTTCACCGTTACAGAGTGGAATCACTGTTATCCCAACAAATATGCGTACGAAACACCACCCCTTATGGGTGCATATGCAGTAAAGAATGATTGGTCAGGAATTTTTCAATACGCACTTACCCGAGGTTGGCAATTCGATCCTGTCTACGACGTGATTTCCAGCTATTTTGATACTTTTGCAAACGCACAACAACTCAGCCTTAGCGCGATAGGAAGTTTTATTGTGCAACGTTGTCCGGATATTAACGTTGTAGTAAATAATGATTCTGCTACTTTTGAATCGGATTTTCTTTGCGGGGTTACCGGCTTTATCGGTGGTAAAGAATTCCACATTAGAAATCTCACCGTTAATTCAGATAAAAACGGGTCAATATTTATTTATTCTCCTGATCTAAAAGAGATTGGTTCTGCAAAAACACTAATTTGCTTGGTTGTTGGCGAGATTAAAAACGAGGATAGTCAGTGGGACTCACAAAAAATGTTTAATTGGGGAATTAAAAAGACTGTACTGAGCGCGATTAATGCGAAAATTGGGATTGGATCATTCCGTCCCGGAATAGTGTATGCACTTGACAATCAAGGAAAAAGATCGCGCATAATTCCATCGAGCTATATCTCTGATAAGCTGGTTTTTACGACTAACAAAGCAGATACCCTCTGGTATGAAATCTCGTTAAAATAAGCAGTTGTTCTAATTACCGCTACTCTTCACTTTTGAATTAAATTCATAAAACTTCTTACCTAAGAGACATTTGACAATGCGGTGTGCGGCATAACCATCACCGTAGGGATTTGCGCCTGTCGCCATCAATTCATAGTGCCGTTTGTTATTAAGTAGCTTTTGCGTTTCCTCTACTATCTTAGCCTTATTGGTACCCACTAATCTTGCAACACCAGCCTTAATCGCCTCAGGTCGCTCAGTCACCTCTCTCATTACAAGAACTGGTATATTTAGCGAAGGAGCCTCTTCCTGTATGCCGCCAGAGTCAGTCAGGATAATATGGGATCTTTTCATGAGTTGAACAAATACATCATAACTAAGCGGAGGAACTAAGTGTATTCGTTTGTTTTCACTTAAAGCGTTAAAAACGGGCTTATTAACATTTGGATTCAAATGAACTGGATAAATAAATTCAACGTTAGGATTCAGTTTCGATAATTTTCGTATTGCATTGCAGATATTCTTAAGTGGGCTGCCAAAGCTTTCCCTGCGATGAGCAGTTATTAAGATTATTTTTCTGTCAAAATCCACGGATGCCAGTTGTTTAGCAAATTTCGGATTGTCCGAGGATGAACTACTTGTCTTTTTCCGCGCCATGAATAAAAGCGCATCAATTCCGGTATTTCCCGTAATATAGATTGAATTTTTATCAATATTCTCAAGGAGTAAATTCTTTTTCGCCTGCAAAGTAGGAGCGAAATTATAATCGGCAATCACAGAAATCAAACGCCGGTTTGCTTCTTCGGGAAAAGGGCTATATTTATCATAGGTACGCAAACCGGCCTCAATATGCGCCACAGGGATTTTTTTGTAATACGCTGAAAGAGCACCGATAAAAGCTGATGTCGTATCTCCCTGCACCACAATAAGATCCGGATTAATTTTTGTTAATATTTTCTCAAATCCTTTTAGCGCCTTTCGGGATATTGAAAATAGTGTCTGGTTATTGCTCATGATATTCAAATTATAATCCAGATTGATATCGAATGCCTGCAGAACCTGCTTAAGCATTTCGATATGCTGAGAAACAGAAACGTTGACTAAGTTAACCCCCCGGTATTTTTTAAATTCCCGTATTACGGGCGCCATCTTGATGGCCTCCGGCCGTGTTCCAAAAACAATAATAATATTATATTTTGTTTTAATCATTGCTTTTTCACTCCTCGTAACATTTCTTTAAAGATAAGCCTGAAAAAATAAATATCCTCAACCAGATATCGCTTCCATAGTCGCTTTGGTTCGTTTATGAGTCGCCAAAACCACTCGAGCCCTAATTTCTGCATAAAAACAGGCGCCCGCTTAATTCGCTCGGATAAAACCTCAAAAAGACCACCGATGCAAATGATGTACTTTGCGTTGATCTTGCTGCGATGGCTCGATATCCATTGTTCCTGCCGGGGAGAACCCATACCGATAAACAGGAAGCTTGCATCCGAACTGTTAATTTTATCGATGACCATCTGAGAATCGGTAAAACTGAAAAAACCGTTATGCATACCGGAAACAGAGAGCCTCGGATACTTATTGCTCAGTTTCTCCGACACAAGTTTTAAATTTTCGTCGGTTGAACCAAGCAGGAAGACCTTTTCGGAAGTCTCTGCGGAAAGAGTCAACAATATATGCGTTGCATCAAAACCAGTAACCCTGGACTTTAATGTCTTCCTTAAAATTAAACTGCCTAGCAGGACTATCGAACTATCGCAAAGCGACAGATCGGCCTTGTTCAGGATATTTTTGAATTCTTCATTTTGGGCTGCCCGTATCACAAAATCCACATTAGGCGTAACAATGAAAACCTGTCCTTCCCCGCTTCCCGCGACATCTCGAAGGAAAGCCTCGAGCTCAGGCAAGCTTATATTATCAAAATTTACGCCACAAATTTTCAGTCTGGGGACTGTACGCATATAGTATCCATCCTAAATGATACGAATATTCCCAATTCATCCGGCAAAGATATTTTGGCTGGTCAAAATAGCCGGACAAACAATCGATTTTCATAAACTTAAAGACCAGCGTCCTAACATTAATCAGTTTGGCAAGAAAACGTTTGCGCTGAATCCCTCTGCGAACGTAATTCTTTTCTTCATTAGCCAGTTTTACATTCAACTCGTTTTCTGAGAAAAGCCATTGTAAACCCAAGGAAATCGATGACGAATAATCCTTCTGCGACACTTTGTTTAATTCCATAAGCGCAAACGGAGCCATCGAATCCTGATGAACGGAATACACAGGATATTTCTGTATTACGGTGCCGCGAGGAACATTATAATGCCACCACCATTGCCCCTGCTTACCCTGCAACGAACAGATTTTGTCGGCGCATTGTTCGGAGATCTGTAGACTCTCGCCGTCACGTTTCAACCCATAATAAAGCGCAAAAGCATAGATCGAATAAATCTGATCAGCGAAATTTGCAATGTCATACCGTATGTCGAAGCTAGAAAAGAAGCTGTTACGCGGCCTATGATAAAATAGGCATGTATCGCAATTGAAGCGTTTTTTTAAATGTTGCGATACGGCATCCATAGTCTTACCGGTCTTTTCGGACCTTTTTTGATGCGCATAGAACACAAGAGAAGTCAATAACCATGCAACTTCCATCGTCTCGGCGTTGATAATTACATTCGAGGGTAAAGCACAAATTTTCCCGAATATGATGTCGGAACGCGGGTCATTCTCTTTTGCCAAAAGCCATAAAAGTAAAGCCGATTCACGTAATCCGCTTTTCATGGCAACCTGCTCATAAACTCTGTTTTTTGATTCGGAAAAATCAATATGCACAGATTCCTTATAGTTTGATATACCGAGAAGTGAAATTAGACTGTGTGTCAATAAAAGGTTTGCTTTTTCAGGAGAACGTCCCAGGTCAGTCACAATAAAGCTAAATAGAGAGGTCTGGGGATCGTAATAAGCCTCGAGCCCATTAGCTGCGATACTCAATAAACAAGCTATGTAATCATTCATACGCCGATTCCCTGTTTCATAACTTAAACATTTCCAAATACACTTTTATTCTCTCAAATACATCTTTATTAAATAAAATGCATGGGACAAGAACTAGTACTCTGAATAATATGGAAATCTTAAGTACTACCAATGCTAACATATAATAATGCCTGGGATAATTCTTTTTGAAAAAATACTTTAGACTATTAGTATAATAAATCAAATATTTGTAATTTGTTTTTTCTGTGCTTTTCCCTTCGTAATGCATAACCGAGTAATGGGGATATACGTAATTTTTATATCCTGCCTGTTTTGCTCTGAAGCAAAAATCCGTTTCCTCAAAATAAACAAAATAATTTTCATCGAAATTTCCTATTTTATTAATAATGGCCTTTTGAAAAAGGAAGAACGCTCCTACTATGCTATCAACCTCCTCTGTTGAATTTATGTGCCTTTTATGCCCACTCTGTTTAGGGACAAGATAATATAATGGACGAATTAAATTGTTAACCAACGATATTTTTAGCACTGCGGCAATCCCTGTGTAAAAAGTAAATATTCTTAAAATTGTTGGAAAATTTTGAAATGAAATAGCTCTCTGCCCGTTTTCATATACTAATTGACACCCGACTATCCCGCAATCATTTCGTTCCTCCATAAACATCAGTATTTCTTTGAAATCATTTTTCAAAACAGTATCGGGGTTAAGCAGCAACATAAACCTTCCATTACTTACATTTATGCCTTGGTTACATGCTTTAGCAAACCCAACGTTTGAATTATTTCTTAGCAAAATAACATCTTTATGCTTTGTACTTAGCATATCAACGGTATCATCTGCTGAAGCATTATCAATTACAATAATTTCCCTAGAGCTACAATTTATAGATCTTTTAATGCTGCTTAAACATTGATCGAGAATGCTTGAAACATTCCAGCTGACAATTATTATGGAAACATCTATTTTGTTTTCCATCTTAATCTTTCTAGGATATACCTCTTGTGTTTATTTCTCAGAAAACATGTCATCTCCTCATCGAAATATTTCTGCTCTTTCTTTATCCAAGAATATAAATAGCCAAATATTATGCCTGCTGACCCTAGCAAATAAGGCCTCTCGAATACTTTATTTAAAGCTTTTAAACAAGTATATAGAAAAGTATATCCAAATCTATATTGCATCCTACCTAAAAAAAATTTCCCCTTAGTTATTCCTCTCCTCTGTGTTCCTGTTTGCCTATAATGAATAATAATAAGTTCTTTAAAACACCTAGTATCCCATTCTTTCATTTGGGCTGACAAAATATCAGCTAAATCCCATCCATATATAGGCCTAAGTCCCCCTATACTTTCAAAGCATTCTCTTTTATATACTTTACAGGGACCTACAGGATGGTCATCCTGAACTTTCTCTTGAATAAGCTTTCTTTTATTAAGTAAAAAAGTACACCCGCTTGCTATTCCCAGCTTACTATTTTTTCTAAATTCATTCAATATTTTCTCAAAATAATCAGCATCGAAAGAAATATCGCAATCCATTTTTACTATGAATTCCCAATCTTGAGAAAATAGGCTTTCAACCCCTCTATTAAATGAATTGACTACTCCAGGTCCAGCTAAATAGTAGCCCCTATCAGGAAGATTGATCAATTTAATCCATCTCACTCTTTTTGAATAATCATCAACAATCGCTGCTGTTTTATCTTTTGAGCCATCATTAACAATAACCCACTCAACCGGCTTTATTGTTTGAGAAATAACAGAACATATCGTCCTTTCAATATATTGCTCTTCGTTTCGAACAGCTGATATTATTACGTAAGAATTTTTCATACCATTAGTCTAATAATCCGGTAATTAGCTCCATCCAACTTTCTTTAAAATGATTAAGATCAAACTGTGCGGCATACTTATAGCCTGCTTCACCTAACGACTCTTTGTCATTTATTGCCATATCAACGCTTTTTTCTAACGTTTTTGGATTAGTGCAAATAATTTGTTTGCCATTTTCTAAAAGTTCACGCATACCGCCTTTGCCAGAACCTACAACTGGTGTCTTTAAAAGCATAGCTTCATGAGCCGTACGACACCAACCCTCGTTAAACAATGAATAAATTACTGCGCATTCCGATACTTTCAATAAAACCAAATATTCACGGTATGGCATATTTAACACCAAAAATGGCTCTTTGCCGAATTTCTCTCCTGAGGCAATTAGTTGATGTTCTGGAAACGCTGTTTTCAATTGACTATACGCGATATAAACACCTTTTATTCTAGAGTTATTCCCAATATAAATTATTCTTTTATTTTCTAAATTGTATTTTCTCCTAAATTGCACGCATTCTTCTTCAGAAACACTGGATATATCCTTTACGTCAAAACCATTTTTTATAACGCAAATATTGGTTAATCCTCTTTTCTCCAGATATTCTTTCCAAAATTCAGCTACTACTACAACTTTGGATATATATTTTTTTGCCGAAATAAGAAATAGCCTAAAAAACACCTCTGTGAATATTGGTTGAGATTGACCTATCGAATCGTGGTGGTGAAAAACAGCAATATGCTTGGTTTCCTTTCTCCGCGCTAAAAGTAAACTGACCGTAGGAATAATGCTGCGGATATCAAGCAAGCTTTCTTGCCTATTGTATTCAACCATTCTAATTAGCTGTTGGAATCGGATGCCTTTACTGAAAGGCAAAATATTAGAAACGGGGACACCTATGACCTTAAGGGAATTGGAATTAAGCTGATCAACCAAAAGCTTTTCATAGGTAAACCCGCCCCTTCTTTGATTTTGAAATATTCGAAAAACTCGTATTGTCTTCTCATCGAAAATCATCATAATTTTAGTTGTTTATTCCATAGATTTTAAACGATTTACTGGAAATAACTTCGGGAGAAAATTTGCCTTTGATGGTTTGTTTGGCATTTATTCCAAGCAAAGCTAGCTTTTCCCGGTCCTCGTATAAGATTTTTATATTTTTAGCCAACTCATCGATGTCTTTTGGCTTAAACATTACACCGTTCTCTCCTGAGCAGATAATCTCTCGTATCCCCCCGCATTCAGAAGCTATAACCGCCTTACCTAATGACATCGCTTCCAGAACCACTCTGCCCAATGGTTCATCCTCTATTGGACTATGAACAACGAGATCAGCAGCATTTAATAAACTACCGATATCCTTTATGAATCCCAAAAACTTGATGCGGTTTTCCATATTTAACTTCCTAACTAAATTCTTCAATTCGTTATAATATTTTTCGCTGCCGATAGAAGCATCGCCTGCAATGCAAACGAAGATTTTTTCATTATTAAGTTTGGCTATGGCATTGATTAAAACATCATAACCTTTCCATTCCGTAATTCTTCCGAAAGAAACCACAAGAAAATCTTCCGGTCTAATACCTAACTCGTTCCGAACTATTTGAGGAGTAACTTTCGGCAAATACATATTGGGATCGACAACGTTATAAAGCACCTCTATCTTGTTATATATTCCGCTTCCCTTAAATATATCTCTTACAGAGTAAGAGATGACTATTATTTTGTCAGTAAAGCGACTAAGTACAAACAAAAGCAAGGGAAATAGCTTACGTTTAGCTATACGCAATTCTCTTATATGACATATTATTTTTGCCCTGGTAAATATTTTTATAAACATCGGTAAATATAAATTAAGCTCAAAATTGTTGAGGTGGATAACATCCGGTTTGTACTTGTATACATTTTGCAGAACAGAACAAACCATTCTCGTAATATTCAATATGTTTACAATTAATTTTATGGGATTAATTATTTCAAAACGAGCAAATATTAAAAATGGAGATGTTAACTTACGATAATAATATTGGCGATAACTTATTTTAAATTCCTTTAATAGGTGGGAGACTGGCCCCTCCCCGGGAATTAATATTAACGATTGTTCTTTTATTCTGGGGGGAAGATTAATAATAGTTGTAAGAATACTTCTTTCCGCTCCCCCCACATTAGGAGTAATTACTATATAAAGAATCTTTGGTTCGTTTTTCATTTATGCCATTGGTTAGATGAAACATTTGATTTTTGGTAGCGGTAAATCGCATTATTGACAATCCCCATGAATATGCCTAAAACGGCAAAGCCGCCAAATGACATGAAGCTTCCAGATGTTAAGAACTCCACTATGTATATCAATAAAACAGCAAAAATCGACATAATGACCGCGTATTCATAAGTATCTTTAGGCATACTGCGGATTAAAAACAACAGATCTTTGAAGATGAAAATAAAAATAACTAAAAAACCAATCAGCCCAATCAGTCCAAAGTCAATCATGAGTGAAATTAATCCGCTGTCAGCCGTCCTAAATTGCCCGTTGAAACCCCTCATGTAGCTTAGTTCTTGTGATTCATCATGCAAGAATCCGATTCCCAAAAGGGGGTTATCTTTTATAAGTTGTATTCGGTAATAAGAATCATCAAGCCTGAACCGAAAAGTACCTGTATTGGTAAGTACTTCATCGAACGACGACAGTGTCCTATCTTTTATAAAACCAGGTAAGCCTTTTTCTCCAGGAGATATTATTCCAAAAAGCAGGATAACTAAAATAAAAAACCCTAAACTTAACAATAAATATCTAGCTATTCTAAGTCTGATTTTCTTGTTTCTAGCCATAAAAATCGTAACAAATAAAGCTAATAAGAATCCTATAATTCTGCTTCTTCCTAAAGAGAGTAATGGATGCAGTGCGGTAAATATCATTGCTAATATGAGAAGTATTTTTGCTTTTTGTTTATTAAAAAGGGTGAATATATAATGAAAAAATATGAAGAAAAATGTAAAGTTGATTAGTTCTGTTCCGGATATATAAATACGATATGCGCTTATGCCTAGCATGTTCTGAAAAACACTGCGAGAAAATGGGATCAGATAGATACGGCCTTTGGATAAAAACTGAATTATAAAGGCTATGGATACAAATGTACTAAATATTGCAGCAATATTAACAAAAACACGCATGTTTTTGTTTTTGAATAGAAAAATGCAAGCCGGGTAAAACAACATAATGTATAAGTACCTTCTTCCCATTCGCAGGCTGGATAACAATGTAGTTTCAGGAAAACGCATTTGAGTAATAAATATCTGCAGCAAAGTAGCCAACACAATAATGGCCATAATAATAGTGTATCGTTTTAATATTTTTGGTTTATCTTCTTCTTTTATGGTTAATATAGTGACAAAACAAATGAACATGGCGCCTAAAAAGAATAAATCACTGATTCTAAAAACATAAGCAAAACGAAACCAGTCCTCATTTATAAAAGAAAGACAACTGTGGGTTACTAATAAAGCAACCGCCAAAAATGCAGCAGGTAAAGATATGCCTGTTAAAATAAGGCCCATACCTACAAGAACAATAATTGGAAGCTTGAAATCGATTCCTGCCAACCAACCCATAAATACTCCAAGAAATATAATTGATAAATATTTTATAATATGTTTTATTGACATCCCTTTTCCTTTATTCTTGTACCGCGTATATAAATAGATTTAGGAAAACAGCCTTTTTATAATCAATAACAATAGAATAAGCGTAATACTTAAAGCCATCGGTTTAATTAATTCATAATAGTAGTCTGAAAGTTTCAACTTGATAATCTTCAATGTAATATAATTCGTATATATTGACCATAGTATTGAGAATAAAGTATACAAATAAGCAACTCCATATATCCCCCAATTTAACCCTATAATTACCGATATAATAGTAATAAACGCATTTCCTATCCCTATTTTTAAATGCAACTTAGAATTGCCCGTGGAAAGACGGATATTTCCTGAAATAGAATCGCTGACTGATTGAGTCAAGCCACAAAAGCATAAAATTCTTATTAGTAATATTGCGGGTTGCCATTTATGTCCAAGTATTAGGAAAACAAAGTCCGGAGCTATAGCAAACATACCTAACATGGCTGGAAAACTAACCATAGAAATAATTTTTACTTCTTTAATGTACGCATTACGTAATTTCTCAATATCATTTTGGATCCTAGAAAATGCTGGGAACATAACTTTTCCAATCACCCAAGATATGTTTCGTATTGGATACAACATAATTTTATATGCTAGTGCATAGTATCCTAATGCTTCTGCCCCTAAATACTTACCAATTAAAAGCTGGTCAACATTTCTCGCGAAATAATTTACTACGTTAAATCCTGTTAAGTTAGCGCTAAAATGAAAGATGTCTTTTATATCCTGTATCGCGAAAACAAATTTTGGTCGCCAAGTCGAAACTGTCCATAAAAGTATGGCATTTAGTAGAGTAAAAATTACTGACTGATAAACTAAACTCCACACGCCAAAACCATGGTACGCCAAGTAGATACCTACGATACCTGATATTGCAACCGCTAAAATATCGCGAATAGCAAGTTTTTTAAAATCCATTTCTTTTGAAAGAATTGTCTGCTGTATAATTACAAAAGAAGACAAGAAGAAATTAACCGATATTACTATTAGAATAGGCTGCAGCTCCGGCTTGTTATAAAACCATGCAATAATTGGCGAAACTGCAATAAAAACCAAGGTTAGAAGTACGCCTACGATAATATTAAACCAAAAGGCGGAATAATAATGTCTATCATTAGTATCTTGTTTCTGAATTAGTGCACTGCTGATTCCCATCTCACTGAAAATCATTGCAAAATTGATAAAGACAGTTGCCATCGCCAATAGGCCGAAATCATCGGGAGAAAGAAGGCGGGCAAGAATTATAGTTATAACTAATTGGCTTATCTGCTTTCCTGCCTGTGAAAATCCTGACCAGAATAAACCCTTTATTGTCTTTTCCTTAAGACTCACTACACCCTCTCGTAGATCGCCTTCGGAATTGCGAAAGTGCGGCTGCCGAGGATGGCGCCGAGGAAAACAGGTTTTGCCTTTGAGAGCACCTCGACCGCTTCTTTCGCGACCTGGCGGCGGGTGCGGCCTTCGTTAACCATGAACGCGACGCTGTCTACGTGGGAACTTAACACTATGGCGTCCTTCGACTCCCTCAGGTTAGCGCAGTCAAGGAATACCACGTCATATTTTTCCTTCGCGTGGTCTATCAGCACGCCCATCTTCTGGGATTCCAACAGGGAGCCGGGGTTTATATCCACCTTCCCTGTGGTCAGGACGAAGAGGTTGTCGGTCACCTTGTTGACGGCATCCTCGAAGGAAATATTTCCTTCGAGGACATCCACAAGGCCCCTAGTGTTGGCGATCTTGAAGGCCTGATGGATGGCGGGTTTCCGCAGGTTGGTGTCCATAACAAGGACCTTCGGCCTGCATTTGTTCGAGATGCTCCTGGCAAGGTTGACTATGGCTGTCGTAACGCCTTCCTTCGGATAGGCCGCTACTACCATTACGGACTTTAACTTCCTGTCTTTCAACTCAAAACAGAGCTGGTCTGAGATATGCTCGTAGTCGTGCGGTTTCGGCTTTCTGGGTATGGCCCCGAGGAATGGCATGCTGAGCACGTCCTCAATTTCCTGGGGGGACTTGAACGTCTGGTCCATGTAATCGAAACCGAACGCGAGCATGACGCCGAGGAAGATGCTCATAAAGAAAGCAAGGATGAGTGTGAGGACTTTCGGCAGGCCCGCCGGCTTTAACGGCGGTATCGCCTGCTCGACGATTTTTACGCTTGCCGGGCCGATAGCTTCGATATTCGGCAGGGGCTGGCCGTTCAAGCTCTTTTCCATCTGGGTGATGCTGTCTCTAAGCTGCATGACGGCCAGGTTCTTCTCGCCGTATTTCATCTGCATCTCTGCCAACTGCTGTTCGAGGTCAAAAATGACATACGAGCGGCTGATGATATTCGCGATTGCCGCGGCAATGCCCGGGTCAAAATCCCTGTATGTGATGGTAAAAAGGTTCGTGTCGCGGAGCGGTTCGACCTTTACATTGTCCTCCATATCTTTAAGGGCCAGCCGGAAGAGGATATTTTGCTTCTGCTGTTCCGCTATCTTCAGGTCGGTCGTTTTAGCGGTTATCTCGGCGAACTGTTTATTTAACGCGGCGACCTGCCAATCTATCATGGCTTGGCGCGGCGGGCTGGCAAACTTCTTCTCGAAATCGAGCGGCTTGAGGCCGACGGCTTTTAGCGCGCGCTCCATGACAGGGTTCGATTTGACTATTTCGCTCTGGGTGAGGGCTACCTGTATGTTCTGCATGCTAATAAGAGGGCTGTAGTACGGCGCCTCCGTCCCCTTCTGCGCCGTGACAAGCAACTTTACCGTCGCCTCGTAGGTATTCGTTTTCATCCAGAGCCCGAGCGCCACGACTACCGTCACCGTGACTATCGACGTGAAGACGACCCATTTCTGCCTGAAAAGGACCTTCAAATAGTCCCTAAGCGTAAGTTCGTCCATCTTAGCCTCCTTTAACAAGTTTTAGTTCTTAGTTGTTAGTTCTTAGTAAAAGCAAAAAACTAAGTTATAACCTCATCCTTATTGAACTGATCAAGCCGGAGATCATTTTTCCGACTTCGCTACCGGCATTCTCTACTTTCTCAAGCTGAGCGTCGTTGATCCATTTCTTTAGATGAAAAATCCTTAACAATGTGACAGTTTCAAACAAAGAGCCGCGGGCAATATGCAAAAACTGGAGAAACTCCTTTTTTGAATAGCGCCCTTTGCCTTCCGCTATATTTAAAGCTATGGAAGTTGAAGATGCCTCTAACTGCTCTATAAGCCGATAATGCCTGGGATCGGTGTTAATTTCTTCGGTAAGATCGATTACACTTTTGGCGAAATCAATTGCTTTCTTCCATACTTCCAATTCTTCAAAATTAAACGGCGATTTTCTCATCTGACAGAATGCGGAGAAATGCGCACAACCTTGCCATTCTTCCACACTGCCAGCGACCGGCCTGTTTTTTTGTGGCGCTCCACTACCTGCCGAATCGCTTTTTTCATAGCCGCTTCAGCCTTATCCTGTAAGGACATTCTCTTTTTCATATCTCACCTCAAAAATTTGTGTATGGTGTTAAACAGCTCCTGCTCGATCACTTCTTTATGACCGTTCTTTCTCTTCGCTATTAATACGGGTTTTGCCTTCGAATTATCGAACATCATCCATGAGTCAAACAATGGTTCATACACCTTAAAGAAGTTGTTGATGCCTCGAAAGAATCTCCTTCTAACATCCTCATCCGGAACATTATGTCCACCCTCCCTGACTCTGTCTTTAATGCGCTGAATTGCCAACTCGGGGCTTGGAATACATAAAAAGAAAAGATGGACGGCATACCCTTTCTTTTTCAATTCTGTAAGCGCTCTCGCGTAAGAAGTACCAGATAACGTTGTTTCAAAAGCAAAATCGGCGCCGAGGCCGCTAAACTCATGGATTTGCTGTAATACGAGTCTGCCTGCTTTGATGGCCGCGCTACGAGGCTCAAACGGAGCTAATCCAAGAGCAATAAGATCGGCATTTACAAAGTTAGGGCAATTTGCGTATTCCGGAAGAAATAACCTCGCTAAGGTCGTTTTCCCTGATCCGTTGGGCCCTGCGATTATATAAACATTCTTTTTCATATCATATCGTATGGCATGTTATACAGTATATTATAATGTATTATGTACACAAAATATAATGTGGACATCTTCTTCTTATCCACGCTAAGCTTATTAAACATATTAGGTTATAATTATACCACATTCTACTTGCCCTTGAGGCCGAAAACCGTAAACACGGTTCGAAGCAAAATAGCCGCGTCCAGCAGGAAACTCTGGTTCTCTATGTAAAAAAGGTCGTATTCCATGTTCTCGTGGATGGGCGACTTGCGGTGCTCGCTTATCTGCCATAGGCCGGTCATTCCCGGCTTTACTTTCAGGCGCTCTTTCTGTATCTCGTTGTATTCCTTAACGATGAATTCCATCTCCGGCCTCGGCCCTACAAGGCTCATATCGCCTTTCAGCACGTTTATAAGCTGCGGCATCTCGTCAAGGCCGGTCCTGCGGAGGAACCGCCCCACCTTGGTTATTCGCGGGTCGTTGGATTCTTTAGGCGAGAAGTCATACCTCGAAGACTCCGAGAACATCGTCCGGAACTTCATTATCTTGAAAGGCTTTCCTTCCTGTCCGGCGCGCTCCTGGCTGAATATGATCTTGCCCGGAGAGTTGAGCTTAATCGCCGCGGCTATTAATATCCCCGCGGGCAGGGTTATGATAAGCGCGGTAAAAGATACTATGATATCTATGGAACGCTTGAACTTCGCGTAAAGCGAATGGGGGCTGTACCTGCGCAGGCCGATGACCGGGATGCCCTCGATATCGTCCATCGAGATGAGGTCTATGGGCATATTATAAATATACGGGACGAACCTGAACAGGATATTCTTCCCGGCGCAGTAGTTCATCACGTTTAGGACCTGCTCGTAAGGTAGGTCCTGCTCTGCCATGAAGACGGCGCCTATCCGCTTCTTCTCCACGGTATCGGGCAATGTGCTTATCTCGCCCAGGATGCCTACGGGCCTAAAACCTATTTTCGGCGTATGGAGGAGTTTCGACGCGAGCCTCTTCGCCACTACCCCTGTCCCTATGATAAGCGTATTTGTGACGCCTATCCCCTGCTCGTGCCGGCTTTGTGTCCATTTGCGCAAAAGCAGCCGCTCTGGGGGCATAAGGCACATCATGAACACGAAGAAGAAAAAGAGCGACTTGTGCAGGCCGGCGACACCCGGGAACAGGAAGAATATAAGGAATACGAAAAGGAAACCGAAGAGTATCCCCCTGAATATCGAAATGGTTTCCTTGATATGCAGTATCCCGGTCTTCGCCTTGTAAAGCCCGACGCTCTTGAACACGAATATGAAATACGGCCCCATGAACGCGAATTCCGGGATGCTTACGCCCTTTTGCGCCCCGCCGATCAGGCCGGTCTTCACCGATGCCCAGATCGCGAGCGCGAGGCTCAGGTATATCAGCGCCAGGTCGCAGGCCAGTACCGTATACAGCTGTATTCTCCTGTTACTATCCATCAGTTCTTTCTTATTTTTTCCGTTGTGAACGCTTTTAGCGCGTCGTATGCGGGAAGTTTCTTGTAGTCCGATGTCATGAGCCCGAAGTCGAAGTCCTTCGGCATGCCGATCTCGGTCCCGCAGTCGCGCAGTGTATGCCAGAAGACCACCTCTATGCCCTGGTTGAAGAACATTTCATAGAATTTGGCCAGCATTTCCGCCTTGTCTTTCTCTTCCTTTGCCCGGTCGCCGCTCTTGAAGAAATCCGGCGTCGTCGAGACCTCGGTCACCCATATCGGCATATCCTTGCCTGACCATTTCACGATATTCTGCGTGTTAGTTATCGCCCTCTGGACATCCCAGGTGGACTTCGAATAAGCGTGTATGCTCATTATGTCAAAATAGCCGAAGGCGCCCTCTTTTATCAGGCCCTTCATAAAGGTATCGTCGAGCGGGTAGGCGATGCCGCCCACCAGGACTTTACATCCCGGGTCGCCCCTCTTCAGCCCCGCGTACATCTTCTTCAGCACTTCCGTATATTCTTTCACGTCGGGCTTGCCCCTCCAGAATATGAAGAGGTCCGGCTCGTTCCATGCCTCGTAATATTTTATCTTTCCCTTGTAATGCGCGGCCAGCGCCTCGCAGAACCTTTCGATGTCATTGAAGTCTTTTGCCGGGAAATGGTTCGTGCCTATGTCGAAATTGTTCACTCGCGCCGGCCCGCCGCTCGCGTTCCATTTCGCGGAGATCGGCACGGTGAAGAGGATGTCTATATCGTTGCGGCGCAGGGTATCTACTATCTTGTCCATCTTATCCCACGAATATTTCCCGCGCGACGGCTCGAGCTCGTCCCAGCAATCGGTGTTCATTCGGGTTATGCCGATATTCAGGTCCCTGGCGTACGGTATCTCTTTTTCATAGACTTCTACGGGAGCCCATACCCCGAGAACGCCGCCCATGTAAGTACCGAAATTTTTAGGCGAAAGTGGCGCGCTGCCGGAATTTTGCGGCGTGACTGCAGCCCCCATTATTAAAATTGCCGCCAGGAAATTCATCATACGAAGGTCCTCCATTTTCTTTCGCCGAGATACCTGGCGAAAAACCTCATTGCGCTTGCCGTGTGGTAATATTTCAGGATGTTGAACAGGCCGCCCGCGCTCTCGCGCTTATACGTGTGCGCAGCTTCGGCCTGCGGCACGTATACGACGCGCGAACCGGCCTTCTTTACGCGGTAGCACAGGTCAATGTCCTCGTAATACATGAAATGCCTTTCGTCGAACCCGCCCAGCTTATCGAGGAGCGCCTTGCGCGCGAACATAAAACTGCCGAGGACCCAATCCACGTCCATCGTCTTCGTGTGATCAGCGTCAACCATCAGGTAATCGTGTATCGGCTTCGGCGTCTTCCCGGGAAACAGTCCCCTGGCGAGAAATGTCGCCACCGTCGGGAAACGCCGGCATGAATACTGCAGGGTCCCGTCCGCGTTGACCAGTTTCGGACCGGCGATGCCAACGTCTTTATTTGCGTCCATGAACCCGGCCAGGGCCTCTATCGTGCTCCCGCCTTGGCGGAACTCTGCCTTCCTGAAGCGTATGTCGGGGTTGCAGACCAGGAAATATTTCGAGCGCGCTTTCCCGAGCGCGATATTATTAGCCGCGCCGAACCCTATATTTTTCTCGTTGAATACGAAATGCGCCCATTTATATTCTTCTTCAAGGCCGTGTATCGATTCCGCGGAGGCATTGTCAACGACCCATACTTCAGGGACAGTCCCCTGCGGGGACAGTCCCTTCAGCGAATCCAGGCAGCCGATCAGGTCCGCGCGGCTGTTGTAATTTACGATTGAAACCGTGAGATCCGTCATTTCGAGGACATCTCCGCCGCGACCTCGCGGAATGCCGAGAATACCTCGTCCACCTCTATCTTCTCAAGGCACTCGGGAGTGGCCCTTCCCCTGCATTTCGCCGGAAGTACCTTTATGCTGTTACAGAAGGAGCAGGGCAATCTCTTGAATACGACCCTGAGTTTTTCTTCCGACCTGTGGCGCGGCTTTATGATGTCCGCATCCATCGGGCCCGAGATGATGATGACCGGCACGTCGAGCGCCGCCGCGATATGGACCGGCGCGCTGTCGTTGCCGATGACGCATCGGCACCTCTTCACAAAACTGACCAGACCCTCGAGGGAAAGCTTGCCGGCGCAGTTGACGGCGTTTCCGCCGGAATTGTCGGCGACCTTGCCGCACTTTTTGGCATCAGCATCACTGCCGCATATTGCGGGCAAAAATCCCTCATCTGATATTTTTTTTGCCAGAAGCCCGAACTTTCCCGGCTCCCACTCCTTTGCCGCGAAGTTAGAACACGGGAATATGCCGACGGTCTTTTTGCCCGTGCCCATCGCCTTCAGCAGTCCCTCGGCTTCCTTCACGCCCGTCTCGGTCTCGAACAATTCCGGATGCGCTTCGGTCTTTGCTTCCTTATCGAAATATTTGACTATCTCCATGTTCCTTGACGACAAAGGCATCCCGCTCTTGTACGGCACTATGTCAGTCAACATGTATGCGCCGCCTGCGCGGTCGAAACCGACACGGCGTTTTATCCCGGCCATGAATAAAAAGAAGATATAACGCAGGTCGCCGCGCGGCTCTATCGCGATATCATAATTCTTTGCGCGGACCAGGGCGGCCGTCCGCATGCCCCTGTAAGGTATTATCTCCGCGACGTAAGGGTTCTTATTCAGCAAAGGCGCCGCTTCAGGCCTGACGAGCAGGCCTATCGAGGCGTCCCTGAAGATATTCTTCTTCAGTTCGCGCACGAGAGAGGTCGCCATTACCACATCGCCGATATTATCGACCCTCATGATGAGGGCCTTCTTTACGCTTCCGTGCGGCGGGAATTTTCTCGTGCCGCCCCTGAGCAGGTCCACCGCCAGCGCGAACGGCCTTAATATGATGTCCGCCGCTACCGCGAGAAACCTGTCTTTTTTATTCCGTATCTCATACATAGACATATTTAAGCAGTATCCTCATCGAGCGGATCTTCTTGCGCAATTCCGGTGACCCTTTAAAAAGTCCTTTAACTGACAACACAAAAAAACGCGCCGTCAGCCCGCCGAAAAGGATATCCTTGAATACTTTATACTTCCACGCGGGATTCCTCGTCCTGAAAAAATCCTTCAAACCCTCTATCTGGTATTTCGATACTTCTTCGCCCTGTTTCGACGTGCTCTGTTTCGAGATATGCATTATGATTGCGCCCGGGTAGAAGACCGACCTGTATCCCTTCTCTTTCAGGCGATAACAGAAATCCATGTCTTCGGCGTAGAGGAAATATTTCTCGTCGAGCCCGCCCATCTCTTTATAGATCTTCCTCGGCGAGGCGAAGCAAGCGCCGCAAAGCCAATCGACATCCGAGGCCTTCTTTAGCTTGCGGTTCATGAAAATTCCCGGCAGCCCGAATATGCGGCTCAGGAAGAAATATTGCGCGAACGCCGTCCCAAGGCCCGGGAAACGCCAGCCCTGTTCCCTTTGGAAGCTCCCGTCTTTGTTCAAAAGCACCGGCCCTGCCGCTCCGACGTCTTTCTCCGCGGTTTCCAGGAAATCGCATATTTTATCAAGCCCGCCGTCGAGCACTTTCGTGTCCGGGTTAAGCAGGATCACGTATTTCCCTTCGGCGGCTTCGACGCCGATGTTATTGCCTTTCGCGAAGCCGAAATTTTTGCTGTTCTTTATTACGACCACGGCCTTGAATTCCGCCTCGACAAGAGAGACGCTGTCATCGGAAGACGCGTTGTCGACGACGATCACTTCTAACGAGTGCCTCGTTGTCTCGCTGTAGACGCTCTCCACGCAGTCGCGCAGGAGCGCGCCCGTGTTCCAGTTAACTATTATGACCGAAAGGTCCTTAACCATTATTTTCCTTTATTACCCTCGCGGGGGAGCCGGCAACGACCTTGTTGTCCGGGACATCGTCAAGCACCAGGGACGCCGCGCCGACCGACACGTTATTGCCGACTTTAACAGTGGCGAGTATTTTCGCGCCGATATACATCGTTACGTTATCGCCGACTACCGGGCCTCCGTACCAGCCCTTGTCGTTCTCTTTTGTGCCGCCGCCGAAAACGTTCTGCCCGTATAACAACGCGTTCTTGCCTATCTTGGCGTGTATGATGTTGCCGACGAGGTGGCATATCACCAGCCCGGGGCCTATTTCCGACATCGGGGAGATATCCAGCCCGAAAAACATTATGTTAAGCACGTAAAAGAATTTCGATACCAGCCCGAGGCGCTTGCAGAAGAAATAATGCGAGAGCCGGTAGATGCTTGTCGCCACCGATATATGCGAGAAGAGGCCCGCGAGCAATCCGAAGAACGAAGTGCTCTTGCGCATGTATACGCGCCGACGGCGGTTATCCTCCCATATATACGAGAACAGCTGGAATAACGTCATTTAGCCCTTTCGTACATGTTTGCACCCGGCGTAACCTTGCCCATCACCCTCGCCGGGGTGCCCGCGACTATCGAGCCGGCCGGGATGTCCTTGAATATGGTCGCCCGCGAGAGGATCCAACAGCCATCCCCTATGGTGACCGGCCCCAGTATCAATATGTCCACGCCGAACTGGACGTTATTGCCTATCACGGGAAGTCCGGGGCCCGCCCCGGCATCCGCGCTTGACCCGTCACCTCCTGCTTTAAGAGCGCCGGCGATGACCGCGTTCTCCCCTACGTTACCTGTGATCGCCGTGGCAACGGGATGAAAAAGGATAAAACCCTTCCCTATCTCGGCCCTTGGATTCAGGTCCGTCCCTGTAATCATGATGCCGATGTTCTGCATAAGCCTGCTTATGAGCCGGATGTTGAGACCGTCAAACCAGTGCGCTATCCTGTAGATACAAATCGCGCAAGTCCCCGGAAGCAGCAAAAAGCTCAGCAAAGAGGTGATGCCGGCCTTCTTGTGGTTCAGTTTCAGCCAGAAAGTGTAATCGCCCCACATATTGGCGAATGTTCTGTCGAGAGTCGTCCTTTTTTTCATTTAACCGTAAACTCCAGTATCCTGTAATATGACAACCTGCGCGCCGGCGCGAACAGCGACAACAGCCCGTCCATCGATGAGAACAGGACGCGCGCCCAGTGCGCGTCCCCCAAAAAATATGAAGCGAACAGTACGAAGAAGACCGTCTCCGGAAAATGTACGCGCGCTTTCCCGAGATGCTCCTCCGCCTTGCGTATCCTTTCTTTTGTCAGCGGGTATTCCGACGGCGAGCTCTTCCTCAGTCCGAACACCGGCAATACCCTGCTCCTGAAGAACATTAGGAGCGGGTTATCACCCGAATTTTCGATGAATACCGCCTTACCGCCGCCCTTCAGGACGCGGCGTATCTCCGGCGCCGCTTTTTCTATATCTATATGATGCAGTATGAATGAGCCGAAGACCATATCGAACGATGCGTCCGCGAACCCGAGTTTCCCGCAATCCATAACGCGCGCGTCGATGGTTACGCCGTTTTTAGTTGCCCAGGATTTCGTCTTTTCAATATTGACAGGCGATATATCGATCGCCGTCACTTTCGCGCCCCTCTTCGCGAGCCAGCACGAGTTCCCGCCGGTGCCGCAACCCATGTCGAGGACCCTCTTGCCCGCAGCATCGCCCAACAGCGAAAGCGCGTATACATGCAGGCGGTAGAGTTTCTCGTCCGGGTTGTTGATAAGGCCTTTGTAATAATTTACCGGCCCTCCGGATTTTTTGTCCCAGAATTCCGCTTCGTTCATACAGTCTTGAGCGATCTCCTTAACGTAACGGTAAGGATCACGAAAAATAACGCTTCGGGAATAAGCGTCGTCATCGCCGCGCCGGCCGCGCCGAATCTCGGCAGCAGTACCAGGTTTATCGCTATCGCGAAAACGATCACCGCGGCCAGTATCTTCAGGTACGTCTTCTCCCTGTCCAGCGTATAAAAAATATAATTGTTACCGGTATTAAGGAACAGGAAGACCGGCGTGAACGCCATTAGATATAAAGGCAGTACCGCGCCCTCGAACTTCGCGCCGTAGACGAGCCGTATAAGCTTCGGCGCCAGCGCGAATATTCCCGCGCTGATCGCGAACCCCGCCCAAAAGAGGTATCTGCGTATCTTCGCGACCGCCGCTTTAAGCCGAGCGGCGTCTTTCCCCGAGGCGATATTGGTCAGGTGCGGGAAGACCGCCTGCGTCATGCTCACCGCCAGCACGCCTGAGACGCTGATGAAACGGAAGCCCGCCGCGTAAATGCCCGTCGCCTCATCTCCCTTAAAAATGTTCAGCAGTATCGTGTTCGTCTGGACGTACATCGCGATCAGCAATTGGATGACCGAGATATTCGCGCTCTCTTTGAACAACAACCCGCATTCATCCAAAGACAGCGGTTTTATGGCGCTCTTAGAGGCCACGAAACGCTTCGTGACGGCAAAACCTATGATAAAGAACAACAGGTATACGCCCAACTGCGCCAGCGCGACCGCGCCTATGCTCCTGTATTTGAATATCGCATACATCGACGCGGCGGTCCATACCGTGTAGAGCGATCCGCGCAGGGCTCCCTCGTATTTCATCTTCTGGAAAGCCCTGAAATACGCGAAGAACGAGAACATCAGGGATTCCACCAGGCGCGGCGACATCACAAGATATATAAGGGCCCTTCTTGCCGCCGGGTATCCCGCCGCCCTCAGCGCGGCCTCAATGACAATTATTCCCGTAAAGATAAGCGCCGAGCGCGACGCCAGGATATTATAAAAATAAGCGCCCGCCTTCTCCGGGTCCCTCGCAATGGACCTTATCGCGTAGTCGTTCATCCCGAAGAAGCTGGCGAAATATATTACCGTCGCCACCGAATACGCGAACGAAAAAAGCCCGAGGTCGGCCGCGCCGAGCACGCGCGCGAGCGCGATTATGACCGCCACGCCGCACGCCATGTTAAACGCTTCCGAGGCCGTCAGTATCAGCGCGTTCTTCGCTACGGCCTTATTCATCGGCAAGCGTTATCCTGTCCCTTATAGCATAATTGGCTATCGTGGATAACGCGGCGAAGAAGGCGAACACGGTAAGGCGCGACGGGTAATTCATGTCGGAGACGCAGTGTATCGCGTAAGCGATGAACCCGAACAATAAGCCAACGTTAAGGTTGAACAGGAATCCCTTGGACCTGCGGATATTGCCGATGCTTGTCGCTACTATAACGAAGAACAGCGACAATAGCGAGACGATGCCCAGGAGGCCGGTCTCCGCGTAATATTCGAGGTAAACGGTATGTATCGGGAACTTGAAAGCGCGGGATATGCGATCCGTCGTCTCGTCGTATGATTCCATGACCTCGACATAATTGTTTATTCCCACGCCTACGAGGGGGTGCGCGGTTATTATCTCGGCCGCGACATAGAACTGGCTGACCCTAGCCGCCGCGGCACCCCTGTCCCTGGAGACGACTCTCTTGATTATCTTCGGGGAAAATGCCGCCAAGATGCCCACGGCCAGCAGGACGATCAACAGTGTCTTGAAAAAGAACTTCTGCTCGTAGATGTTCCTTGCCGTGACGATGAAGAACAATAAGAACGACGCTACGACCACCCCGACCCAGCCTCCGCGCGAGAGCGTATAAATCAGCGAGAAGCCGCCCGCGAACATCGCGACGGTCGCCAGCCTGCGCAGGGCAACGTTGCGCCTGACGAACGACATCGCGAACATCAGCGGTATCAGGAACTCAAGGTAGTTGCTGAAGAGGTTAGGATGGCCGAAAAGCCCCGACGGCCTGAATATCTGGTGCTCCTCTTCGTACGATAGGTACGGGGTCTTGAGCTCGCCGAGGTACAGGAGGCCCAGCGTGTCGCGGAAATAGACTTGCATTATGACTATGGCTGTTTGGAGTATCAGCCCGACAGCAAGCGTGGCGACTATGACCTTTATCTCCTTCATCGAGTTTATGTTATTGATGAAGTAAAAATAGACCAGGACGGCCTTTACCATCATCGCTATCTCGATGAACGACCGGTCGAACCTTACGGCGTTGACCAGCGAGAGGATGTCCGCGGCTACCATCGCGAACATCAGGAACATCACCGGCGTCATCCAGATGATCCTGCGGCCCCCCTTCTCGCTGTGGGCCATGCTGTATATCCACAGTCCGTAAAGGACCGCCAGGAACGCGTCGGTCGCGTAGAAAGGCAATACGTCGCCGAGCGACGGTATGGGGCTGTCTATCCTGAATATCGCCTTGTTAATATTGATAGGCAGGAAGAATACCAGCAGGGTCAGGTAATAGAGTTTTTTATCGCGGAAGAACAGCGACCCCACCACGATGAGCAGGCCCGCGCCCATCGTGAGCACGAAACGGAGCGGCAGCAATCCCGATACCGCCGATAACGCCCCTATCGCCGCGCATATGAGTAATGAGAACGCGATGTTCCTGAAACCGGCGTTTTCCTTCTTATCAGACATGCTTGTAGATGAAAGCCGGGATAAAATATCTCTGGTTCGTCAAGACCGCCCCCAGGAAAGTGATCCCCTCTCTCTCAGTCTTGCGCAGTATGTCCTTTATAACCTCGCGCCTTGTCGAGCTCTCCTTCACGACCATGATCCCTAAGTCCGCCTGCTTGCAAACAAGCAGGGTAGCGGCCGAACTCTTCATCGACGGGGTGTCGAAGATGACCAGGTCGTAATGTTTCTTGGCTTCGTCGATCAGGTGGCGTATCTTGTCGGCCTTGAATGCCGCCCTCGAATCCGCCCTTCCCGCCGTTATGACGTCGAGGTTGTTGTTTATAGTGTTCTTGGCCTTCTCGATACCCATATCACCGTCCAGGATATCGCTGAGCCCGGGATTTTCCGGGAGGCCGAAGAGCCTGTTCAATGAAGGCGACTTCGTGTTCGCGTCTATCAGCAGCGTCTTTATATGCGAACGCTTGCTTAAGATCACCGCGATGTCCTTTGCGGTCACGCTCTTGCCTTCCTGCTTCTCAGTGCTTGTCACTGCCACGCAGACCGGATGCCTCTCCTTAACGAGGATCTGGAGCCGTCCGGCAAACAGTTCATACGCGCCGTAATATGAGTCGTCCATGTTCGGGTCGAGGTCGCTGGCCATCCTTGTCTTTAACGCGGGTATGGACGCGAGGACGTGCAGGCCGAGGTATTTCTCCACTTCGAGCGGCGTCTTTACGGAGTGGTCGAGCATTTCCATGGCGAACATGCCGGCAATGCCGAATATGATGAACAGCACGAGCGTCACCAGGTAAGCTATTTTCTTGTTCGGCGTGCTGGGCCATGCAGGCACCGAAGCCTGCTCTATGACCTTGATATTACCGGTGCTCATCGCATCACTGAAACCAACCGTATTCTTGGCGATCTCTTCGCGGATCGCTTTCAGCTGGTTCTCGAGTATCGTTATCTTCGGGTGTTTCTCGCCGTATTTCGTGCGGTACTCGTCCATCTGCTGCATCATGTTGAACAATATGTAGCGTTTCGTGAGCGCGTCGGCTATCTTGGATGCCATCACCGGGTCGTAGTCGATCGCGGCTACGCGGATGACGTCGGTCCTCTCGATGCTGTCTACCCTGATCTGTTTCGCGAGCCGGTTTATCGATAATTCGAGCTTTTCCGATGCCGTAGGCGGCCTCTTGAACCACGACATGACCGGGTTGACAACGTAATCCATAGTGAGCTTTACCGCTTTCCATCCGAGCGGGGAATATTTCAATTCGTCTTTGCGCTTATCGAGTCCGAGGTTAACGGTGACATCCCTGAGCAGGTCCCTGCTTTTTATGACTTCGCTGACCGTGCTCGCGATATCCACCGTCCTGAAAGCGGGTATCGGCGCGTAATACGACGAATCTACCTGCGGGAGGCTCGCGACGAGCAGCCTTACCTCGCTCTTGTATTTCGGCAGGAAAAACGAAAGGAATATCGTGGTAAAGATCAGCGAAAGCACCGCGAATATCGGCAATAGCGACTTTCTTTTGAAGATTATCCTGAGGTTATCACGCGCGCTCATCTCATAACGGTCCATCACGCCCTCCTTTTAAGTTTGATTGCTTCCGTAAAATCCTTTGTGGAAATAATAATTAAACAGGCGCCTGTATATGAATGAACTGACAGCTTTGCTGTTTCGTTCCAGTTTTTTTGCCAGGGATAAAAGTGCATTTATAGTCATATCATTAATGAATATCTTTTGCGCGGCATATCTCGCGTATCTCACCGACAGCTTCGGCCCGCGTTCCGGAAGGAACCTCGCGATGAACGCCGTCTCCTTCAGCAGGTCTTTGTCCCCCGACCCGAGCCAGAGCCGGAACGCCTCTCCGTACCTGCGCACCTTTTCCAAAAACTGCTGCGGCGTCCTGAAATGGTAATGGCGCGAGACCGCTTTTTCGTTATATACGATCTTCAACCCCTTTTTATAGAGGCGGAAGCCGAAATCCGTATCCTCGAACCCTATCGTCCTCGCGAATATCTTCTCGTCGAACCTTTCCGAGAGGAACGCCTTCTTGAGCGAGATATTCATCGACGAGAAATCCGCCCATCCGCAATAATTGCCGTGCTCCAGGTGCCTGAACGCGAGGCCGACATCGTCGAGCCTCATCAGGGGTGTAGTCTTGACATCGGACGGGTATTTCGGGTTCCCTAATACCGCGACCTGCGGGCCCGGGAACCTCTTATGGAAATCCAGGTGCCGGGCAAGGCAATCCTTTTCCGGGACGTTGTCTCCGTCGAGGAACATTATATAAGTGCCCATAGCGGCATCAAGCCCCCTGTTTCGCGCCACGCCTGAGCCTAAACGTTCGTCATTCCTGAAATATTTTACGAGGCCTTTTTTTACGAACGCCCCAACCAGCGCGCGCGTGCCGTCAGTGGAAGCGTCGTCGACTACTATCACCTCGATGTCTCCGGCCGGGATGGCCTGCCGCTCCAAAGCCTCAAGCGCCTTGCCCAATACCTCTCCGCAATTATATGCGGGTATTATGACAGAGAACAACAAGGAGGTTAAAAAACGCCTTCTTCGACCTGTACGATATCGCCCGGTTCAAGCACGATGTCTTTTGACAGGCCGTTCATTATGAGTTTCATGTTCGCTTTTATCGTTTCATATCCTGCGGATCCGGCCTTCGGGCGCAACACTTTCACGCGGCTTGACGAACCGTATTTTGTGAAACCGCCGGCGCTCGAGATCGCCTTGAGCACGGTCATGTTATCCTCCAGGAAATACGTGCCCGGCTTCAGGACCTCGCCGTAGACGTAAAACTTCTTGCTGCGCGATTCCTTGACCGCGACCGAGACGACCGGGTATTTCAGGTAACCGTCGGCGAGGCGCGCCTGTATTTCATCCTGCACTTCGGAAGGCGTCTTGCCTTTCACGTCTACCTTGCCGATATACGGGAAGGTTATCGAGCCGTCCGGAGATACGGTGACTGTCAGCGCCAGCTGCTCGGGCTGTAACACCGCTATGTCGAGGATGTCCTCGTTGCCCACCCTATAGTCCGATGATTTCGGCGCCGGGGCCCCTAACGGGGCAGGCGCAGCCGTTAGCGGAGCAGTCTCCTGCATGCTACTTTCCGGGGCCTGGGGTTTTACGCCCGGCGCGGCGGCCTTCGGCTGCGCAAAGTTAAACTTTTTTGCGGCCTCATCCGCGTCCGCGCGCGGCAGGAATACGCATACCGCCGCCAGTGATATCACTATTGTGAGTCCTTTCATCACTTCGCTCCTTTCGCTAAAAGTACTACGGGTATCGTTTTAATGAATATCGCCATGTCGAGCCAAATAGACCAGTTGTCTATGTATTCCAGGTCGAGTTTTGCCCACTCGTTGAAATCCGTTATGCGGCTGCGGCCGCTCACCTGCCAGATGCAGGTAAGACCGGGCCTCATGCTCAGCCGGCGTCTCTGCCACGGGTCGTATTCATTGACCTCGGACGGAAGCGGCGGACGAGGCCCGACGATGCTCATATCGCCGGTGAGCACATTCCAGAATTGCGGAAGCTCGTCTAAGCTGTATTTTCTCAAAAATTTGCCTATTTTCGTGATCCGCGGGTCGTTCTTTATTTTAAAGACCGGGCCGGTCATTTCATTTTTGTCGCGCAGCTCTTCAAGCTTCGATTCCGCGTCCGCGGCCATCGTGCGGAACTTCAAAAGCTTGAACTTCCTGCCGTTGACGCTGACGCGCTCCTGTTTGAATAATACCGGGCCGGGCGATGTCGCCTTTACGGCGATCGCGACAGCGGCGAATACCGGCGAAAGAAGCAGGAGCGACGCGCCGGAGGCCGTAATATCAAAAAGCCGTTTTAAAAACATCCCCCAGACATCTTTGGGCACGCTCTCGAATGTCTGCATCGGGAAGCCGTGGATATCCGACTGCCGCGCTTTCGCCAGTTTTAATTCAAAATAATCCGTGGCTACGCTGACTGTAATGCCTTCCAGCTCGCAGAGCTGCATGAGCGGCTCTATCTTGATTATCGTCGCGCGCGGGACGACAAAAATGATCTCGTCTATCGGGTTGCCGTGGATTATGTCCGGCACATCCTTAAAAGTCCCTATTACCTTAAATCCATCGATCGTCTCGCCCGTTTTCGTCTCATCTTCGTCGACGAGGCCGATTATCTTGAGGCCCCATTCCGCGTGCGTTTTCGCGAGGTTAAGGAAATTTTGCGCGCGCCTGCCCGTCCCGACTACGAGTATATGCCTGAAATTATACCCGAGGCGGCGGATGAACCTGAATATCAGCACGAGCGCAAGCTTTTCGGCGCTCAAAAATACCCATGTGGCAAGGAACGCTATCAGGATCAGCGCGCGGCTTACGTATTCTATCTTGAGCATGTAGATGACGCTGCTCGTGACGCCGAAGCCGATGAGCGCAGTCTGCATTATATCGAGCAGGATATCCGGGATCGTCTTCGTCCTGAAAGTCCTGTACATCCCGAAATACGAAAGCATCCCGCCCCATACCACAAGGAACAGCGGCAGGAGCCACAGGTAATAATGCAACGGATAAATATCATTTATCCTGTCCCTGAGCGCGTATCCGGCGAAAAAACACGCCGTGATTATGCACAGGTCCGCCAACAGGCTCAACTTCCTGAATACCGTTATGTTTTCTTTAAGCATTAAAACTCAGTCGCCAGGCCGAACGTGACGGTGTTTTTCCGGTATTCGCTGAAATAGGAAGTAGAGTCCTGGTTTGAGAATGAATACAATGCCCTGGCTTTCCATTTATCGTTAATTTCGTATGCCAATCCCGCGCTGGCGCCGACAAGGTCGTCAATCTGCCCTGTGTTGACGTATTCGCCGCGGCCGTAGAACGCAGAGACCGTGCCGGTCAATTTCCGGGTGATCTCATGGTTTATCTGCCCCGAAACCTGCAATTGGTCGAAAATGTCCTCCTGATAGGATATAGTATTGTAGCGCTTTGAGAACATAAGGCTGGCGTTAGTGCGATCGTTGATATCGTCCGTGAGGGCTATTGTGCCAAAGGGCTTCGCGAACTCGTTGCCGCTGTACGCCCTGATAAAATCCACTCCGGTGGACGCGTCCACATAGACCTGTTTCGTGAGGAATTTGCGGAATCCCCCCGTCCATGTGTTTGTCGTCGCGTGCGGCCCATTGTCGAAATCGCGGCGGCTGAAATCGTACGCGGTGAAAATAGTGAAATCGGAACTTAATATGTAGGCGCCTTCTATGCCGGCGGTGTTAAGGAATGATTTCGCGATGTCATTGCGCGAATAAGCGTTGTATTCGTTCGAGTAACGCGTAGAAAGGCCGAAATGCTGGGATACGTCGCGCGCGTAGCCGAAGTTGACGCGGTTCCTGTCTGAGCTGTACCGGCCCCCGACGAAGCCGAACTGGTCCTCGAAACTGCGCGGCTCGTATGTCCTTGTCCATGTGTCGCTTAACGTTATCCTGTCATATTTGGAGAGCTCGGATGCGAACGCCGCAGTCACGTCTCCGGAGTTGTTGTCGAAACCGGAATTATCGGCATAGAACTCGTGATAGTAGTTCCCGGATACCGATGCCGTTGACGTCTTGCCTTCGTAAATGAGCGAGGCGCCTACCGACGGCTTAGTGTAAAAGTCGCCTATCTTGTTGTCTTTGACATAGGTTATGTTGTCGTCATAGGTCTCATAGACGGCGCCGTGGACCTTTACCTCCACCTCATGGAACCGTACGGCATACGTCTCCGGAGAAAAGAGGCACAGGATCCCTATCATCAATACTGTTTTTATGTGTTTGTTCATTTGATTTGCTTGTCGGATCACAGGATAAAACGACGCAAGTAGAAATATCTTTATAAAGGCAGACAAGTCAATATTTTACGTTATCTGTGGGGGTTAGTCAAGCGGTAAAAAACGAAGGTGGCGAAGAGGCAAAGCGCGCCGCCGAGCATCAGGGCGTCCGGAGCGCCCATTTTACTGGCGAGGGCCCCGGCAAGAAGGCTTCCGATGGGCGCCATGCCCATGAAAGCCATGACATAGAAGCTCATGACGCGGCCGCGCTTGTCATCGTCGACGTTGGTCTGGATAAGCGTATTGCTCGAGGCGGTCGTCGCGAGGAATCCGAAGCCGGTCACGACAAGTAAAATTATAGAAACCCATAAAACGCGCGAGAGGGCGAATAAAATCACGCCGGCCGCGAATATCGCGGCGGCAATAGGTATTCCCCTTTCAAGTGTCGGCGGTGTCTTGCGCGACGCGAGGTAAAGCGTCGCGATAAGCGCGCCGACGCCGATGGCGGCCATCAATACGCCGAGCGTAAGCGACCCGCCGTGGTGGATATCCGCGGCGAAGACCGGCATCAGCACGACATACGACATGCCGAGCATGCTTATTATGCTCAGCAGGAATAATATCATCCTGATCGACTTCGAGCCGAACGCGTATTCAACGCCTTCTTTGAGTTCGCGCAGGACGTGCATCTCCTTCCCCTTCTCTTCTTTCGGCGTAAGTTTCATCATCAGCAGGCTCGCGATGACGGCAAGGAAAGTTATCCCGTTAATAAGGAAACATATCCCTTCCCCTGCCAGCGCGACGAGGATGCCCGCGGCCGTCGGGCCGATGAGCCGCGCGCCATTAAATATGGCAGAGTTAAGGGCAATGGCGTTGCCGAGCATCTCTTTCTTCTCGACCATATCTATGAGGAATGACTGGCGCGTCGGGATATCGACGGCGTTCACACAGCCCAGGAACAGGGCCAGGGCGATTATCTCCCAGACTTGTATCTTACCGGTGAGCGTCAGATAAGCGAGGATGAACGCCTGTATCATCGAAAGCGCCTGCGTGGTTATGACGATGCGGTGGCGGTTATACCTGTCCGCGAAGACGCCGGCGAACGGGCTTAAAATAAATGTGGGGATCTGCGAGCAGAACGCCACGATACCGAGGAGCAAGGTAGAACCGGTCATCCGGTAAACAAGCCAGCTCATAGCGACAGACTGCATCCATGTGCCGATGAGCGAAATGCTCTGGCCCATGAAGAACAGGCGGAAATTCCTTAACTTCAGCGTGCGGAAAGTATTATTAAAAAAATTATTCATATCTTAAAGCTTCGATGGGATTCAGCTGGGCGGCCTGGTGCGCGGGCCAGCTGCCGAACACGATGCCGACGAGCAAAGAGAAACCCGTCGCTAAAATTATCGAGAACGCGGAAAGTTTCACCGCCCACCCGGCTATCATCGCTATTAAACTCGATATGCCCGCGCCGAGCGCGATGCCGCAGACGCCGCCGATAAACGCTATCAGCGCGGCCTCGATCAAAAACTGGATCATGATGTCGGTATTGCGCGCGCCTATCGCCTTGCGCAAACCTATCTCGCGCGTGCGCTCGGTCACCGAGACGAGCATTATATTCATGATGCCGATGCCGCCGACGAGCAAAGATATCGCCGCGATCGAGCCCAATAATAACGCCATCGTCCTGGTCGTCGTCTCAAGCATCTGCTTGATCTCCGCCATGTTCCTTATCTGGAATGTGTCCTCGTTATCCTTGCTGAGGCGGTGCTGTTTTATGATGAGCCTGGTTATCGCGTCCTGCGTCTCCTCTATCAGGTCCGGCGATTTTACCTCGACAAATATCGCGTCGATATAATCCTTGCCGAAGACGCGGTACATCGCGGTCGTGACCGGGATGATCACGATGTCGTCCTGGTCGTGCCAGCCGCTGGCGCCTTTCGTCGGGAGGACGCCGACCACCTTGAAATTTATAAGGTTTATTTTTATCGTCTTTCCGACGGGATTCGAGTCGCCGAAAAGTTCGCGCGCGACCGTAAAGCCGATAACCGCGACCTTGTCCCGCAATTTCACTTCCTCTTCGGTGAAGAACCTGCCGACAACCGGGACCGAGTTTCGCATCTCGGCGTAACCCGGGCCGTCGCCTTCTACCGTCGTGCTCCAGTTCTTGTTCCCGTAGACGAGCTGGCCCCTTCCCTGGACGTTGGGATATATCCGGCTTATCTCCTCGCTCATTTTTGATATAGCGGCCACGTCCTGAAAAGTGAACCTGGTCACCGTGCCTGAGCCCATAGAAACGCCGTGTACCCGCGCCGAGCCGGGCATGACGACCAGGAGGTTCGAGCCCAGGGACGACAATTGTTTGGATATAGTCTCCTGCGCGCCTTGTCCCAGCGCGAGCATCGCGATGACCGCCGCGACACCTATCAGTATTCCGAGCACAGACAAAAACGTGCGCATCTTGTGCGACCACATCGCGCTGGCCGCCTGGCGGATGTAATCGAGGAGCTCGGCCTGGCTCGAGAATTTCTGCTCTTTATCGAACGCCTCTTTTATTTTTTCCGCCTCCGGCGAGGGCGCGCATTTTTTCTTGTCTTCGCAATTGGGCTCGTCCGAGATTATCTCGCCGTCACGCATTTTTATGATGCGTTTCGCGTGAACCGCGATCTCGTTCTCGTGCGTTACGATAATGAGAGTTTTGCCTTTTTCGTTCAATTGTTTCAATACCGCTAGTATCTCTTCCTTGCTTTTTGAGTCGAGGTTTCCGGTCGGTTCGTCGGCCAGGATTATCAGCGGGTCATTTACCAGCGAACGCGCTATCGCGACGCGTTGCTGCTGGCCGCCTGAGAGTTCATTCGGCTCGTGCGTCATACGTTCGCCGAGGCCGACTTCCTCCAGCCTCTCGCGCGCGAGTTCTTTCAGGTGGCGCTTGCCCGCGTAGATAAGCGGCAGTTCGGCGTTCTCGAGCGCGGTCATCCTGGGCAAAAGGAAGAACTGCTGGAATACAAAACCTACAAGCCGGTTTCGCGTAGCGGCGAGTTCGTCGTCGGAGAGTTTCGTGACGTCTTTGCCGCTTAGTAGATATGAGCCGGAATCGGGCCTGTCCAAAAGGCCCAACAGGTGCATCAGCGTCGACTTGCCCGAGCCCGACGCTCCCATGATGGCGACAAATTCCCCCGCCTCTATCTTCAGGGATACATTATTGAGCGCGTGCACCTCGGACGCGCCCATGGAATACGACTTTTTTAAATTTTTTATTTCTATCATTTTTTGTTGGAACTCTTGTTCCTTGACGGCATGAACGGGTTTGTCGCGGTGTCGGCGGTGGGAAGGGCGTATTTCTGCGCCTTAACGACTATCTTTTCGCCCGCGGTTATACCCGATAGTATCTCGGTGTTGAGGTCGTCGGAGATCCCGGTCGTGACGGCCTGCCTGACCGGCTCCTTCTCCGGTCCCCGGCTCAACAGGACATAACTTCCCTCTTTATCCTTATGCACCGCCTCGTTCGGCAGCAGCAGGGCGTCTTCTTTCTTCTGTTCCAGGAAATCTATGTTCGCGTTCATTCCCGAACGGAAGAAGGCAGGGACGCTCTCCGGGACCAGGTCTACATTATATATCGTGACATTATTTACCGTCTGGGACTCGTAGTATATATGCCCCACCGTAGTATTGACTTTCGATTCGGGGAACGCGTCGAGGCTCACGGTCGCGGGCTGGCCGAGCTTTATCTTGCCGATATCGGTCTCGTCGACCTGCGCCCTGACTATCAGGCGGTCCGACAGGACCAGCACGGCGTCGGCGGTTGTCAGTGTCTGCCCGGGCTGGACCGTCGCGACGATGATCTCGCCGTCGATAGGCGCCAATAACGGTATGGCTTTATAAGCGTCTTCCCAATATTTCAGTTCGGCTTCCCCTTTGCCTCTCGCCGCGTCCAATACCGCCGCCCTCTCGGTCGAGCTCATCCACGCCAGCGTCTGGCCGGTTTTTACCATATCGCCTTCTCGCACCAATATCTTTTCGACGCGGACGGCCACCGGCGGCTTAAGCCCAAGGCGGTTCTGCGGGAGGACCGTGCCTGTGGTAGATATAAAACTCTGGATCGGGCCTGTTGCGGCCGTTATCTCGCTGGTCGTCTCCTTAACAGTTGAGCCGATCTTCGACCTCACGAAGAAGAACGCCGCGATACCGATAACGATAATTATGACCAGGAACACCTTCCATTTTTTATTCGATGTTTTCAAGAGTTTCTCCTTTCGCCTGTATCCAGTTGGCTTCGTTTGTCAGGGCCTGGGCTTGGGCGTTTAGATATGATTGCTTAGCCGAAACAAGATTGTTCTCGATTATTATCCAGTCGTTGAACGACACAAATCCTATGGAATATTGAGCCTCGGTTATCTTGGCGCGCTCTTCGCTCGCGGTTAAAAATTGGCCTTGGACCTCGACATTTTCCAGGGCGTTCTGCAGGCTCGTCCACGCGTCGGTGAGGCTCTGTATTATACCGTCTCTCGAGTTCCTTTCGTCCGCTTCCGCTTTTGCCAGCAGGGCGTTGGCCTTCGAGACATCCGCGAAGCGCTTTCCGCCCTCGAATATCGGGAATGATACCGCCGCGCCTATGCTCCATTGGTTGCCTCCGGGCGGCCACCGCGTATCACTTTTATTGGCGCTGCCCTGCGCTGTTATCGTCGGAAGAAATTCGCCTTTTGCCGTCTTCACATTATAAATCGCGGCGTTCTTCTGCGCTATAAGCTGCTGGAGCGAGGGGTGGTTCGCGGCGAGCGAGATGAAATCCGGTTTCTCGCGCGCGGGATCTTTAACGATAAAATCGCCTTCCGCTTCCACAGGCACAAGCTGCAGGAGGCCCATCTCTTTTGTCAGCTGGCGCCGCGCGAGGTCAACATTCCTTTTCGCCACGGAGATGTCATACTGGGCCTGCCTGACGTTCGCCCCCTCGGTAAGGAGAGAACCTTTATTTTCCCTGCCGCTCTCATAGCGCAGGGTAACCAGCTCGTAATTCTGGCGGCGGCGCTCGTATATCTCCTGGCTTATCTTTACCGATTCCTGCGCCCTGAGCAGGTTGACAAAAGCCGCCCGGAGGCGCTGCCTGACCTGCGAGGACGTAAAATTATAGCTTTGCTGGGCGGCTTTGATATTTTCCCCGGCCGCGTTCACCTTATTTATCGTCTGGAAACCGTCGAATAGGAGCTGGTTGCCGGTGACGCCGTAATTATAATTATTTACCGCGCCGGTGGAGCCGCCTGATAATCCGCCTGATGAACTGCCGCCTGAGCTTTTCGACTTGGTGGCGTTAAAGTCCGTGCTTATCTGCGGGAATAGGCCGCTCGCGGATATTTTCTTATCGGCCTGGGAACTCTTTATGGACTGCTGGGCCGAGACGAGGCCGGGATTATTCTTTGCGGCTTCCTTGACGCAATCGTCCCACGTCATGGGAGTTACGGAGTCAGGCGCCGCCGCTTCTTCCGCCGTAGCCGGTACGCTCAGCAGGAGCAGGATAAAACAAAAGCCACATATGAAAATATTCTTATTCACAGCGTCAGAATTTGCCCTTTAGTTTGGAAAGTACTTTTGTCGCCTCATTAAGGAAACGGTTAAACTCTTCGGCCCGTATAAACCCGATCATGCCGTCCGGCTTGGCGAAGACGACAAGCTTATCGCCGGACTTTATCTTGAACGTCTTCCTGATGTCCGCGGGGACCACGACTTGCCCTCTCCCGCCTACAGTCACTACACTATGGAACCCGCCGCCGTGGCCGCCCCTGAATTCGGTTTTCATCCTAACCTCCGTAATGTGTTATTGTATGAATTGTATGATTTGTATGATATATCATACATACGGAGATGTCAATATATTTATTTATGTTTATTACTATAATTAGACGCGCCTCCGCCCAAAAGGTTTACACGCAGAACACCCCGCTCTTTTGGAGCAGGGCGTCTGTAATTATGGTGACAGTATACTAAACTATTTCCCTCTGGGCATACTGCCGCCTTGCATTCCGCCGGACACGCCTTTTTCCATGCCCATACCGCCCATTCCTTTACCCATCATCGGGCACATCCCCCGCATATCCTGCATCATCGGGCATTTGCCTGTCGCGATGGTATAAACGCCTTTGGCAAATATCAACGCGGACACGATGATCAAAATGGCGGCAACCAATTTTCCGAAGGTCTTAAGGCCGTTCTCCTTTGCCTTCTCGACCGCGAACAATACGAAGAAACTCGCCGCAAGCAGCATAGATGCGGGAATAAAAACTATGAAACCCATTATCTTCATCGCCTTTCCCTCCTTCTTTTAGTGCCTACATTATACACCATAATTATCCCAGGATCGCCTTCAGGTCTTCGCCGGGCGTGGTGATGGGCTTCACGCCGAAATTATTGACGAGGACTTTGAGCACGTTCGGCGACACGAATGCCGGAAGCGACGGGCCAAGTCTTATGTTCTTCACGCCCAGCGAAAGGAGCGTGATAAAAATGCAGACCGCCTTCTGCTCATACCAGGAAAGAATGATGGATAACGGCAGGTCGTTCACGCCGCAGCCGAACGCGCCGGCAAGCGCCAGCGCTATCTTTATCGCCGAATATGAGTCGTTGCACTGGCCCAGGTCGAGCAGGCGCGGGATGCCGCCGATATCTCCGAATTCGAGCGTGTTGAAGCGGAATTTCCCGCAGGCGAGCGTAAGTATCACGCAATCTTTCGGGACCTTTTCGGCGAACTCGGTGTAATAATTCCTGCCCGGCTTCGCGCCGTCGCATCCGCCTATGAGGAAGAAATGGCGTATCCTTCTCTCTTTTACGGATCCGACTATCCTGTCGGCGACGCCCAGGACCGCGTTGTGCCCGAAGCCGACGACTATCTCCTTCCCGATCTTATCCGCTTTGAGCCAGTCGAGCTCGAGCGCCTTCCTGATGACCGGCGAAAAGTCTTTATCGTCGAACCCGGGGATATGGGTGACGCCCGGCCACGCGACCAGCCCGGTCGTGAATACCTGCGCCTTATAGGAGTCGCGCGGCTTCTGGATGCAGTTTGTCGTGAACAGGAACGCGGCAGGCACGCCGTCGAATTCCTTCTGCTGGTTCTGCCACGCGGTGCCGAAATGCCCGGCGAAGTGTTTGTATTTATGGAAAGCAAGATATCCGTGCGCCGGCAGCATCTCGCCGTGCGTGTAGACATTTATTCCCTTCCCCTCGGTCTGGTCCAACAGCATTTCGAGGTCGAGGAGGTCGTGGCCCGAGACGATTATCGCCGGGCCCTTCTTCAGGCCCAATTTCACCCTCGTCGGGGAAGGGTTGCCGAAATGTTCCGTGTTCGCTTTATCGAGGAGCTCGAGGCATTTGAAATTCACCTTCCCGAACTCCATATTCATCGCGAGGGTCTCTTCGGCCGAGAGGTTGTCTTCGGCGAGTTTCGAGAGCGCCTTGTGGAAATACGCGTCTACCTCCTCGTCTTCAAGGCCGAGGACCGCGGCATGGTCGGCGTAGGCCGCCATGCCTTTAAGGCCTAAAAGCAGGAATTCCTGCAGGCTGCGCGAATCCTCATCCATCGCGGGCCATGAAAGGACACCTACCTGCCTGCCCTGGTCTACCAGGCCTTCTATGCTGTTCGCGGGTTTCCAGTCTGTCGCGTCCGGGAGGCGTGTCGCGAAATCCTTGTCGTATTTCTTCTTATATTCCCGGAGGAAGAGCCCTTTCATCTTTTCCTTGACCTCATACGCGCGCGTCAGGAATTGCTTGAGCCGTTCCGGGTCGAAATCAACGTTCGTTATCGTGGTAAAAAGCCCTTCTTTCAGGAAAAGGTCTGCTTCTTTATCTTTTATGCCGAGCTCGCGCGCCATATTTCCGTAGACCGCGATGCCCTTCATCGCGTATATAAGAAGGTCCTGGAGTGTCGCTGTGACCGGGTCTTTCCCGCAAACGCCCTGCATAGTGCAGCCGGTACCCTGCGCGGTCTGCTCGCATTGCCTACAGAACATCTTTGTTTCCATGGATCATCCCCTCGATTGTTATCGGTTTCAGTTGGATGTTTATGAACTGCTCTATTGTACCTAACCGCCTCCTCAAAAAACAAGATTTTTTATTGGGGCAAGCTTCCTTTTGAAGCACGCATTCGCTTAATTTGATGGGACCCTGGAACACTTTGACGACTTCCAGTAAGGATATCTTCTTCGGTTCACGCGCCAGTTTGAACCCGCCGCCGGCGCCTTTCTGGGAAATAAGGAGCCCTTTAGCGTTCAGGGCCTGCAGTATCTTCCTGAGGAACGGCCGCGGAATCCTGAGGCTCTTTACAAGCTCCGGCACCGACGTCAGCCCCTCTTCTTTCTTCGCTATATAGCACAGCGCCCTCACGGCGTAATCCGTATTCCTGTTTATCAGTCTTATGCTCATGGGCATAATGATACCACAATGGTATCATTTGTCAAGTTAAATTTTGGTGACTGCTTCTCTAATTCCCCCTTTTTCAGATGGAGTGAATTAGGTAGCTGTCACCAAAATTTAATTATTCTTTCTCGAGCTTGCGGCTGAGGTATCCCCCGGTGAGGCCGTCGATCGTGGCGGTGAGTTCTTCTATCCTGAGCTCTCTTTCCGTGTAAGATGGGCTTTCTTTGTCGGTTATCCTGATAAGTTGCTTCTGGAGCTTCTTTCTTTCGAAATAGGCCGTATTGAGGGCCTCCATGATATCATTTCTCAGCTCGACCATAAGCTTTGAGCGGGAATCTATCGAGGTTTGGGCGGTATTATATACGAGATCTCCCAGGTCCCAAGAGGCTGATACATCCCACCCGCGGGCCTCGTCATCGGGGCCGATGAAAAAGTTTGTTCTGCCGTTTGAGGTAGCGGTAGATATAGTTCGGTATATATCTGTATCATAGCCAACCGATATTTCGGGCATGAGAGCTTTTAGCGCCGCCAAGCGGCGCAAATTAACTATTTTATCAGGGCTTACCTCGGCGTATTTAATGGCGGCGCGCTGGAGCTCGAGGATGGAGGGTTCGTTAGGATCGGGGGTTTTGTTCTGGAGGGAAATTGTTTCAGTTGCGATCGGTTTCTTCTCTTCTTGCGCAAACACGGTTCCCTCTTTTGAGGCCGGGACCTCTTCCTTAACAACGGGAGCCGATTTGGACGAAACTTGCTTTACCTTTTCCTTTGCACAACCACTTACCAACGCCACAGTCATACACAATACCAACATCACACTTAGTTTAACAGGACGCATTTATCTGTGTCTCCTTTCTAGTATAATAGACGTAAAACGGAGGGAAAAACTTTCAAGAATATTTCATAGGCCCTTTAACTCAATAACCTCTCTGTTCTTTCTCTAGCCGTTTCCTATATTCCGGTCTGACAGGGCCTGTCCTAACCACTTCCCCCGCTTCAAGATTGCGCGAGCCGTCGGGTTGGAGGTAGTAGCTAAAACCCCAGATAAGTTCAATCTTCCCATATTTCCCATCTGGAGTTCTACAATAGTAATAATAACCTGTTGCTTTAGGACAGACGGATTGGACATACCCCTCTTCAGGAGCCTCTGGCATCCAATCAAATTTAGCTTCTTTTTTATCCGGCTCGCTCTCCCGTAGTGGATATCCAGGGAAGCATACAAACCCTCCCGGCTCTTTCATGGTATAGACTGCCCTGCCTTCACCGTCGTAGGATCTAGTCATCCATACGGTTTCTTCTTCAGACACAGGGAAATACCATAATCTTTTGAAAGACCAGCCGCAGTCCTTGCCATTCGATCCCTTGTCTTCTTTATCCGGAATATGCGCTTCATGAACATATTCAAGCTTGGAAGGAGTTCCTTTTTTTACTAAATGGATAATCATATCTTTTACTATCATCTTATCATTATTATCCTCGTGTAAAATGATCCAATCCCCGTGATAGCCATTCATTGACGCTTTAATATCGCAAGTATTAGCATCCGGAAGTTTCCAGGAAAACGTTCCGCCATAAATTTTCTTTTCCAAGTTCGTGGTGTCGGTTATTATCTGTTCTTCTAAAGATTTTGCGCCGGGTTTCCAAACATCTGGATATGTCCAGCTCTCAAGTTCTACCGTAAGAATAACTTCGTCCGTGATCAGATTCCCATCCTGATCGCATATTTTTCCGGCTATTTCGATCTCACTCAAATGTTGTCCAGCATTACAAATGTTGCAAATCCCAATCAATGCGATAATTAGTATGGTTCTAAACATTAATACCTCCTGCTTTTGTAGCTTTCGATTTCTTTAGGATCCAAAATATCTGTATAATAATTCATGACATCATAATAATACTCTATACCAAAACTCAAATGGTTACGTATACCGAAAGGACGAAGCGTATCTGATTTGCGATAATGACTTATAAAATTCGACAACATCGAGTTCAAATTCTGTCTTCCTAGTGCCTCCGATTCACTTCTTTCATACCTGTAATAAGATATTTGATAGTAGTTGTACATTTGGTTTGAAGACAGAAGCTCGTAATTATCACTAAGCGGGACCGGCAACCCCTGGATGCCAAGCGGAATAGTCCATGCCTCTCCTGCCAAATCATCGTTAAACCAGCTTAAAGTTCTATCGTTTTCATGATACAAATTATAAACATTCCCGGTTACATTATTCCCCGCTGATGATACATACATATCCTTATAATAGTCTATCTCGGGCCTGCCGGCATACGCATTTCCCGGAACTGCTACTTGTATCAGAAATACATTATTGACAATTTGTTTCTTATCCTGATCCGACAATACTTTCAAAGCATATGAAGTAAGATTTCCGCCCAACGAATGCGCCATTAAGTTTATTCTAACATTTTTAAACTCATTTTTGGTATTTTCTATAACATCGGCCAGAACCTGTCCTGTTTGGAATGAATTCACCCATTCGTTATCAAAAGTTAATTTAGGATTTATCAACGAAATGGGGGCGCCGATTTCATCAGAATCCCACGCAAAGCCTACAAAACCTCCCCTATAACCAGTTCTATATAAACGTTTATATACAGTATTACTCCATGTTATGGCGTCGCTTTTTGAAGTCCAGGCGCCATGGATGAACATAAATATTTTGCCCGGATCTTTCATAAACATATTCTTTTTTTCAGCATTAATTGTCCTATATCTAAGCTTGCCATCGCTCCCGTCAGAAGGACCATTTCTAACATCTATAAATCTATACATATCCCTTATGTTTTTTAAGGTTACATATGTTTCATCCAATATCACTTCTGTTTTATCTTTACCTAGTTCGACTATCAGGGATAATTTAAGCGTGCCCTGCTCGATGCCTTCGAAGATGGCACGGAAGTTGCCATCATCATCGAAATATTTTGACTCGAGTTCTTTCTTGTCGCCTGAAGCCAGATTTAATATGATTGGTCTGGTGAATTGGACGATGGAACTATTGAGGTCCTTTAGATATGTAAAGTCTTCATATTCATCCGTATCCTTTACCCTCTCAAATATCTTAATCTTTCCTGACCCTCCCGCCTTCAAGAAGAACTTGACGTTCTTGTCAGGATCTGCCCATTCTTTTATAGTGGGAATACTGATATTTATCGGCATAAAATCCTCAAGGTCTCTTATCCCGTTTATATTCCCGTCATAACCATCGTTCCCGTTGCTGTCTACCGCGCCGGCATCATCCGGATGTATGGATGACTCATCATAATCATCATCATCATTCACCCACAACACGCACCCCGGCGCGGCCTGCTCGACGGCATTGTCATCGCCGCCCAGGAAACCGTCGTTATTGGAGTCAACGAGGATGTCGCCGGTCAAGGTGTCCATCAACTCAAAGCAAAAGAATTTTTGACAGAAATTTAAACCGGAATTGTCGTCCTCGATAAAAGTGCCCTCTACTTTTAATACCTTGTCCGTATCGGGAATGTAATCTTCCAGGATAATATAGTAATCCTGAAAATCGCGGTCGCTACCGCCGAAATAATTATACGATGTCCGCGTCGCCAACCAATTTAAATCTACGGACTCTATCTTGTATTTGGCCCCGATAACAGGCAGAGGATGCGCCGGCATATCGTAGATATTTTCGAGCATTGTGCAATCCTTGAATATAAGCACCATCGGTGTTTTCTTTCTGGGATCAGTCTGCGGAAAAGTATGAAAGCTTAAGTCCGTTTTTAAGGTCAAGCAATACTTTATCCTAACCTTGTTTCCTTCGGAATCCTCCTTATTGAGATATATGTATTCTCGGACATCCATATAACGAAAATAATTTGTTTCGGAAAAGTAATATCTCCAGGCGTTTCCTAGAGGTGAACGCCATCTGATATTCATTTGCGGATTCTCCCAGCCCGAAAACGGCGGGTCTTTAAAAAGATCCACGTTCCACCATTCTTGATCCTCATCCTGTATGTACATATCGGGGAAAGTCGGATTGCGGTACTCAAATCTTGATTTTACAGACAGCTGATAATAATAAAACGTAATCTTCTCTTTTGTAATATGCCCCGCGTCATCGGTCACCTGCGCGGTAAGGATGTTTCTGCCGGCGTGCGTTTCCGGATCGACCTTCATAATGATGTAATCCGGGGAATCGGCTTCAACATTCCTGCGGCGCGCCTCACCCGGGGCTAGGAGTGTTGGTCCGGTAAAAATATTATTTCCAACATCAAGCTTACAAGGTTGCCCGTTTACGGTAATATTAGAGATATGGCCGTAAGGGTCGAGCCTTCCTCCTATCAAAATAGATTTTTCTTCTAAAATCTGGCCGTTATAGGGAGACGAGAAAGTTATTTTTGATTCGCCACCGTCCGGGGGCTGGGGATCATCCGGGGGATTGGGATCATCCGGGGGCTGAGTATTCAATATTATTGAAGCGTGGGCCGGATATAACCAGTTTCCGGCGGCATCTTTTGCCTTGGCATAGATGGTCTTAGTGCCGTCTCCGGAAGGCAGCACGATATTTTTTGACCACCTATAGGGCTCGGGAGCCGACCAGGTGATGTTATCGTTCGAGAATGACATCTCAGTTACTTTGGATTGCGGATCATAGGCGAAGAACCAGATGGTCGCCGGAGTGCTCTTAGCGTAGGAAGCGCCGCCATTTATATAGAGACCGATACACATGGGAGGGGTTGTATCTTCGGCGTACACTGCACCGAATATAACAATAAATAAGGTTAATGTAAGGAAAATTCTTAGGAAAAGTCTCATTTTGCCCCCGAGGGCATTAATTAGTGAAAAAATAAACCCCATTATGAATTTCAACCCGAGGTAAGGTTGTTATCGTAGTTTATCATTTGCAAAATACAAGGTCAAGAAAATTTATTTGTGGAATAAATTTCGGGGGGTTGGTGACAGTATACTTAATTCTCTCTCCCCCCCTCTCTCTCCAAAAATATTTGAAAGAATATTCGCTTTTTTTACGTCTATATAGCATGGGAAGAATAGCGAGAGTCGTGGCGCCCGGTTATCCGCATCACATTGTCCAGCGCGGCAGCAGAAGCCAAAGGGTATTCTTCAGTAACGCTGACAGGAGATTCTATTTGCGCCTTTTGAAAAAATGCGCGGCAAAAACCGGTGTCGAGTTCTGGGCTTATTGTCTAATGGACAATCACGTCCATCTGGTCGCAATCCCGAAGAATGAGGAAAGCCTTGCGCTGTGTTTTGGTGAGACGCACAGGAAATACGCCCTGGCCATAAATACGCGGAATGAATGGAAAGGCCATCTCTGGCAAAGCAGGTTCAACTCCTACCCTCTTGAAGGCAGATACCTTTATGCTACGATGCGTTATGTCGAGCGGAATCCCGTGAGGGCGGGGATCGTCGAAAAAGCTGAAGATTACTTATGGTCGAGCGCGAGAGCGCACGTATTTAAGGCCGGCGATGCCCTTCTCTCTGGCAGCTTCCTGGATTCTGAAATTACAGACTGGGGCTCATTTTTGACTGAAGATGATGAGAATAATAAACAACTCCTGAGAAAGCATGCGAGGACATGCCGGCCGATGGGAAGTGAAGCGTTCTTGATCGAACTTGAGGATAAAACAGGAAGGGCCCTGCGGAAAAGAAAGCCGGGCCCTAAGCTGGAATAATTAAGTATACTGTCACCAAAATTATTACGGCATATCGACTATCTTAAGGTCGTCGATGTATATTATCACGGAATCCTTGCCTATGTTATATTTGGGCCCCACGGCGAATTTTATTTCTTTGAGTTCCGCAGGATTGAAATTGACATCCGTGACCATCTTGGCCGAGGTGTTATCCCAATACTGCCCTTTCTTGGGATACACGTTAAAAGGTATGGCCACCTTCTGCCACTCCTTTGTGGTCTTGACGTAAGCCGGTGTGGCCATCACGCCAACTTCGGTCTTGTTGCCGTCGTTATCATCGGCGTCGATCAATAATACCTCGAAATTCTCTCCGCCTGCGGCGCCCTTGACCCAGAACTCGACCGCGGGTTTATTGAACTTTGTCAGGTCAACCGGGGGGATCAGGGGATTCCGCCCTACGACCGCGCCCGACCATTGCGTGCAATCGAAATCCGCCTTCAGGCACCCTTCGCCCGAGTGAGAGCCCGTCTTCTCGATCTCGAAAGTCGTCCCGCCGCCATAGGCATACATATACTGGCCGCTGGTTTCATCGATGACGTCCGTGAAAAAATCCGCTGATGCGGCGCGCGCCACGCCGGCTGCGCAGACCAGCGCTAAACCGCACAAAAACACCGCGACAAACACCGCCTTCTTCATTTTGCTACCTCCTGTATTTATAGGTAGATTATAACTCCGGCAGGACATTACTTCAATAAGATTAACGTCCCCGATCAGGCGATGGTGCGGCCGATCGAGGCGGCGAGGGACTCCATGCACGGGGCGCAGGAGCCGGCCGATTCGCTGATACATCTTTTGTTGGGATAGATCTCGTATAATTTCTTGTAAGGCGCGGGCGTGAAGTTGGGCATAAGAACATTGGCGCCGGCTTTCAGCCCCTCTACCCTGAAATCTTTGCTTAAACTGCCGAGGGCGGTGGTCGCCGGGAGGTTTGCCCTTTTCGTGACGATGCGGGTGAGCGCCAGTGTTTTAAGGACGAGGTTTACATCGCCGGCGGTATTATCCGCCAGGGGCGTCTTGCCGTGCGGGATAAAAGGCCCGATGCCTATCATATCAAAATCCCATTCCTTGAAAAACAAAATGTCGGCGGCGATGGAGCGCAAAGTCTGGCCGGGTAGGCCGACCATTATGCCCGAGCCGGTCTCGTAACCAAGGCCTTTCAGGTCGCGCAGGCAGCGCAGGCGGTCCTCGAAATCCATCCCGCAATGGAGGGAATCGTAGAGTTTTTTGTCGGAGGTCTCGATCTTGAGGAGATACCTGTCCGCGCCGGCGTCCTTCCATAATTTATAATCTTCGCGCGGCCTCTCCCCTACCGAAAGGGTCACCGCGATATCATATCTTGATTTTATCTCTTTGATGAGAGCGGCGAGCCATTCCGGCTTGAGCGCCGGGTCTTCGCCCGATTGCAGGACGACGGTCTTTATTTTACAGGCCGCTATCTGCGAAACGCTGTTGAGTATTTCCTCTTTTGTCAGGCGGTATCTTTCCAGGGACTTGTTCGAGGCGTTTAGCCCGCAATAATAGCAACTCTTGGCGCAATAGTTGGAGAATTCGACGAGCCCGCGCAGGAGGATCGCGTCGCCGGCGTATTTTTTACGAACGCCGTCGGCGAGATCATAAAGCTCGCGGAGCGGTTTCTCGTCCTCGAGCGAAAGAATTTCGGTGACAGTATACTTATTTCCATAATTAATTATATCCTCCGCATTCGAATTGCCATAGGACAAGCTGTCACCATAATTATTAGACATATTCATCGCGGAGGCCGGAGTCGACGGCGGCGAAGAGTTTCGAGATCTGGCCGCGGGAGTTTTCGTCGAGTTTCGCGGTCTCGCGTTCGATAAGTTTATAGCCTTCCCGCTTTATTTGGGGTGAGGCGAAGTCGTCGAGGTATTCCTTGAATGTGACGAGCGCGTTGACGCTGCACATGCCCTTGATGAGGCCGGGTTTTGCCAAACTCATGAAGCTTTCCCCTGTCCTCTCCCTGCGGTAGCACGCGGCGCAGAAACTCGGGATATAATTCTTCTCGATGAGCATTCCGACGAGCTCTTCGAGGCTGCGCTTGTCGCTCGTAGCGAACTGCCCGTCCCACTTCTCGCTGTCGGAATATCCTCCCGGCGAGGTCTTCGACCCGGCGCTTATCTGCGAAATGCCCAGGCTTATAACCTCATCCCTCATCTGCGCCGTCTCCCTGGTCGTAAGTATCATTCCCGTATACGGGACCGACAGGCGGATGATCGCGACGAGTTTTTTGAAATCGTCGTCAGAGACCTGGTAAGGCGGGTGCAGGGAAAATTCCGAACCGACCGCCGGCTCGATGCGCGGCACAGATATCGTGTGCGGGCCGACGTTGAATTTTTTCTCAAGATGCTCGATGTGCATCATCATCGCCAGCGTCTCGAACCTGTAATCGTAGAGCCCGTAAAGCGGGCCGATGCCGACATCGTCTATGCCGGCCGCGAAAGCGCGGTCGATGGCGTCGAGGCGGTTGTCAGGGTCGCTCTTCGGCCCTTTAAGATGGCATTTCCTGTAAGTTTCGTCATGATAAGTTTCCTGGAATAGCTGGAACGTGCCGATGTTCGCGGCCTTGAGTTTCTTGAAGTCTTCTATCGACAGCGGCGCGCAGTTTATATTCACCCTCTTTATATAGTGCTGGCCTACGCGCGCGGAATACGCGGCCTCGACCGCCTCTGTATAATATTCAATAGCTGACTTGCCGGGGACGCCTGATTCGCCTGCGACAACGAGGATGCGCTTGTGCCCCCTCTTCAGCAGCCACTCGACCTGCTCGCGGATCTCGGCGGCATTGAGGTATTTCCTCTTTAATTCGGGATTGCCGGACTGGAACGCGCAATAGACGCATTTGTTCGCGCAAAAATTCGAGATATAAAGCGGCGCGAACAGGACGACGCGGTTGCCGTAAATGGCATTCTTGACGTAAGCCGCGGCCTCGAATATCTTTTTTACCAGGCGCGGGTCATTGACCGCCAGAAGCGCGGCCGTCTCGTCGAGAGTAAGGCGCTTGAGTGAGCGCGACTTATCCAGTATCGCGTCGATCTTGTCTTCGCCGGCTTTGCCCGCGCTGTTGAGCAGTTCCTGTATCTTGTTTTCGTCTATGTATTTCATCGGCTGGCCCCCTTGACTGATCTTTCCCTTTCATTTATGAATGCCTCCAGGGACGCGGGGAAAGGAGACAAGACCCTTTCCAACACTCCCTGAGAAAGCGATATCGCGAGGCCGTAGTTGGTTATCGGCACGCCCGCCTCTTTCGCCTTCTCTATCCTCGTGAGCATCTCGCGGCGCGTTATCATGCACGACCCGCAATGTATTATCAGTTTATATTCTTTTAGGTTGCCGGGATAATCGCGCCCGGAGCATACCTTGAATAATATCTCGCCGCCTGCGAATTTATTCAGCCAGCGAGGTATCTTGACGCGGCCGATATCGTCCTCTATCGCATGGTGGCTGCACGCTTCGGCGATGAGCACCTTGTCGCCCGGCTTGAGCCGCTCTATTGCCGCGGCGCCCCTTGCCATCTCGACGAGATCGCCCTTATATCTTATGAATATTATTGAGAACGTAGTGCATTTTACGTCCGGAGGGGTCTCTTTCACCATCCTTAAGACCACCTGTGAGTCGCAGACGACGATATCCGGCCGTTTTGAGAGAGTCTTGAGCGAAGCGAGGTATTCGGTCTCCTTCACCACGACCGAGATGCCGTCGTTATCGAGGACGTCGCGGATCGTCTGGACCTGCGGCAGTATGAGCCGGCCTTTCGGCGCTTCCTTGTCTATCGGCATTATCAATACCGCGATGCCGCCTTTCGGCACGAGGTCCCCGGTCAAAAGCGGCGGCTTCAGGAAATCATCGGGGCATATTTCGAGGAGGAATCTCTTGTATTTTTCGACGCTCGCGTCGCGCGTATTCCCGGCGTCCAGTATCGTCTCGTTGTAGCCCAGGGATGAACACGCCATTACGCGCGTCGTCACTGCGGACATCTTCGCGAGGAAGTCGTCCGACGGCTTCTTCAGGTCCGCCTTGTTTATCACTATTATCAGCGGGATCTCCCTCTTGCGCGCCTCTTCGACGGTCTTCTCCTCGTATCCGGTCCAGGCGCCGGCCTCGGTTATAAGCGTTATGATATCTGCCCTGTCGAATATTTTTGCGGTCTTCTTAAGGCGCAGGTCGGAGAGCGTCGATATGTCATCGAGCCCGGCGGTATCGAGGAATACGACAGGCCCCACAGGAAGGAGCTCCATCGATTTCTCGACGACATCCGTGGTTGTGCCGGCGACCGGCGACGTTATGGCCACGTCCTGCCCGGCCACAAAATTAAGGAAACTGGACTTGCCCACGTTTGTCCTGCCGAACAGGCCTATCTGCAAACGTAATGATTTCGGGGTCTTTATCATTTATTTCCTTTACTGAGCGCGGATTTTACCGAAACGCCGGGTATCAGCCCGAGCCTTCCGGTCAGCGCGCCGACATCGTCGGTCGTCGCGTCGACTATGAGCGTTATTATCGAACAATTCCTCTCTTTGTATGGAATGCCCATCCGCCCCTGGATGATATTTCCGAATTCCGACAGGATCTTGTTGACCTCGCCCGCCTGCCTGTTCCTGTCCGTCACTATTATCCCCATAAATCCCAGTCTCTTGTTCATCTTCCCTCCTGAATTTCGGTGACAGTATACTTAATTCCCTATTCCTTAAATAATTAAGTATACTGTCACCATAATTATCTAATAAAAAACCCGGCATGTGAGCCAAGCCGGGCTAAAGATGTTACTTTCAGCCCCTTGGCCTCAGAGTCGCCTCCTCGCCGCAGGTATTTTGGGGACACTTCTCTGATTGGCTCGAGAACCGTCCCTGCCTATCTCTTATAGACAGGCCGTCCTTTATATGTCGTGTGGAGAAGTTTCTCGGATTTCTCGCTCAACGGCTTCTCCAGGAATTCCTTGTAAAGCCTCTTTATATACGGGTTCTGGTGCGAGCAGCGCACCGCTTTTGTCTTATCGTCTTCATATAGCGCCGCGGCCCTGAGCGTCCTGACTTCGTCGGTCACCATGTAGGGCTGTCCGCCGCCGCCGACGCAGCCGCCCGGGCAGGCCATTACTTCTATGAAATGGTAGGGCAATTCCTTGCCGGCCTTCTTCGCTTCCCTTACTTTATTCAGGACGTACTCGACGTTCGCCATGCCGTGCGCGACCGCGACGCGGACTTTCTTGCCGCCGACTTCGATCTCGCCCTCTTTGACCCTCTTCAGGCCCCTGACAACATCGAGGTCGACTTTCTTCAGTTCTTCTCCGGTTATGAAATAATTCGCTGTCCTTAACGCGGCTTCCATGACGCCGCCGGTCGAGCCGAAGATGACGCCGGCGCCCGCGTATTCGCCGAGTATCGTGTCCGATTCTTCATCGGGAAGGTTCATGAAATCTATGCCCGCCTGTTTTATCATCAGCGCGAGCTCCCTTGTCGTCATGACGATATCTATATCCTGGTAACCCGAGGCGGACATCTCGTCGCTCCTGGTTATCTCGTATTTCTTGGCGGTGCAGGGCATTACCGAGACCATGACTATCTTAGAAGGGTCTATGTTGTTCTTTTGGGCATAATATGTTTTGGAGAGCACGCCTAGTATCTCGTGCGGCGACTTACAGGACGAAAAATGCTCTATCATATCCGTGTGGAACTTCTCCATGAAATCCACCCACGACGGGCAGCAGGTCGTGATCAATGGAAGCGGCTTCGTGCCTTTCACGAACCTCTGCTCGAACTCGCTCGCCTCTTCCATAATAGTGACATCGGCCGCGAAGCTCGTATCGAATACGGCCTTGAAACCGAGCCTCCTCAATAACGCGTACAATTTCCCCGTGTAATTCTTTCCCGCGACTCCGAACGCCTCTCCTATGGAGGCCCTGACTGCCGGGGCGATCTGCACTACGCAATATTTATCGGCATTCTCGAGCGCCTTCCAGACCTTCGGCACGTCGAAATATTCGACGATAGCGCCGGTCGGGCAATGCGCCGAGCACTGGCCGCACTTTATGCACGGCGACTCGGCCAACGTTATATCGCCGGCCGGAGAGAACCTTGTCTTTATGCCGCGTTGGAGGAACGAGAGCGCCCATACGTCCTGCATCTCCTGGCAGACATATATGCACCTGCCGCACAAAATGCATTTTTCCGGCTCGAGGACGACGGCCTTGGTCGAGTCATCCATCGGAAGGTCGCGCTTTATTTTCGGGAAATATTCTTCGGAGATGCCGAAGTCCGCGACTATCTTCTGGAGCTCGCAGTTATTGTTGCGGCCGCAGATCAGGCAGTCGTTCGGGTGGTTCGAAAGTATCAGTTCGAGGACGCTGCGCCTTATCGCGACTATCTCGGGATCGTGGGTCGTTATCTCCATACCCTCGTCTAAGGGGGTGCAGCAGGCCCTGAGCATCTTGTTCGAGCCCTTTGCTTTGACGACGCAGATGCCGCATGAAGCGGACGGCGGCAGGTCGGGGTGCTTGCAGAGCGTCGGTATCTTTATCTGGACGCTTCTTGCCGCCTCGAGTATCGTCGTCCCCTCGGGGACCTTTATAAATATATCGTTTATCTTCGCCTGTATGGATTTTGCCATTATTATTCCTTTGATACCGCCTTGAACTTGCAGACCTCGAAACATTTGCCGCAGCGGACGCATTTGTCCATGTTAATGACGTAGCCGTCGTCTTTGTTCCCGGTTATCGCCTTCGCCTCGCAGTTCATCATACAGACCGAGCACCGCTTGCATTTCTCCGGGATTATCTTATAGCTCAAAAGGTTGCGGCATTTCTTCGACGGGCATTTCTTGTTAATAATATGGACTTCATACTCGTCCTGGTAATACCTTAGCGTCGATACGACGGGGTTAGGCGCGGTCTGCCCGAGGCCGCAGAGCGCGGCCTTCTGCATCGCCTGCGAGATCCTCCGTAAATTATCGAGGTCGCTCAGCTCGCCCATCCCCTCTGCGATCTTGCTCAAAGTGTTAAGCATCTGGGCGGTGCCGATCCTGCACGGCGAGCATTTTCCGCACGACTCCTCAAAGCAGAACCTCTGGTAGAACCTCGCGATATCTACCATGCAGTCGTCCTCGTCCATGACTATCATGCCGCCCGAGCCCATTATCGAGCCGAGCTTCTGGAGGTTTTCGTAATCTACCGGCGTATTGAGGAAATCCTTTGGTATGACGCCGCCGGACGGGCCGCCTGTCTGTATCGCCTTGATCGCCTTGTTATTGAATATGCCGCCGCCAACATCAAAGACTATCTCCCGGATAGTGGTGCCCATCGGGACCTCGACGAGCCCGGAATTCTTTATCTTGCCTGTGAGCGCGAAAACTTTTGTGCCTTTCGACGTCGCCGTGCCGACGCGCGCGAAGACATCGCCGCCTTTTAATATGATATAAGGGACGTTGGCGAGGGTCTCGACGTTATTTATTACCGTCGGCTTCTCCCAGAGGCCCTTTACCGAAGGATAAGGAGGGCGCGGATGCGGCGTTCCTCTCCTACCCTCGATAGACGCTATGAGCGCCGTCTCCTCGCCGCAGACGAAAGCGCCCGCGCCGAGCCTTATCTCGAGGCCGAAATTAAAATTGCTTCCCAATATATTTTTGCCCAGCAGCCCGCGCTCGTAACAGCGGTCGATGGCGTTCTGGACCCTGTCGACGGCGAGCGGGTATTCGGCCCTTATGTAAAAATATCCCATTGTGGCCCCGACGGAAAAACCGGCTATCATCATCCCCTCGACGACCGAGTACGGGTCGCCCTCGAGCACGCTCCTGTCCATGTAAGCGCCCGGGTCGCCCTCGTCGCCGTTGCAGATGACGTATTTCTGGTCTGAGACCATCTGTTTCGCGAAATTCCACTTCATCCAGGTCGGGTATCCGGCGCCGCCCCTTCCGCGCAGGCCGCTCTTCTTTATCTCATCTATCGTTTTTTCCGGGGTCTTCAGGTCGAAGAGGACTTTCTTTAGCGCCTGGTAACCGTCCCTGGCAAGATAATCGTCGATATTATCCGGGTCGACAACGCCGCAGTTCCTGAGGACTATCCTTAATTGTTTGGGTTCCTTGCGCGCGGCCAGGCCCTGGACGGCCTTGCCTTCCTTTATGGAATCTACGATGCGGTTGATATCCGCGTCCTTGACGTTATAATAGGTCGTATCCGGCAGGACCTTTATCACGACGCCCTGGTTATAGGCGCCGATATCGGCGACGCGGACAGCCATTACCGAATCCTGCATGCCGCGGTCGCGTAGGCCGTTAAGGAATGCCGCGTAGACATCCTTTGTCCTGTCCGGCTGCAATATGCCGGTATCTTTTATATATACTATATTCCTATCCATTCGGTTTCTTTGCCTGTATATCGTATATGTGGTCGTTTACAAGCCTGTGGCTGTGTATGTGGTCGTCCAGGATCTGTATCGCGACGTCCTTGTTCACCTTGCCGTAGGTGACCTGGGGCATCCCCTCGACGTTCACCTCGACGAGCGGCTCGACCGAACACATCCCGGCGCAACCGCACTTCTTAATCGCTACCTTGATATTCCTCTTCTTTACCTCTTCGGTAAGCGTCTTAAATACCTCTTCCGCGCCGGCTGCGATGCCGCAGCTTGACATCCCTACTTTTATCCAGTCCTTATCTTCTTTTTTCGGCTGCTTCGCCATACTATCAAGCTCTTCTTTTGTTATCTTGCTCATTTGGCTACCTGTTCCTGTTCATATTCGGAGAGTATATCCGCAACGCGGTCCTTCGTGACCTTGCTGTAGACCTTGTTGTCGACCTTCACGACCGGGGCAAGCCCGCAGCAGCCGAGGCACCTTACGACCTCGAGGTGGAAAAGCCCGTCTTTGCTGGTAGACCCTTCCCTGACGCCGAGTATGTCGCGCAGTTCATGGAGGAGGTCTGAGGCGCCCTTGAGGTAGCAGGCGGTGCCCATGCAGACCTGGATCAGGTGCTTTCCGGGCGGATCAAGCTTGAAGAAATGGTAAAACGTGATGACTTCGTATATCCTCGCTAGCGGGACATCGAGGTAATTGGAAAGCTGGAGTGAAGTCGCGCGCGGGACGTATCCGTAAAGGTTCTGGATATCGTGCAGGATCATGATCAGGCTGCCCTTCTTGCCCTCCCATTTCTTGACGATATTCTCGATATCGGCGGATAATTTTTCTTCGCGGTGCATCTTGGTCTTGTTCTCCGAAGTTTGATCAAAGGTTCCCGGCGGGAAACTAGTGCTGGTACTATATCATACCTGCGGAAACCTGTCAACCCCGCACCTTAATAAAGGCGCGGTGTAAAGCCGCTACGGGGCGGCGCGTCCTTTTTCCTTTTTCGCGATGATCTCCAGCATCGTCCGGGCGGACCTTGTGTAAAACTTATGATTCTGGTCGGTGACATTCGGGCTTTTCCCCGCGGCGGCGGCTTTAGAGAAATATTCCTTTGCCGTTTTGATATCTCCCCCTTTTTTATATATCATTCCCGCGTCAAAAAGGGCGACGGCATTGTCCGGATCCAGGCCTATCACCTTCTTGTATTCAACGAGGGCCTCACCGTCTCGGCCCATCAGGCTGTAACAATAAGCCAGCCAGTTCCTCGAGTCGACGTCTTTCGCGTTAAAGGCGAGCGTCTTCTCATAAGTCCTCGCGGCGTCGGGGACTATCCTCGCGCTCATGTAATCACCCGCGCGCCTATAGAGCAGATACGCCAGGGCCGGCCTCAGCGCGATAAACGATACCGCGATGAGCGCCGCGCTTATGATATAATTTCTTTTTTTTCCTATCTCTATCATTGTCATCCCAGAATAAATAAGGATATTGCCAGCAATATGAGTATGTTGCCGCCTATTATTGAGGCGACCTTCTCCACCGCCTCCACTTTGGGGTGGATATACTTGACGATACCGCTGAAGACCCCGACCAGTATTATCGGGAGCGCCTGGCCGAGCGCGTAGGTGAAAAATAACAGGATGCAATAGGCGGGGTTCTGCTTAAGTATGCCGAGGCTCGCGATGACTAAAAGGAACGGGCCGCAGACCGGGCACGTAGGCGCCTCGAACAGGACGAAGACAAGGCCGAAGAGGAAAGCGCCCATCATTCCGCCGTGCCGTATCTGTAAACCGCGCGATACGGCATCCTCAAATAACCTGAACCTGATAAGCCCCGCCATATGCAGGCCTACCGGGAGCACGATGATAGCCGCGAGATAATAAAAGTACCGGCTTAACCTCATCATATGGCCTGCGAGCGTGCCTATAAGGGAGAACATGACGCCCATAAGCGTATAGCTCAGGACGAGGGCGGATACGAAAGAGAGGGTCAGCAGGAACGCTTTCTTCTTGGACGTGGAGACGCCGCCGATAAGGCCGACTATCACCGGTATCCTGACTATGGTGCAAGAGGCGAGGCTGAGGACCGCGGCCGCCCAGAAGACGACGACGAAAGTCCAGGGCGACCCTTCCTTGATTATATTCGTTATTGCGGCGAGATCGAAAGTCATAGGCTAGTATCTCTATAAGGCGAAAGCGTAACCGGCCATGTCCAGGTAACTCATCGGCAGGTTTGCGGGTTCGCTCACGAAGAAGATGGACGCCCTGCCCCTGCCCGGCTCTGACATCTCGCAGTGCGGCGTGTCCTTGAGCATCGTGAAGACGCAGGTCTTGTGGTCGTTATATTTGAGGCGCAGGAGAAGGAAATCCTTTGATGTCAGCCTCCCCTTTTTTGCCTTCCTCTCTATATCCCTGTGTTTGGACAGGGCTATGGCCATCAGCACCGGTTTTAGCTTCAGGCCCGTATTGTTTATCACTATGAATTCCTCGTTGTGGGGATGCGAGTTGAGGGCGATCCCGCAGCCGTTATCCGGCCTGACGCAGATGAGTTTATGAGTGCCGTGCTCGACCGGCGAAGAATAGATGGTATCGACGAGGCCGTTTTTTGCCGTCCTGCGCAATATCTTTGCCGTCGGCTTAAGCGTCCTTACCAACCCCTTCTTCTCGAGGCGCAGGAGTATCTTACCGGTGATGTTTATTGGTTTGAGCCTTATAGTTTTCACGCTGATTATTCTCTCGCCTGATTTTTGTAAAATTTCTTTATCACACCGACAACGTCTTTCGGCTCATCCACGATCGTGAAGAGCTTAAGGTCTTCTTTGGATATTGCCCCGCTCTTGAGGGCCGTAGATTTGAGCCAGTCGATCATCCCTTTCCAGTACTCGCTTCCCATGATGACTACCGGGAATTTCTGGATGCGCTGGGTCTGGATAAGGTTGATGGCCTCGAAGAATTCGTCGAGCGTGCCGTAGCCTCCGGGCATTATCACGAAGGCCTTCGCGTATTTTACGAACATGACTTTCCTGACGAAGAAATAGCGGAAATCGAGGAGGGTGTCCACGTATTTATTGGCTTCTTGTTCGAGAGGTATCTGGATATTCAGGCCTATCGAGTGGCCTTTCGCCCTCTTCGCGCCCTTATTTGCGGCCTCCATGATCGCGGGGCCGCTGCCGGTTATGATGGCGTATCCTTCCTTGGCGAGCAGGTAAGCGGTCTCCTCGGCCATCCTGTAGTATTTACTGCCGGGCTTGAAACGGCTGGAGCCGAATATCGACACGGCCTGGCCGGCCTTGGAAAGTGTCTCGAATCCGTCGACGAACTCGGACATTATCCTGAATATCCGCCAGGTGTCCTCCTGCGTGAAATCATTTACGATGGCGACGTTCTCGCGCATGGCGTGCCTCCTTATTAAGGAAAGGGTGGATTCTGTTGATTTATTGTATCAAAGAGTAGTAAAATAGGCAAACCAAAAACAGAAAGGGCGCTACGATGAAAGAACTGAAATTCGATTTCAATAACATGTTCGGTTTCAATGTCGGAAAAGAGAACGGCGTCGAGGAAACGGAATTAAACGCCCTTTCCTACGCCGTAAAAGAGGCTCATGAACACCTGGCCTCGGTCCTGGCCGACAGCCGCAACAGGGTAAAATTAGGCCTTGAATGGACGCGCCTGCCTTTCCAGGATAAAAAGGAAATAAAAGGGATCCGGGACCTGGGGAACGAGATAGCGAAAAAATATGAGAACGTAATATCCCTGGGTATAGGCGGTTCGTATCTCGGCCTTAAGGCGGCGCAGGACGCCCTCTGCCCTCCTTATTATAACGAATTCGCCGGCGCTAGGAAGAAACGGCCGAGGGTATATTTCGAGGGGAACAACCTCGACCCGGACACCCTGTCCGTGCTGCTGAAAAATTTAAACCCGAAAAAGACATTTGTGGCCGTCATCTCCAAATCGGGCGAGACGACCGAGACAAAGGCCGCCTTTATCGCCGTCGAGAACTGGCTTAAGAAGGGCGCGGGCAAGGATTACGGCAGGCAGATATTCGCGATTACCGACCCGGAATCAGGGAGCCTGCGCAAGATCGTAGACGGGCACCGGGAGAAGGACAAGCTGAGTTTCAGGAATCTCCCGCTGATGAAAGGCGTGGGCGGAAGGTTCTCGGAATTCAACATGGGCCTCCTACATCTCGCGATAATCGGAGTAGACATAGAAGAAGTCCTCGAGGGAGCCGCTGATATGTGCAAAAGGTGCGGTTCGCCCGACCTCTACAGGAACCCCGCATACATGTACGCGGCCCTGCACACGATACTCTACAGGATGAAAGGCAAGGATATAGCCATAATAATGCCTTTCTCCGAGACTTTGAAATCCACGGCCGACTGGTACGTCCAGATGCTCGCCGAGAGCCTGGGGAAGAAATACGCCAGGAAGATAAACAAGGCGCGGGAAGGGCGCGAGGAATGGGTAAACGACACCGGCCGCGTAGTAAACGCCGGGCGCACTCCTATCTCCGCGCGCGGGACGAACGACCTGCATTCCATCCAGCAGAACAACATCGAGGGGATGAATAATAAGGTCGTGACCTTTATCCGGGTCGAAAAATTTAACAATGAGATCAAGGTCCCTTCGGGCCCGGAAAGCGGCATCCTAGCCGGAAGAAAGTTCTCGGAGATGATCACGCTCGCCCAGGAAGCGACTGAGTGGGCTCTCGTGCGGGAATCGAGGCCGAACTGCACGATAATAATGCGCGAGGCCTCGGCCTATAATTGGGGCGCTCTCCTCTTCTTCTTCGAAATGGCAACGGCCTTTGAGGGGGAACTGCTGGGAGTCAACGCCTTCGACCAGCCCGGCGTGGAGGGATATAAGAACTATATGTATTATAAGCTCGGCAAACCCGGCCTCTCTGAAAAGGTCGCCGGCGAAATAAAGAACAACCCTCTCCTCAAAAACCCCAAATTCATCCTATAAGGAATTAAGGTGACAGTATACTTATTTCCCGATAATTAAGTATATCCTCCGCAATCAAATTGCTATAGGACAAGCTGTCACCGAAATTATTCTTTAGGGATGATAAT